>NZ_JBYCZS010000006.1:0-200209 GCF_057586355.1 Caulobacter sp. SRI_008
CCCGCCGCCGCGTCGCCCGGCCAGACCCGCACCTACGAACCCAGCCGTGAGCGCCGCGACGATCGTCCGACGACCACGACCTATCGCCCGACCCCGGGCGGCGATCGCCCGCACGGCGACCGTCCTCAAGGGGATCGCCCGCAAGGCGATCGTCCGCAGGGCGACCGCGCGTTCAACCAGCGCGCGCCGCGTCAGGACGGTCCCTACAATCAACGCGCCCCCCGTCAGGACGGCCCGTACAACCAGCGCGCTCCGCGTCCGGACGGCGACCGTCCGCGTGGTCCGCGTCCGGAAGGCGGCGCTGGCGGTGGCGGTGGTTACCGTTCGGGCGGCGACCGCCCGCAGGGTGATCGTCCGCAAGGCGACCGTCCGCAGCAGACCGTCCGCTATTCGGCCCTGGCCCCGCGCCCGGCGCCCGGCGGTCCCCGTGGTCCTGGCGGCCCCGGTGGTCCGCGCGGTCCGCGTCCCGGCGTTCCCGCCTCGGCTCCGGCGACCCCGGAAATCCAGCGCGCCACCCGCTCGGCCCCGCGGCCCGGCGGCGGCCTGACCGATCGCCGTCCGGACGAGGACGACGATCGCCGCAAGGCCAACAACGCGCCGAACAAGGCCGTTTCGCGCGCCAAGGGCGCTCCGCAGCGCCGTGAAGGCCGTCTGACAATCCAGGCCGTGGCCGGTGATGGGGAGTCCGCCGACCGCATGCGCTCGCTGGCCTCGGTTCGCCGGGCCCGTGAACGCGAAAAGGAAAAGCGCCGTGGCGGCGCGGTCGAGCAGGCCCGCGTGGCCCGCGAGGTCGTGATCCCCGACGTCATCACCGTGCAGGAGCTGTCCAACCGGATGGCCGTGCGCGGCGTCGAGATCATCAAGTTCCTGATGCGTCAGGGCGTGATGCTGAAGATCAACGACGTCATCGACAACGACACCGCCGAGCTGGTGGCGACCGAATTCGGTCACACCGTGCGCCGCGTGTCGGAAGCCGACGTCGAAGAAGGCTTCATCGGCGCCGAGGACCACGACGATCACCTGGAGGCCCGTCCTCCGGTCGTGACCATCATGGGCCACGTCGACCACGGCAAGACCAGCCTGCTCGACGCCCTGCGCGCCACCGACGTGGCGGCCGGCGAGCACGGCGGCATCACCCAGCACATCGGCGCCTATCAGGTTCGCCTGAAGGACGGCCAGCGCGTGACGTTCCTCGACACGCCCGGCCACGCCGCCTTCTCGGCCATGCGCGCTCGCGGCGCCAACATCACCGACATCGTCGTGCTGGTGGTGGCCGGCGACGACGGCGTGATGCCGCAGACGATCGAGGCAATCAAGCACGCCAAGGCGGCCGAAGTGCCGATCATCGTGGCCGTGAACAAGATGGACAAGCCGGGCTCGGATCCGACCCGCGTGGTCAACGAGCTGCTGCAGCACGAGATCGTCGTCGAAAGCCTGGGTGGCGACACCCAGATCATCGAAGTCTCGGCCAAGGCCCGCACCGGCCTGGACGACCTGCTCGACGCCATCCTGCTGCAGGCCGAGGTTCTCGACCTGAAGGCCAACCCCGACCGCACCGCCGACGGCGTTGTGATCGAGGCCAAGCTGGACAAGGGTCGCGGCGCGGTTTCCACCGTGCTGGTCAACCGCGGTACGCTCAAGCGCGGCGACATCGTCGTCGCCGGCAGCCAGTTCGGCCGGGTTCGCGCCCTGCTGAACGAGCGCAATGAGCAGCTGACCGAAGCTGGTCCGGCCACGCCGGTCGAGATCCTGGGTCTGGACGGCGTTCCCTCGCCCGGCGAAGCCTTCGCCGTGGTCGAGAACGAAGCCCGCGCCCGCGAGCTGACCGAGTACCGCATCCGCCAGAAGCGCGAGAAGACGATGGCCCCGGTGGGCGCCGGCGCTTCGATGGCCGACATGATGGCCAAGCTGCAGGACAAGAAGCTGAAAGAACTGCCGCTGGTCATCAAGGCCGACGTGCAGGGTTCGGCCGAAGCGATCATCGGTTCGCTGGACAAGATGTCGACCGACGAGGTCCGCGCGCGGATCATCCTGTCGGGCGCCGGCGCGATCAGCGAAAGCGACGTCATGCTGGCCAAGGGCGCCGGCGCGCCGGTCATCGGCTTCAACGTCCGGGCCTCGGCCCAGGCGCGGGCCCTGGCCGAACGCGAAGGGGTCGAGATCCGCTACTACGCGATCATCTACGACCTGCTGGACGACATCAAAGGCGTGCTCTCGGGCATGCTGGCCCCGATCCAGCGCGAAACCTTCCTCGGCAACGCCGAGGTCCTGCAGGCCTTCGACATCTCGAAGATCGGCAAGGTCGCCGGCTGTAAGGTCACCGAAGGCGTGGTCCGCAAGGGCGCCAAGGTCCGGATCATCCGCAACGACATCGTCGTGCTCGAACTCGGCACCCTGCAGACGCTCAAGCGCTTCAAGGACGAGGTCAACGAGGTGCCGGTCGGTCAGGAATGCGGCATGATGTTCGCCGGCTTCCAGGACATCAAGGTCGGCGACACCATCGAGTGCTTCACCGTCGAGGAGATCAAGCGCCAGCTCGACTAAGAGCCCGGCGACCTGGGTCACCGAAAATGAGAAGGGCGCGGGTCTTCGGATCCGCGCCCTTTTTCTTTGCCTCGCCCAAAATGAGCCCTCGGGCGGGTGGACGCGGACGGCGCAACCCCTAAGGGTGACGCCCGCGGCGCGGGGGCGCGCCTGGGCGCATCACCTGGGGGCATCAATGGCGCAGGACCTTTTCATCATCCTGTCTGAAGTCAGCCGCGACTGGTCGCGCTCCTGGGCGCTGACGGCCGCCGGATCGGACGGCGCCGGTCCCGGCGGCGACTGGGGCGGGCTGGACTGCCGCGTGGGCATCGCCCCGGCCCGTTACGGCGACAACCAGCTGTGGCGGCGCCATGGCGCGGACGGCAAGTACTGGTTCGAGGCGGTCGCCCTGCGGCATCCGGAGGCGGGGGGCGTCGGCGGGGCCCTGCACTTCAGCGGCGTCCAGGGCCAGGGACCCGTCCGGGTCGTCCCGTTCGAACCGAACGCCCAGGGCTTCTACTGGGATGTCGACGTCGCGCTGGCGTCCACGCCCATACTGGCCAAGCCCTGGGGCGATCAGCTGCTGGAGGTGGCCGGCAACGGTCCCTATGACGAGCGCAGTCGCGTCTGCGTCTACGAGTACGACCGGCATCACCGCGATCACCAGACCTGGCGGTTCCGGCCCTACCGGCCAAGCTTCAGCGCCCCCCGGATCGTCTATCGGACCAGGAGCCTGGCGCCGAACGACAGCAAGCGCGTGGCGGTCGAGACCTTCGACAACCGAGGCGGCAAGGCGCCGCGCCTGTTCAGCGCCACCCTGAGCGGTTCAGGCGTCGCGCAGCATCGCTGGCGCACCGACGTGGGGTCCGAACAGGCCCTGGCCTGCCTGACGGCCCTGGGCGGCCGGATCGAGCTCGACGAGGTCGCCAGCTTCCGCCGCGAGCGCCTGCAACTGTCCGGCGGGCTGGAGCCTCGCTTCGTGGGCGCGCCGGCCGGGCTGGCGCTCGGCGCCGACGTCAGCGCCGCCGTGGGCGTCCGCGGCCAGATCACCGTCGAGATCGAGGTGCCGGCCGAAACGCGCTACGAGGTCTCGCTCGACGCCCTGCAGGCGACCTTCAAGGCCGACTGGCGCGCCGCGATCGATCGCCTGGCCCCCGATCGCGCCACGGCGGCGACCTACGACCTGGCGGGAAGCTACGATGTCTCCGGGGTCTTCGATTTCGCCCTGCGGGTCGAGGAGCCGCTGGTCGGCGGCAAGACCCGGCGGCTGTGGCGCGCGGCCGACCATGACGTGGTCTCGTTGAGCCGCGGCTGACCGACCGATACACGCCGGACTGGAATTCGCCGGAATTGAGCGCTAGCCCTTCGTCCATGCGTATTCGAGCCCTCATCGCCCTGAGCGCGGCCGCCGCTTCGCTGGCGGCCTGCGCCACCGCCGACCGCTATGACGCGGCCGGCGACGTGCACGCCCTGCTGACGTCGATCCGCAACAACGATCGGGCGACGTTCGACAGCCTGGTCGATCACCAGGCCCTGAAGGGCGCGATCGAGACCCGCCTGGTGCAGGAGGCGCGCGGTTCGGGCCTGAAGGGCGGCTGGCAGGCCGCCGCCATCGCCCTGGCCGGCCCCGCCGCCGATGTCGCCGGCGAGGCCCTGATCCGCCCCGAAGTGTTCCGCGCCGCCGCCAACTACTACGGCTACACGCCCGACCGGCCGATCCCGGGTCGGATCGCCATCGCCTCGGCCCTGCGGCCGGCCGGCGACGGCCGGGTCTGCGCCGCCAAGAAGGACGGGCCGTGCCTGCTGACCTTCACCCGCGAAGGCGGCGCCTGGCGGCTGTCCGGATTCGACGCCCAGGCCGTCGACCTGCGGGCCAAGCGATGAGGCTTGGGTTTGCGCTGCTTCTGGCCTCCACGGCGCTCCTGAGCGCCCTGGCGGGGCCCTCGGCGGCCGCCGAGCGGCGGATGTTCTCGTACGATCCGATCTCGGCCGACGCCAAGCGGCTGACCGGGGCGGGCCTGACCGTGCTGTTCGACCAGAGCCTGCTGGGCGCCAAGCCGGTCAAGGTGCTGGCCACCGGCGTGCCGGCCCAGGCCCTGCTGCGCAAAGGCGGCGAAAAGGACCTCGGCAAGGGCGGGCTGGCGGCCATGAGCGGCGTCGACGCCAACGCCGCCCTCTACGAGGTCGACGGCAAGGCCGAGCAGGGCAAGGTCTATGTCCGCGCCTTCTGCCCGGGCTCCAAGCGCCTGTGGCTGAGCTTCAGCCGCATCGCCGTGCGCCAGGACCTGCGCATCCAGGCCTTCGGCGACGATCCCGCCGCGCCGGGCCAGGCGCGGCTGTGCGGCACGCTGGACTTCTCCTACCGCGGTGAATGGCGCCTGCCGAGCGGGGGTCCGCCCGATCCCACCGAGGACTGGACCGACAGCCTGACTGGCGTGCGCTGAGGCGGCTTGCGACCATCGAGGCGTCCGGGGCGGGTTTTCATCCGCGTCCGGTTTGGCTAGGGTCGCGCCCATGATCGAGATCGAACGCGGACCGGGACGCTTCCAGCGCCGCCGCTCCCTTGGACCGACCGGACTCGTACGCAGCGCCTGACCGCTAGGGATCAGGCGGGGCGCCTCCGTGCGCCCGACGGGCGGCCTCAGCCGCCGCGCTCAAAAAGACAGGCGGCCCTTTCAAGACAGCGACCAGGGCCGCCGCACAGATCAGTCTCGACGAAGAACACGACCTCCATGACCATCGACACCCAAGACGCGGCCATCCAGGATTGGGCCGGACGCTTTTCCGCGCGCATGGCCGGCATCCGCGCCAGCGAAATCCGCGAACTGCTGAAGCTGCTGGAGCAGCCCGACATCCTGTCGTTCGCCGGCGGCATTCCCGACCCGGCCCTGTTTCCCGCCGAAGCCATCCGGGCGGCCTATGGCGACATCCTCGCCGACGGCGCCCAGGCCGCCCAGGCCCTGCAATACACCGTCAGCGAAGGCCATGGCCCGCTGCGCCGCTGGATCGCCGAGCGCATGACCCGCGACGGCATGCCGTGCGAGCCCGAGAATGTGCTGCTGACCGCCGGCTCGCAGCAGGCGCTCGACCTGCTGGGCAAGCTGTTCCTCGATCCCGGCGCGACCGTGATGGTGGCCCGGCCGACCTATCTGGGCGCCCTGCAGGCCTTCAACGCCTACCAGCCGGCCTATCTCGACCTGCCCGAGGGCGCGCTGGACGGCGACCCGGCGGCTTGGGAGGCCGTGGCGGCCCGCGAACCGCGCCTGGGCTACTTCGTGCCCGACTTCGCCAATCCGACCGGCGTCAGCCTGACCCTGGCCGAGCGCGAGGCCCTGCTGGACCTCGCCGACGCCCAGGACTTCCCGCTGATCGAGGACGCGGCCTATCGCGAGCTGCGGTTCGGCGGCGAGGCCATCCCCTCGCTGCTGGCGCTGGACATCGCCCGCAAGGGCTCGATCGAGGCCGCGCGCACCCTGTTCTGCGGCACCCTGTCCAAGACCCTGTCGCCGGCCCTGCGCATTGGCTGGATCTGCGGCCCCAAGGCGGCGATCGAGAAGCTGGTCCTGCTCAAGCAGGGCGGCGACCTGCACGTCTCGACCATCAACCAGATGGTCGCCCACCGCGTGGTGTCGGAAGGCTATGACCAGCACCTGCACCGGCTGCGCGGGGCCTATGGCGGCCAGGCGCGGGCCATGCTGGCGGCGCTCGAGCGCCACATGCCCAAGGACGTCTCCTGGATCTCGCCGGAAGGCGGCATGTTCGTCTGGTTGACCCTCCCCGAGGGGCTGGACGGCAAGGCCCTGCTGGAGCGCGCCCTGGTCGAGGCCCGCGTGGCCTTCGTGCCCGGCGCCCCGTTCTTCGCCGAAGCTCCCGCCGCCAACACCCTGCGCCTCAGCTATTCGCTGCTGCCGCCGGAGCAGATGGAGGAGGGCGTGCGGCGCCTGGCCGCGCTGATCGCGGAATAGCGATCCTTCTCCCCTTGCGGGAGAAGGTGGCCGCCGAAGGCGGTCGGATGAGGGGTTGAAGATCCTGTCCGCCGCGAAGGCGGATCGGCTGGATGAGGCGGCTCAAATCCGAGAGACCCCTCATCCGTCATCCTGCGGATGACACCTTCTCCCGCAAGGGGAGAAGGACCCAGGCAGACATGGAAACGGCCGCTCCCTTTAGGGAAGCGGCCGTTTTGGTGGAGCTAAGCGGAGTCGAACCGCTGACCTCTTGAATGCCATTCAAGCGCTCTACCAGCTGAGCTATAGCCCCGAGGCCTGAAAGCCTTGGTCTCCCGGATGGTCGCCCGGGAAGGCGCGGAACCTATGTCGAGGCCTTTCCGGGATCAAGCCCCCTCCGCAAGGCGAGGCTCAAGTTTTCCGGCAAGTCTTCGGACGGCTCCGAAAATGGAAACGGCCGCTCCCTTTAGGGAAGCGGCCGTCTTGGTGGAGCTAAGCGGAGTCGAACCGCTGACCTCTTGAATGCCATTCAAGCGCTCTACCAGCTGAGCTATAGCCCCAAGGCTCATCCGAAAATCCGAAGACTTTCGTCTGAATTCCTTAGTCTCTTCGACGGTTCCGAGTGGCTGCCCCCCGAAGAGGCGCGGAACCTATGCCGAGGTTTTTCCGGGATCAACCCCCTCGACGAACTTTTTTTCGGGGTGCGACGAAACGCTGTGGAGAACCCGAAAGCCCGGGGTCGGATCACTCCGACCCCGGCGCATTCGCCGCTTAGCGGTCGTCGTCTTCTTCGCCCGGGAGGCCTTCGATCTCGTCGCCGAGATCGTCGTCGTCCTCGTCTTCCAGGAACGGAACGTCGTCGGCTTCGTCCTCGGCGAGGTCCTCGTCCTCGGCGAAATCGACGCCCAGGTCGTCGCCGCCCGGGGCCGGAGCCGCGGTCGGATCACCGTCCTCGTCATCGGTCTCGACGACGTCGGCCTCGGCCGCTTCGTCGATTTCCGGGGTTTCGTCGACTTCGTCCTCGAAGCCGTCCTGCTCCTTGGGAGCCGGGACTTCCTTCTCGTCTTCGGCGTCGTAGTCCGGCGTGATGGCGCGGGCGCGCACGCGGCGGGACTTCAGCGCCTCTTCCGGATCGAACTGCTCACCGCATTTGGGGCAGACGGCCGGACGGCGGTTGAGGTCGTAGAACTTCGACTGGCAGCTGGGGCAGATTTGTTTTGCGCCCAAGTCGGGATTTGCCAAGGTGGCGACCCTTTGATCCTGATGGGAAAAGCGGCGGCTGACTTGCCATGACGAAGGGCCGCTGTCAAAAGCAAACCCCTTCGCGAAACACCTATGTTGCAAGGAGCCGGTTTCGGCATGACGACGGCTGGATTGAAGAGCACGCCCGGCGGAGCCCTTCGCGGTACGGTTCGGGCGCCTGGCGACAAGTCCATTTCGCACCGTTCGATGATCCTCGGGGCCCTGGCTAGCGGCACCACGACCATCGAGGGACTGCTGGAAGGCGACGATGTCCTGGCCACGGCCCGGGCGATGCAAGCCTTTGGTGCGCGCATCGAAAAGGAAGGCGTCGGCCGCTGGCGCGTCGAGGGCAAGGGCGGCTTCGCCGAGCCTTCGGACGTGATCGACTGCGGCAACGCCGGCACCGGCGTGCGCCTGATCATGGGCGCGGCCTCGGGTTTCGCCATGTGCGCCACCTTCACCGGCGACCATTCGCTGCGCGGCCGTCCGATGGGCCGGGTGCTGGATCCGCTGGCCCGCATGGGCGCCACGTGGCTTGGCCGCGACAAGGGCCGCCTGCCGCTGACCCTGAAGGGCGGCGGCCTGCGCGGCCTCGTCTACACCCTGCCGATGGCCTCGGCCCAGGTGAAGTCGGCCGTGCTGCTGGCCGGCCTGCACGCCGAGGGCGGCGTCGAGGTGATCGAGCCGGAAGCCACCCGCGACCACACCGAGCGCATGCTGCGCGCCTTCGGGGCGGAGGTGATCGTCGAGGACAAAAAGGGCGTGCGCCACGTGCGCCTGCCGGAAGGCCAGAAGCTGAAGGGCACGCACGTGCAGGTGCCGGGCGACCCGTCCTCGGCCGCCTTCCCGCTGGTCGCGGCCCTGGTCGTCCCCGGCTCGGAAGTGACCGTCGAGGGCGTGATGCTCAACGTGCTGCGCACGGGCCTCTTCACGACCCTGCAGGAGATGGGCGCGGATCTGGTGATCTCGAACGTCCGCGTCGAGAGCGGCGAGGAGGTCGGCGACATCACCGCCCGCCATTCGCAACTCAAGGGCGTGGTCGTGCCGCCCGAGCGCGCGCCGTCGATGATCGACGAATATCCGATCCTGGCCGTCGCGGCCGCCTTCGCCGATGGTCCCACCGTCATGCGCGGCATCGGCGAGATGCGGGTCAAGGAAAGCGACCGCATCGCCTTGACGGCGGCGGGCCTGCTGGCCTGCGGCGTCACGGTCGAGGAAGAGCCGGAAGGCATGACCGTGGTCGGCACGCGCGGCGGCAACCATCCGGTGCGCGGCGGCGGCAAGGTGATCACCCACGGCGATCACCGCATCGCCATGAGCCACCTGATCCTGGGCATGGCCGCCATGGAGCCGGTCGAGATCGACGAGCCTGGCATGATCGCCACCAGCTTTCCGGGCTTCGTGTCGCTGATGACGGGCCTGGGCGGCTCGATCGTCGAGGCCTGATCCATGGGCTTCGTGATCGCCGTCGACGGCCCGGCCGCTTCGGGCAAGGGCACCATCGCCTCGCGCCTGGCGGCCCACTACGGCCTGCCGATGCTGGACACCGGCCTGCTCTACCGGGCGGTCGGGGTGCGGCTGCTGGAGGCCGGCGGCGACCTGGACGACGCCGGGGCCGCCGAGGCCTCGGCCCGGGGCCTCGACCTTGCCGAACTGGAGCGACCGGAGGTGCGCACCCGCGCCGCCGGCGAGGCCGCCAGCCGCGTGGCCGTGCATCCGGGCGTGCGCTCGGCCCTGTTCGACCTGCAGCGGACCTTCGCCAGCCAGGGCGGCGGCGCCGTGCTCGACGGCCGCGACATCGGCACCGTCATCGCTCCCGAGGCGCCGGCCAAGCTCTATGTCACGGCCAGCCCCGAGGTCCGCGCCGATCGCCGCTGGAAACAGCTGACCGGCCAGGGCGAAAGCGTCTCGTTCGAAGAGATCCTGGCCGACATCCACAAGCGCGACGAGCGCGACGGCGGCCGCAAGGACGCGCCCATGGCCCAGGCGCAGGACGCCACCTTGCTTGATACGTCGGAAATGACTATATCCCAGGCCTTCGATGCGGCTCTCCGCATCGTCGAGACGGCGCGCGCCCGGTGGGGAAACCCCAAGGGCTAATCTAACGCCCGCCTCGCCGCCGCTTTGGAAGCGCCGGATCGCATCAAAAATCCACTTCACCCGGAATCCCGAGAACCGTCATCTGGCGGCGCTCATCGCAGGGCTTCCCACAACCCAGAGACCAAAGATCAGCATGGCTGACGATATGAGCTTCAACCCCACGCGCGACGATTTCGAAGCGCTCCTGAACGACTCCATGGGCGGCCGCGACTTCGCCGAAGGCTCCGTGGTCAAGGGCGTCGTTGTCGGGATCGAGAAGGACTTCGCGATCATCGACGTCGGTCTGAAGACCGAAGGCCGCGTCCAGCTGAAGGAATTCGGCGTCGACGAAGCCGGCAAGGCGACCATCAAGACCGGCGACACCGTCGAAGTCTTCCTCGAACGCCTCGAGAACGCCATGGGCGAAGCGGTCATCAGCCGCGAAAAGGCCAAGCGCGAAGAAGCCTGGACCCGCCTGGAAGGCGTCTACGCCAAGAACGAACCCGTCATGGGCGCGATCGTCGGTCGCGTTAAGGGCGGCTTCACCGTCGACCTCGGCGGCGCCTCGGCCTTCCTGCCGGGCTCGCAAGTCGACATCCGTCCGGTCCGCGACGTCGGCCCGCTGATGGGCAAGGAACAGCCCTTCGCCATCCTGAAGATGGACCGTCCGCGCGGCAACATCGTCGTCTCGCGTCGCGCCATCCTGGAAGAAGCCCGCGCCGAGCAGCGCACCGAACTGGTGTCGCAGCTGCAAGAGGGTGAAATCCGCGAAGGCGTCGTCAAGAACATCACCGACTACGGTGCGTTCGTCGACCTGGGCGGCATCGACGGCCTGCTGCACGTCACCGACATGAGCTGGAAGCGCGTCAACCACCCGAGCCAAGTGCTCGCCGTGGGCGACACCGTGAAGGTCCAGATCGTCAAGATCAACCCGGACACCCAGCGCATCTCGCTCGGCATGAAGCAGCTGCAGTCGGATCCGTGGGACGGCGTCGAAGCCAAGTACCCGGTCGGCGCCAAGTTCACCGGCCGCATCACCAACATCACCGACTACGGCGCCTTCGTGGAGCTGGAAGCCGGCGTTGAAGGCCTGGTGCACGTGTCGGAAATGTCGTGGACCAAGAAGAACGTCCACCCCGGCAAGATCGTCTCGACCTCGCAGGAAGTCGACGTCGTGGTCCTGGACGTCGATCCGTCCAAGCGCCGCGTCTCGCTGGGCCTGAAGCAAGCCCTGGCCAACCCGTGGGAAGCCTTCGTCGAGGCTCACCCGATCGGTTCGACCGTCGAAGGCGAAGTCAAGAACGCGACCGAATTCGGTCTGTTCGTCGGCCTCGACAACGACATCGACGGCATGGTGCACCTGTCGGACATCGACTGGAGCGTCGCCGGCGAAGAAGCCATGGCTCGCTACAAGAAGGGCGACCTGGTCAAGGCCAAGGTGCTCGACGTCGACATCGAGAAGGAACGCATCTCGCTCGGCATCAAGCAACTGGCCGGCGACCCGATGTCGGGCGACACCTTCCGCAAGGCTCAGACCGTGACCGTCACCGTCACGGAAGTCACCTCGGGCGGCATCGAAGTCCGCTTCGGTGAAGACGACGCCCCGATGACCGCCTTCATCCGCAAGTCGGACCTGTCGCGCGATCGTCAGGAACAGCGCCCCGAGCGCTTCGCCGTGGGTGACCGCGTCGACGCTCAGATCACCAACGTGGACAAGGCCGCGCGCCGCGTCTCGCTGTCGATCAAGTCGCTGGAAATGGCCGAAGAAAAGGAAGCCATCGAGCAGTTCGGCTCGTCGGACTCCGGCGCTTCGCTGGGCGACATCCTGGGCGCCGCTCTGCGTGAGCGCGCTACGAAGGACTAAGCTTTCGCCTAACCGCGTAAGCTGAAGAGAGCGGCGGCCGGAGCGATCCGGCCGCCGCTTTTCTTTTGCGGTTACTCCGGGCGCCCCCGCAGTCTTTGGGAACCGGTTGCAACCTTTTCCTTGAAGATTCCATGCCGCTTGGGCAAAGGTCGCGGCGCGCCGCTCCCTCGGCGCAGGGGACATCGATGATCAAGTCTGAACTCATCGCCAGGCTCGCGAACGAAAACCCGCACCTGACGCAGAAGGATGTGGAACGCGTCGTGGGCGTGATCCTCGAACGCATGATCGGCGCGCTGGAAGGCGGCGGCCGCGTGGAACTGCGCGGCTTCGGCGCCCTGTCGGTCCGTTCGCGCCCGGCCCGGGCCGGCCGCAACCCGCGCACCGGCGAAACCGTCGACGTCCGCGCCAAGCACGTGCCGTTCTTCAAGAGCGGCAAGGAACTGCGCGCCCGCCTGAACGCGGAATAGTCGGGAAACCGACTCACTTGCCCCTGCGGGCGAACCGCTTCAGCCTCTCGGCGTTGGATGTGCCGAGAGGGATTTTCGCATGAGCATCGTCAAGGAATTCCGCGAGTTCATCGCCCGCGGCAACGTCATCGACCTGGCCGTCGGCGTGATCATCGGCGCGGCCTTCAACGGCATCGTCAAGAGCCTCGTCGACCAGGTGATCATGCCGCCGATCGGCCTGCTGACCGGCGGGCTCGACTTCTCGAAGCTGGAATGGGTGCTGCGCCCCGAGGATCCGGCCACCGAGGCGGTCGAGAAGGTCGCCATCCAGTACGGCGCCTTCATCAACACCCTGATCCAGTTCTTCATCGTCGCGGCCGTGGTCTTCCTGCTGGTCAAGCTGGTCAACCAGATCCGCCGCGCCGACGCCGCCGACCCGGCTCCGGAAGCCCCGCCGGCCCCGACCCCGGAAGAAAAGCTGCTGACCGAGATCCGCGACCTGCTGGCCAAGCCGGCGGTGGCGGCTGCGGCGCCGGCGGCTGAAAAGCCTGCGCCGGCCGCCAAGGCCCCGGCCGCGTCCAAGGCCGCTCCCGCCAAGAAGCCGGCCGCTCCGCGTAAGCCGAAGGCCTAGAAAAGGAAAACCTCTCCCATGGGGAGAGGGAGGGGCCCGCGCCGCAGGCGTGGGAGGGTGAGGGGGTAAGACGTCTAACGTCACATCCCCTTCGACCCTGCCCTGTCCGGAAAGGTCCCTAACCCCTCACCCTCCCATGCTGCGCATGGGCCCCTCCCTCTCCCTATGGGAGAGGTGGGATGTGGTGGGAGAAGGATCGCCGGTCTAGAAATCCACTGCTACGCCCTTGCGCTCCCAGTCGCCGAAGCGCGTGGGCTCGGGGCCGTTGCGGCCGCCCTGTTCGGCCGGCAGTGACGCGGCCGCTTCGGCCTCGCGGCGGGCGGCGGCCTCTTCCAGGGCGCGGCGGGCGGCGGGGCTGAGGTCCTTGCCGGGAGCGGCGCCCAGGCGGGCCAGTTCCGGGTCCTGAACCTCGGAAAGCGGGGAAGAAAGATCGTCGGACATGCGCTTTCATAGCACGCAAGCGTCGATGGATCATCCAAGGGGCTTGCGCTCGCGCTCATTGCGGGGCACGGCGGGGCGGTGACTCAGGAATTGAACGACGGCCTTCCCGCTCGGGAAGCGGCCCTCGCCCTACTCGACGCGGCCCTTTCGCGCCGCGGCGGCCTCGACGAGGCCGCGACGACCAACGCTTTCCGCGCCTTGGAGCCGCGAGAGCGCGCTTTCGCGCGCGCTCTGGCCATGGCCGCGCTGCGCCGTCTGGGACCCGTCGACCGGGCCCTCGCCGCCAAGCTCAGCAAGGAGCCGCCGCCCCGCGTGCGCAATCTGCTGCGCCTGGGCGCGACCCAGGCCTTCTATCTCGAGGTGCCGGCCTTCGCCGCCGTCGCGACGAGCGTGGAGCTGGCCGGCGCCAATAAGGCCAGCCGTCCGTTCAAGGGCCTGGTCAACGCCGTGCTGCGCGGCCTGCTGCGCGACGGCGCGCCGTCCGACGATCCGTCCGACCTGACGCCGCCGTGGCTGTTCGCCCGCTGGGTCGGCGCCTGGGGCCAGGACGACGCCCGCGCCCTGGCCGCCGTGGTGGCTGAGGAGCCAGCCACCGATCTCTCTCTGAAGCCCGGAACCGATGTCGCGGCCCTGGCCGAGGCCCTGGAGGCCGAGGTGCTGCCGGGCGACACCCTGCGCACCCGCCGCCGCGGCGACGTCGCCGCCTGGCCGGCCTTCGAGGACGGCAGCTGGTGGGTGCAGGACGCCGCCGCCGCCGTTCCGGCGCGCCTGCTGGACGTCAAGCCTGGCGAGACCGCCGTCGACCTCTGCGCCGCCCCGGGCGGCAAGACCCTGCAGCTGGCCGCCACGGGCGCCAAGGTCGTGGCCGTCGACCGTTCGGCCTCGCGCCTCAAGCGGGTCGGCGAGAACCTGGCCCGCATGAACCTCCAGGCCGAGGTGGTGGCCGCCGACGCCGCGACCTGGACCGACGAACGCACTTTCGACGCCGTGCTGCTGGATGCGCCGTGCTCGGCCACCGGCACCTTCCGCCGCCACCCCGACGTGCTGTGGGCCGCCCGTCCGGGCGACATCGCCAGCCTGGCCACCGTGCAGTCGGCCCTGCTCGACAGCGCGGCCAAGCGCACCGCTCCCGGCGGCCGCCTGGTCTACTGCGTCTGCTCGCTGGAGCCGGAAGAGGGCGAGGCTCAGGTCGAGGCTTTCCTCACCCGCCATCCGGAATTCACGCTGGCCCCGATCGGCGCCGGCGAGGGCGGGGCGCCGCAGGCCAGCCTGACGGCGCGCGGAACCCTGCGCCTGCTGCCCCATCACCGCGAAGGCGGCCAGGACGGCTTCTTCGTGGCCCGCTTCGTCAAGGCCGCATAAGGCTGCAACTCAACCGCTCGCTTGTAGCGCGAGCCTTTGCCCGGTAAGCCAGGAACACCATGACCGCGCCGATCATCGCCCCGTCGATCCTCGCTTCCGACTTCGCAAAGTTGGGCGCCGAAGTCGCCGCCATCGAGGCGGCCGGCGCCGACTGGGTGCATGTCGACGTCATGGACGGCCACTTCGTGCCGAACATCACGCTCGGTCCCGACATCGTCAAAGCCATCCGGCCGCACGCCAAGATCCCGTTCGACGTGCACCTGATGATCAGCCCGGCCGATCCCTATCTGGAAGCCTTCCGCGAGGCCGGCGCCGACATCATCAGCATCCACCCGGAAGCCGGCCCCCACCTGCACCGCTCGCTCAAGCGCATCCGTCAGCTGGGCGCCAAGGCCGGCGTGGTGTTCAATCCCTCGACCAGCCTCGACCACGTCGAATGGATCCTCGAGGACGTCGACCTGGTGCTGGTCATGTCGGTGAACCCCGGCTTCGGCGGCCAGAGCTTCATTCCCGGCCAGCTGCGCAAGGTCGAGGCCCTGCGCAAGCTGATCGACGCCCAGGGCCTGGACGTCATCGTCGAGGTCGACGGCGGGGTGACCCCAGTCACCGCCCCCCAGTGCGTCGCCGCCGGCGCCACGGCCCTAGTGGCCGGCTCGGCGGTGTTCAAGGGCGGCCCGGACGCCTACGCCGCCAACATCCGCGCCCTCAAAGGGGACTGACGCCACCGCATGACCGGCGCGCCCGACACGCCTTCCGCATCCCAGGCCGCCGGGCGTCCCCTTGGACGTCCTGTGCGCCGGGGATCCGTGTTGGCGCGGTCGATCGCCGCCTCGGTCCGCGCCTGCGTCGAGCGCGAGTGGTTCGGCTCGCCGCCGCATCGGGCGCTGATCTCCTCGCCGCGTCCCGTCGGCCTGGCCGCCCGCCCGCATGACCCCCGTCCGGTACAGGTCCAGCGCGGCCGCCAGCTGCTCGACGGCGTCCTGACCCTGCACGACGAGAGCCTTAAGGTCGGGGCCGAGGGCGATCCCTTCGACACCCCCAGCCCCTCGCGCGCCTTCGCCGTCGCCCTGCACCGCTTCGACTGGCTGCCCGGCCTGCTGGCCCAGGGCCCCGAGGGCGCGCGGCGGGCGCTGCGGCTGATCCAGGACTGGCGGCGGGTGTTCGGAACCTGGAACCAGTTCTCGTGGTCGGGCGAGTGCCTGGAACGCCGCACCTTCCACCTGGCCTGCGCCGCCAAGACCCTGTCGCCGGGCGCCTCGGACGCCGAGGCGACGGCCCTCGCCCTGGACATCGCCCGCGGCGCCCGCCAGCTGCTTCGGGCCTCCGACGCCCCCGACCGCGCCCTGGAGCGGGCGGTGGTGGTGACCATCGCCGGCACGGCCCTGGTCGGCAAGGCCAGCGACCGCCTGATGGCAGAGGGCCTGCGCCGGGTGCTGCGCTGCCTCGACACGGTCGTCCTGGCCGACGGCGGCCACGCCTCGCGCTCGCCCGAGGCCGGGCTGGAGCTTTTGTTCGATCTTCTGACCCTGGACGACGCCCTGGGTCAGCGCGGCCGGCCGACGCCGGAGGCGATGAGCCGGGCCATCGACCGCCTGTCGTCGGGCGCGCGTTTCTTCGCCCTGGCCGACGGACGGCTGGCGGCCTTCCATGGCGGCGAGGCCATCGAGCCGGCCCGCATCGCCGCCGCCCTGGCCCACGACGACCACGGTCCCCAGCCGCCGATGGACATGCCGCACGCCGGCTTCCAGAAGATGCAGGGCGGCACGATCCAGGTGATGGCCGACGCCGGCGTCCCGCCCGTGGGCGCGCTCAGCCGTTCGGCCTGCGCCCAACCGGCCGCCCTGGAGATCATCTGCGGCAAGGACCGGCTGATCACCTCCAGCGGCTGGAGCCCCGAAGCCGCTAACGCCCAGGCCTTCCGTCTGTCCGACGCCGCCTCGACCGTGTCGGTGGGCGGCGGCTCGGCCGGCCGGCCGCTGTCGGGCTTTCGGGCCGCCGCGCTGGGCCCCTGGCTGGTCGACGGCGCGACCAGCGTCGAGTCCCGCCGCCACGACGCCGAGCAGGGCGTCTGGCTCGACATCGTCCATGACGGCTGGCGGCGCCTGGGTCTCAAGCACGCCCGCCGCCTGTTCCTCGACATCGCCGCCGACGAGCTGCGCGGCGAGGACAGCCTGATCCCGATGGCGGAAGCGAAAGTCGACGGCCCGCGCCGCTATCATCCGTTCAAGATCAGCTTCCACCTGCACCCGGACGCCCGCGCCTCGCTGGCCCGCGACGGCAAGAGCGTGCTGATCAAGGGGCCGTCCAACATCGGCTGGTGGCTGCGCAACGACGCGCCCGACGTCGCCGTTCTGGCCGCCCCCCACTTCGACCACGGCCACGCCCGCCAGGCCGGGGTGATCGTCCTGAAGAGCCAGGTCCGCGCCGAGAAGGGCGCGAAGATCAGGTGGAAGCTGGCGAGAGCGGCGGATCACTAAATTGACCCTCTCCCCACGGGAGAGGTTTTCCCAAGGCCGCCTCAGTCGAGGCTCCGCCCCTTCGTCTCTGGCAGCAGGAACGCCGTGGTCAGCACGCTGATCAAGGTGAAGATCACCGGGTACCAGAGGCCGGCATAGATGTTCCCCACCGCCGCCACGATGGCGAAGGCGCTGAAGGGGACGAAGCCGCCGATCCAGCCCGTGCCGATGTGATAGGGCAGGGACAGCGCGGTGTAGCGGACCTTCGTCGGGAAGAGCTCGACCAGGGCCGCGGCCAGCGGGCCGTAGAGGGCGGTGGCGCCGATCACGAACACCAGCAGGACGCCGAACACGCCCCAGATGTTCATCCGGGCGGGATCGGCCGCGGTCGGATAGCCGGCCTTGGCCAGCGCGGCCTTGATCGCGGCCTCGCCGGCGGCCTTCACCGCCTTGGCGTCCTTGGCCGGCAGGCCTTCGGCGCTTTTCGAGACGATGCGCGTCTCGCCGATCTGGACGACGGCGGGGGCGCCGGCCGGGCCGGTCTGGTTCGCGTAAGAGACGCCGGCATTGGCCAGGGCGCTCTTGGCGATGTCGCAGGACGAGACGAAGGCGGCCTTGCCGATGGGGTCGAACTGCAGGGCGCAGTCCCCGGGGGCGGCGGTGACGCTGACCGGAGCCCTCGCCGAGGCCTCGGCCAGGGCCGGGTTGGCCGCGCGCTCCAGCATGTGGAAGCCGGGGAAGTAGAAAACGAGCGCCAGGGTCATGCCGCCCAGCATCACCGGCTTGCGGCCGATCCTGTCCGACAGCCAGCCGAAGACGACGTAGAGCACCGCGCTGACCGCCGCGGCCCCCATCATCAGGCCGTTGATCGTGCCGGGCGCGACCTTGAGGAACTTCTCCATGAAGGTCTGGATGTAGAAGAAGGTGGTGTACCAGACCGCTCCTTGGGCCGACATGACCGCGAAGAAGGCCAGCAGCACCAGCTTGAGGTTCTTCCACTGGCCGAAGGCTTCGGCGTAGGGGGCCTTGGACGCCGCGCCCTCTTCCTTCATCCGGGCGAAGGTCGGGCTTTCGCTGAGCTTCATGCGCATCCAGACCGAGACCGCCAGCAGGCCGATCGAGACGGCGAAGGGGATGCGCCAGCCCCAGTCGTCGAAGGCCGCCGGCCCGATGAGGGCGCCCAGCAGCCAGCGGGTCGCCAGGATGACCAGCAGCGCCGCGAACAGGCCCAGGGACGCCGAGCTCTGCACCCACGACGTCGCTCGGCCGCGCTGGCCCGGCGGGGAGTGCTCGGCGACGTAGATCGCCGCCCCGCCATATTCGCCTCCAAGGGCGAAGCCCTGCACGCAGCGCAGGATGATCAGCAGGATCGGGGCGATGATCCCGGCCTGCTTGAAGGTGGGCAGCAGGGCGATGGCGAAGGTCGCGCCGCCCATCAGCAGCACCGTGGCCAGAAACGCGCCCTTGCGGCCGGCCTGGTCGCCGATCTTGCCGAAGACCAGGGCGCCCAGGGGCCGGAAGGCGAAGCCGACGCCGAACAGGGCCAGGGCGGCGATATAGCCGGCGGTGTCGGACAGGCCGGTGAAGAAGGTCTTGGAGATGACCTGGGCCAGGCTGCCGAAGATGAAGAAGTCGTACCACTCGAAGGCCGTGCCGGCCGACGAGGCCGCCACCACCGTGCGCATCGACGCGCCTTTCTTGTGAGCCGCGCCCGATACCGTTTCCGTCATTCGGAAATCCCCCTGATTGATCGGAGGATTAGCCCGGAACGCGGCGCTCTGGGAAGCCTTGGGAGAACGTCGTCAGGCGACAGCGACCTGGGCCGCGGCGGCCGCTTCGGCGACGCGGACGATCTCCGACAGCAGGGCCGTGGGCGAGATCGGCTTGGCGGCCACGCCGTTCATGCCGGCGGCCAGGTAGGTGGCGCGCTGGTGGGCCAGGACGTTGGCGGTCAGGGCGACGATCGGCGTGGCGCCGGCCGGGCCTGGCAGGGCGCGGATCCGGCGCGAGGCCTCCAGACCGTCGACGCCGGGCATCTGCACGTCCATCAGGATCAGATCAAAGCCGCGCTCGGCCGCCTCGACGCCCGACAGGCCGTCCTCCGCCGTCTCGACCGAGGCGCCCAGCATTTCCAGGATCCGGCGGGCGACCATGCGGTTGGTGGGGTTGTCTTCGACCACCAGCACCTTGAGGCCCTGCAGCATCTGCTCGTCGACGGCGTCGCCCTGGGCGGGCTGGGCCACCGACGGCGCGGCGATGGTCAGGCGGAAGGTCGAGCCCTCGCTCTCGACGGAGGAGAAATCGACCTCGCCGCCCATCATCTGGGCCAGGCGACGGGTGATGGCCAGGCCGAGGCCCGAGCCGCCGAACCGGCGGGTGGTGCTGGCGTCGGCCTGCTGGAAGCGCTGGAACAGGCGCGCCTGGGCGTCCTGGGCGATGCCCACCCCGGTGTCGGCCACCTCGAACGCCAGGCGATCGGCGCCCTCGCGGCGCAGGCGCAGGGTCACCGAGCCCGACAGGGTGAACTTCACGGCGTTGCCGACCAGGTTGAACAGCGCCTGGCGCAGGCGGGTGGGGTCGGCCAGCACGATCCCGACGTCCGGCGCGTCGACGATCAGGGCCAGGCCCTTGTGCTCGGCCTGGCCCTTCAGCAGGCGCGCGACGCTGCGCACCAGGTCGGCCGGGTCGATCGGCTCGGGCGTCACGTCCAGGCGTCCGGCCTCGATGCGCGAGAAGTCGATGATGTCGTCCAGCAGGGTCGAGAGCATGCGGCCGCAGGCCAGGGCCTCGCCCAGCAGGTGGTCGGCTTCCGACGAGAGCCCCTGGCGCTTGAGCAGGTGGATGATCCCCAGCACCCCGTTCATCGGCGTGCGGATCTCGTGGCTCATATTGGCCAGGAACTGGGCCTTGGCCTCGTTGGCGGCCTGGGCGGCGCGTTCGGCCTCGACCAGGGCCAGCTCGGCGCGCTTCTGCTCGTCGATGTCGAGCACCAGGCCATAGGCCTTGCGCACCCGGCCCGAGGCGTCGCGGCGCACCTCGTGGAACAGGCGGATCCAGCGCTCCTCGCCGTTGGGGCGCACGACCCGGGCGTCGAAGGCCCGCTCGCCCCAGCGGCCGACCGCGCCGGCGGCGTAGACGGCGGCCACGTCCTCGGAACGGATCATCGGCCAGATCGCCTGGCGCACGTCCTCGAAGGTGATGCGGCGGCCCAGGATGCGGTGGAACTCGGGCGAGCCCCAGAACGAGCGATCGGCGTGGTCGATCTCGTAGACGCCGGCCTGGGCGGCGCCGAGGGCGGTCTTCAGCCGCCGGGCGTTGGCGCGGGCCTCGCGGCGGGCGTCGGCCAGGGCGGTGACGTCGTCCATGTAGGTGATGACGCCGGCGATCGCGCCGCTGGCGTCGCGCCAGGGTCGGGCCTCCCAGCGCAGCCGGTGCTCGACCCCTTGGCCGTCGGTGAGGCTGTCCTCGCGGCGCACCACCGTCTGGCCGGTGAGGGCGCGCTCGACGGCGGCGACGAAGCGCTTGCGCGCCCCATAGGTCAGTTCCTGCAGCGACTTGCCGATGACCTCGGCCTCGGTCGCCTGGAAGATCTCCAGGAAGCGCGGGCTGACCACCTTCAGGCGCAGGTCGCGGTCGTAGAGGGCCACGGCGAAGGGCGCGCTCTCGACCAGCCGGCGGGCCTTCTGCTCGCCCCAGCGGGCCAGGTCGCGGTCGCGGGCGACCTCGGTGATGTTCTGCGAGATGCCGCGCAGGGCGAAGACGCCGCCGGGCCGCGGCTCGGTCTGGAAGGTGGCGCGGAACGAGAACTTCTGGCCCGTCGCGCCGCGCATGTGGTGCTCGATCGTGCCGCCCTGGCCGGTGCGCACGGCGCGGGTGAAGGTCGAACGCACGCGGCTGCGCTCGGGCTCGTCGAGCTGGGCGTAGAAGGTTTCCGGCGTCGAGACCTGCTCGGGGCGCAGGCCCGTCAGGCTGAGGATGTCGCTCGACCACTCGATGCGCTGGGTGACGGGATCGAAGCTCCACACGCCGACGCCGGCCGCCGAGGCCAGCATCTCGCGGGTGCGGCGCGAGACCGCCTGCTCGGCCTTGCGGGCCACCTCGGCCGAGACGTCGCGCAGGGTGCCGACCATCTCACCGGCGGGACCCTGGCGCACATGCGCTTCAAGCCAGACGCGGCGGTCGTCCTTGCAGACCATGCGCACGCGCAGGACCGTGCCGCCCATGGCGCGAATGACCTCGCCGGCCTGGATCAGCTCGGCGTGGTGCTCGGGATCGATAAATTTCAGGGGCGGCTGGCCGATCAGCTCGGCGGCGGTCCAGCCGGTCAGGCGCGTCCAGGCCGGATTGACGGTGACGAAACGGCCCTCGACCACGACGGCGAACAGGTCGTGGGCGTTCTCGAAGAACCATTGCGCGCTCTCGGCCTGGCTCAACGGCGCGGGCGGCGTGTCTGGCGAGCGCGGCGAGGACAATCCCAGCTCCCGGCGGAAGGTGAGGCGGATCGTCGCGCCCAAGGGTAAACTTTAGGTTGGCGCCGGCTCGCGTCAGGCGAATATTTCCTGATCCCGTTCCGCGCGCTCAACGAAAAACCCCGCCCGGATCGCTCCGGGCGGGGTTCATGCGCTTTTCGCCGGTGAAGACGAGAAGGATCAGTAGCGGACGTTCAGGGTCAGCAGGGCCTGACGGGCCGGCGCCGGGTCGGCGTGGTGCACGCCGTTGGTGCGCAGGATGTAGCGCTCGTCGCTGAGGTTCTGGACGTTGAGCTGCAGGTCGACCTTGTCGTTGACCTTCCACGAGGCGAAGGCGTCGTAGCGGGTGTAGGCCGGGGCGAAGACGCCGGTCGCGCCGCCGCCCGCGCCGCCCTGGTTGCCGCCGAAGCTCTTGGAGGCGCCGTAGACGCCGCCGCCGATCGAGATCTGCGGCAGGACGCGGTAGGTCGTGAACAGGCTGTAGGAGTGCTTGGGCGTGTTGGCCAGCGGGTCGCCGATGTTGACGCTGGTGATGGCGCCGCGGACCAGCTCGCTGTCCATGTAGGTGTAGCCGGCGAACACCTGCCACTTCGGCGTCACCTTGCCCGAAGCGCCCAGCTCAACGCCTTGCACGCGGGTCTTGCCGGCCTGCTCGTAGGTGCTGGTCGTGGCGTCGACCAGGATCTGGGCGTTCTTGCGCTCGGTGCGGAAGATCGCGCCCGACAGGGCCAGCTGGTCGCCGAACAGGTTCCACTTGGCGCCGAGTTCGACGTTGGTGGACTCTTCGGGATCAAGCAGTTCGTTGGCCAGGTTGCCGGTGCCCGAGCCCGAAGCGGTGTTCTGGTCGCCGCCCGAGATGGTCGGCGGGGTCGAGGACGTGGCGTAGGAGGCGTAGACGCTGCTGCTCGGGGTCGGCTTGTAGACCAGGCCGACCTGGTAGTTGACGAAGTCCCACTTGGCGGCGGCGAGGTGGGTGTAGGTGACGGCGGTGATCACGCCGTTCGAGGAGGCGGCCGTGGCGTTGTAGCCGTTGGTCTCGTACTCGTCGTAGCGCAGGCCGAGGTTCAGCAGCAGCTTGTCGGTCAGGTTGACGGTGTCGAAGCCGTAGAGCGCGGTGGTCTTGGTCACCGAGCGCGAGGACGGGCCGCGGGTGATGATCCCTTCCCAGGCGTCCGACGGGTTGGGGGCGTAGAGACGGGTGCAGTCGCCGACGCCGGCCGTGGTCACGTTGTTGGTGAAGCCGGTCGGGCAGGTCGAGCCCTTGGTGGTGTAGATCACGTAGGAGGCGTTGTCGTTCACCTCGCGCGACACTTCCAGGCCGATGTTGAAGCTGTTCTTCAGCGAGCCGAGGTCGAACTTGCCGCTCAGGTCGGTGACCGAGGCGACCGTAGTGGTCTCGTTCCAGCGCGACTTGGTGCCCCGCTTCATCCACCATTCGCCGGCGACGAACTGGGCCGCGCCGCCGTCGCCCGGGTTGGTCACCAGGTAGTCGTTGACCGACTGGCCGATACGCACGGCCTGACGGACCGTCAGGTTGTCGTTGATCTCGTGCTTGATGATGAAGGTGCCGATGTCGGTGCTGGTCTTCTGGAAGTCGCGGTCGAGGCCGTAATAGGCGTCGCGCGAGACGTCGAGAATGCCGTTGGCCGGACGGGTGCGGCTGTCGGTGCCCGCCACGCCCCAGGTGCGCTTGCTGGCCAGCGGGATGCCGTAGTCGGGGTCCTGGTCGGTGTCGAGGTGGTAGTAGGTCAGCGTCGCCTGGGTGGGCGTGCCGATGCCGAAGGCCAGCGACGGGGCGATGCCCCAGCGCTTGAAGTCGACGCTGTCGCGGCCGGGGGTGTCGCCCTGCGTGCCCATCAGGTTGAGGCGGAAGGCGGCGTTCTCGGCGAACGCATAGTTGGCGTCGACCGTGCCGCGGAAATAGTTGTCGGTGCCGGCCGCCAGGCCGCCGCGGACGAAATCCTGGGCCTTAGGGGTCTTGGTCGACAGGTTGATGCTGCCGCCGCCCGAGCCGCGGCCGCCGTAGGCCGAGTCCGCGCCCTTGACGACTTCGACCTGCTCCAGCGCGAAGACTTCGCGCGACTGGCCGCCGCTGTCGCGGATGCCGTCGACGAAGATGTTGTTGCCCGAGGCCTGGCCGCGGATGAACGGACGGTCGGCCAGGGGCTGGCCGCCTTCGCCGGCGCCGAAGGTGATGCCCGGCGAGGTGCGCAGGATGTCCTGCAGCGAGGTCGAGGCGGTCTGCTCGATGATCTGCGACGAGATCACCGTGATCGAGCGCGGAGTGTCGACCAGCGGGGCGGTGTACTTGCCCGACTGCATGTCGGTGGCCTTGCGGGCGTCGACGGCGATGCCGGACACTTCCTGCACGTCGGCCGCGTTCGGCGCGGGGGCCGAGGCCGGGGCGGTGGCGACCGGAGCCGCGTCCACCGCGTCGGCGGCGAAGGCGGCGGGCGCCATGGCCAGGCCGGCGACACCGGCGACGGCGGCGGCGCCCAGGGCGCGGCGGGCGTGGCTGCGAACGCCGGCGGCGGCGGGCGAGGAAGGCTTTTGCATCTTTTAGTGAGACCCCAGCTCGGGTCGCGGAGGGAAGGATCCGCGGCCCCTGTCCTGAAATTGCGAGGCGTTATTAGTTACGCCTTTGCTGGGGTGCAATAATAATCAGTCGCAGGATGAGCCCGGTCGCCGCTGCGCGCGGCGACCGTGACCATATTGCAACGTTTCGCCTTGGTATCAGGCGCCGCGGGCCACGAACCAGCCGTTGCGGAAGCCCTGGTCGGCCTTGCCATAGAGGAAGGGCTCGCCCTCGGGGGTGGTGAAGCGGCCGCCGGCGGCGACGATCAGGGCGTGGCCGGCCGCGGTGTCCCACTCCATGGTCGGGCCATGGCGCGGATAGATATCGGCCGCGCCCTCGGCGATGCGGGCCAGCTTGATCGACGAGTCCATCGGGGCGCGCAGGCTGAAGCCGTACTGGTCGGCCAGGGCCGTGGCCTTGTCTTCCTTCATGGTGTGGCTGACCAGGGCCAGGGCTTCGCCCTGCGGCCAGGCGCGGGCTCGCACCGGCGTCTCGGCGCCGTCGGCGCCCTCGCGCTTGAGCACCCCGCCGTCGGCCGTGAACCACACTTCGCCGGTGGCCGGGGCGCAGACCGCGCCGGCGACGGGAACGCCATTGTCGATCAGGCCGATGTTGACGGTGAAGTTGGGATCGCCGCGGACGAAGGCCTTGGTGCCGTCCACCGGGTCGACCAGGAAGAAGCGCGGACCGATCTGGTCGGGCGTGCCGTACTCGCAGGCATGCTCCTCGGAGATGGCGGGGATGTCGGGGAACTGCTGGGCCAGCAGGGCCAGGATCACCTTCTCGCCGGCGCGGTCGGCCTCGGTCACCGGGCTCTCGTCGGCCTTGCGCACCACATCCAGCTCGGTCCGCCAGAACGGCAGGATCACCTCGGCGGCGGCCTCGACGATGCGGGCCAGGTCGCGGCCGATGTTCGCCGGAATGGGGGCGGAGCTCATGCTTGTCCTCGGGGGTCGTCGCCGACGAAGTCCAGGGTCACGACGCGGGCGTCGATCGTCTGCTTGCCGGCCTCTTCGAAATTCACGGTGACGCGATGGCCGGTCACGGACTGCACCTGGCCAAGGCCCCAGTCGGGCTGGCCGGGATGGCGCACCAGGACGCCGGGTTCGAGAAAGGGATCCATCACACGCACCTGATAGAGGCTGGCGGCGCAAAGCGGGAGCGGTTTTAGGCGTCCAGACGCCCTAAAAGTCGTCGTTGCGGCCTGGCGGTCCCGTTTGCCAAAGTCCCAAATCACGCCAAAGATCGCCCCATGACCGACACCGAAGCCACCGCCTCGCCCGCGCCCGCCGCCACGCTTGACGTCAACGGCCCGGATTTCGCCGCCCTGGTGGCCGCGCGCCTGTGTCATGACTTCATCAGCCCGGCCAGCGCCATCGTCTCGGGCCTGGACCTGCTGGAGGACCCCAGCGCCCAGGACATGCGCGACGACGCCATGAGCCTGATCACCAGCTCGGCCCGCAAGCTGGCCGACCTGCTGCAGTTCACTCGCGTGGCCTTCGGCGCCTCGGCCTCGGCCGAGAGCTTCGACTCCCGCGAACTGGAAAAGCTGGCCCAGCAGGGCGTCTTCGCCCACGTGCGCCCCAACCTGACCTGGGACATAGCGCCGCAGTCGCTGAACAAGGCCGCCTCGCGCGCCCTGCTCAACATCGCCCAGATCGCCGCCAGCGCCCTGCCGGCCGGCGGCGTGGCGACGCTGCGCGCCGTCGTCGCCGACGGCCGCACCGCGATCACCGCCGACGCCGTCGGCCCCCGCGCCCGCCTGCGCCCCGAGGTGCTGGCCGGCCTGAAGGGCGAGCCGCTGGGCGAAGGCCTGGGCGGTCCCTGGGTGCAGGCGGCCTATCTCTACGCGGTGGTCCGCGCCGCCGGCGGCCAGCTCGGCGTCGAGATCGCCGAGGAGCGCGTCAGCATCGCCGCCTGGACCCCCGCCGACTGAACCGTACGTTTTTCGGCGCCGTCACCGCTCCTTAACCCGGACCACGTCATCCTGCTCCTCTACGATTTGGAGCGTGCCGTGAAGACCTGCCTCGTCGTCGACGACAGCCGGGTGATCCGCAAGGTCGCCCGCCGTGCGTTGGAAGACATCGGCTTCGACATCGCCGAGGCCGCCGACGGCATGGAGGCGTTGGCCTGGTGTCGCGCGGCCATGCCCGACGCTGTCCTGCTCGACTGGAACATGCCGGTGATGAACGGCCTGGAGTTCCTGCAGCGCCTGCGCGAGGAGCCGGGCGGCGACGCGCCGGTGGTGGTGTTCTGCACCGTCGAGAACAAGGTCGAGAACATCCGCCTGGCCCTCGATCACGGCGCCGACGAATACATCATGAAACCCTTCGACGGCGAGATCATCGCCGCCAAGTTCGCCGAGGCGGGCCTGCTATGACCCCCGAGGACATGGACCTGTTGGCGGCCCTGGGCCGCACCCGCGCCGGCCTGAAGGTCGAGACCGACAAGCACTACGTGGTCGAAAGCCGCCTGGCGCCGCTGGCGCGCCGTGAAGGCTATCCCTCGATCGAGGCCCTGGTGGCGGCCCTGCGCGCCAAGCGCGAGGAGCGGCTGATCTGGGCGGTGGTCGAGGCCCTGACCGTCAACGACACCGCCTTCTTCCGCGACCGCGCCACCTTCGCCTTCCTGCGCGACACGGCGCTGCCGGAACTGTCGCGCCGTCGAAAGGACGGTTCGGTGCGGATCTGGAGCGCGGCCTGCTCGACCGGCCAGGAGATCTATTCCCTGGCCATCGCCGCCGACGAGGCGCGCAATCTTGAACAGGGCGTGCGTTTCGAATTCTTCGCCTCGGACCTGTCCGAGCGTTGCCTGGAGAAGGCCCAGAGCGGGCTCTACACCCAGTTCGAGGTGCAGCGCGGCCTGCCGATCCGGCTGCTGATCAAGCATTTCGAGAACCACGACGAGACCTGGGCGATCTCGCCCCGCATCCGCCAGGCCGTGCGCTGGCGGCGCATCAACCTGATGTCGGACCTGTCGGGCATGGGCGCCTTCGATCTGGTCATGCTGCGCAACGTGCTGCCGGGCCTGGACCCGTCGGTGCGCGGCCGCCTGATCGAGAACCTCGCCGCGCGCCTCACCGAGGACGGGCTGCTGGTGCTGGGCGAGGCCGAGAGCCTGGCCGGCGTGACCGAGGCCCTGCATCCGGTGGCCGGCCGTCCGGGCGTGTTCGCCCGCGATCCGGCCTATCGCGCCGTCGCGGCCTGATTTTCAGCTGAACCTCAGCCTAGGCGGGGCGCCGGCCGCGTGACCGCCTGGGCCATGCCGTCGCGTTGACCGCGCAGCCACGACACCAGCGTCCGCCACGCCGACGGCGGCGGTTCCGGCGCGTCGACCATGGCGCGCGCCAGCTTGCCGAACAGCAGGGCCGTGGCCCCGGGCGCGGCCAGGGCGCCGCGGGTGTCCAGGCGCTCGACCACCCGCCGCGACATCTGCCGGTAGCGCACGGGCGGGGCGGTTTCGCGCGGCTCGGGCGTGCGGCAGTCCGAGAAGTCGAGCGACAGGCCGCAGCCCGCCTCGATCGCCTGCGAGACGGCGGCCCGGTAGTCGGCGTCGCGGCCCAGGCGGTCGACGTCGATGACGAGGTCGGCTTCGGGCAGCGCTTGCAGGTAGGACAGGATGTAGATCGACAGGAAGGCGGCGAACGACACCTTGGCCGGCGCGCGCTTCAGCCGCCGCCGCACCGCCGCCAGCCGTCCGGCGAAGCCGTGGCCGCGGGAATCCGGCACCTTCAGATCGCCGCGCAGGCTGTCGGCCTCGGCGAACTCCGCCATCAGCACGTACTGGCAGATCTCGAAATAGGTCGGCCGGGGGCGCTTGCGCAGGGAGTAGAACGACAGCCACTGCTGCAGCGGGTCGCGGATCAGCACGATATGGAAGCCGCCGAACCGGCGCCGCAGCCACTCGATCTTGCCCAGGGTGCGGCAGCAGGCCAGCACGGGCACCTCGCCCTGGGCCTGGGCGTGATCGACGAGGCCGGCGACATAGGCCTGCTGCTCGGGATCGTCCTGCTCGGGAGCCAGGCGATAGCCGTCGAGGGCGAAGCGCTCGTGATAGCCGGCCACGCCGCCGTGCGGGGTGATCAGGTCCGAGAACTCCGCGAGATAGGGACGGTCGCCGCCCGGATGGCGCAGCCGCGTGTGCTCGGGCGTCTCGCGGGCGATGATCTCGTGGGTCATCGTCTCGAGATGTTCGTGCCAGGGCTCGTAATAGGCCCGCACGCCGGCCAGGGCGCGGAACCGGCTCCAGATGTAGGTGCTCGAGCAGCGCCAGCCGCTGTGCACGAACACGGGGGGAAGGGCTGAATCGAGGGAAGCGACCGGAACCGACATGCCAACAGCGTGGCTTGCGGACTTGGCCTGGTTATCTCCCCGAAGACAGAAAATCCGGGCCTTTTGTGTCGGTATTGCAAAGTTTGATGCGTGGGCGAGCGCCGCGCCCGTTTCTGGACGTCGTCTGCGTAACGTGGCGATCCGAATGGAAAGGGGCCCGCCTCAGGGTTGAGACGGGCCCCTCGCATCCAGTCGAGGCGACGGGATCAGTTCTTGGCGTCGCGGGCGGTGTCGGTGACGGCCTTGCCGGCCGACGAGACGTCCTTGCCGGCGCCTTCGACGGTGTTGCAGGCGGCGACGGTCAGGCTGGCCGCCAGGGCGGCGAAAATGATCAGCTTGCGCATGGGGGAGGTTCTCCGCTTTTCGCCCTCGTGGGCGGATGATGGATCGCCCAGAGCAAACGTGGCCGCGCGGTCTAGGTTCCGGCCTGATGCTGGGGCGCCGGCAGGGCCTGGGGCGTGGGGAACACAAGCCGCACAAGGAGTCCGCCCATCGGGCTGACGTCGAACTTCACCGTGCCGCGCAGCTGGCGGGCGAAGGCGGTCATAAGGGTGCGGCCCACCCCCTCGCCGGGACCGGACGGGGCGCCGGGGCCGTCGTCGCCGATGGCCAGCTCGGCTTCCTCGCCGCGCACGAAGAAGTCCACCGTCAGCGAGCCGCCGCGTTCGGCCAGGGCGTGCTTCTGGGCGTTGGTGATGGCCTCGACCGCGAACAGGGCCAGCGGCGCCAGGCGGTCGGGGTCGATGACCAGCGGGTCGGCGTGGACCTCGGTGCGCACCGCGCCGGGGCCGTTGATGTCGCCGGCCAGCAGCAGGGCGGTCAGCTCCTCCAGGAACGGCCGCAGGTCGACCCGCTTGAGGTCCGGGCCCTGGTAGAGAGCGCGATAGATCTGGGCCAGGGCGGTGATGCGCTGGCGGGTGTCGTTCATCGCCGTGCGCGCCGCCGGGTCGGTCAGCGCCCGCTGCTGCATGTTGAGCAGCGAGGTGATGATCTGCAGGTTGTTCTTCACGCGGTGGTGGATCTCGCGCATCAGCGAGTCCTTCTCCGCCAGGCTGTCGCGCAGCGAGGCGTCGCGCTGGACGATGCCGACGGCCATGTCGTCCAGCGTCTTGGCCAGCTCGCGGATCTCCGGCGGGGCCCGCTCGGAGGCCTGCACCGGGCGCACGGTGAAGCGGCCCTTGGCGTAGATCGCCGCCACCCGGCGCAGATAGACGATCCAGCGGATCACCTCGCGCTCGGTGGCCCAGAACACCGCCAGCAGGGCCAGGGCGAAGGCCAGCAGCGGCAGCAGCATGCTGGAGATCGGGTTCAGCGAGGCCCAGGAGACGATGCCGGGGGCGGGCGCCGACAGGATCACGAAGACGTCGTCCTCGACCAGCGAGGCGGCCGAGAACAGCCGCCGGCGGCCCTGGGCGTCCTTGCCCGACCACAGCACCGTGCGGCCCTGGTCGATCTCGTCGCGCAGGCCCGGGCGTGGCTCGCCAAAGGCGCCGGGGGTGGTCGCCGAGAACACCTGGCCGCGCGAGTCCGCCAGGCCGATCTCGGCGCCGTCGGGCAGGAAGCGGTTGGCGGTCTCGGGCTTGAGGCTGGACAGGGTCAGCACCGCGGCCATGGCCCCGTCGAACACGCCGGACGAGTCCTCGGCGCGGACGGCGGTCAGCACCGAAGGCTCGCCCGAATAGATCGCGCCCGGCGTCGGGGCGACGGCCAGGTGGGCGCCGGCGGCCAGGTCGAGGAACCACGGGCGATGGGCGCGCTCGGGGTCGCGCGGCGTGGTGCCCGCCGCGCAGGCCACGCGGCCATAGGCGTCGAAGCGGATCAGGTTGGCGTAGCCGGGCAGGCGGGCCTTCACCGCGTCGAGCCGGCGCGCACACTCCAGGCCCACCGAGCCGGGACCCAGGGTCTGGAGCAGCACGCCGGCCGCCTCGATGCGGGCGCGGGCGATGGCGGCGCTGCGGCCGGCGGCGAGCTCGAGGCTCTGCCGCCGGGCGTCGCCCTCGTGCTTGAACACGAGGGCCGACTGCAGCGCGCCAATCAGCAGCACCGGCAGCAGCGCCAGCGTCAGGGTCAGCAGCAGGCGGACCCGGATGGTGCCGACGACCTCCGCCGCGCGGCCATACACGCGCTTCACCGCTGGGTGCTCAAACGCTCCGCATCGGCCAGGATGGCGTGCATCGCGTCGCCGGCGGCGGCGCCGTCACGCTCATAGCCGCCCGACTCGAGGATGGCCTGCAGGGCCCGGCGGGCCCGGCTGACCCGGCTCTTCACCGTGCCGACCGCGCATCCGCAGATGTCGGCCGCTTCCTCGTAGGCGAAGCCGCCGGCCCCGACCAGGATCAGGGCTTCGCGCTGTTCCGGCGGCAGCATGGCCAGGCTCATGCGCAGCTCGTCCAGCGCCACCGGCGCTTCCGGATCATCGACCGCCACCAGGGTCCGCTCGGCGGCCTCCTGGTCGAGCTGGCTCTGACGCCAGGAGCGACGCTTCTCCGAATAGAACTGGTTGCGCAGGATCATGAAGGTCCAGGCCTTCATGTTGGTGCCCAGCTGGAAGCTGGCCCGGGCGTCCCAGGCCTTCATCATGGCGTCCTGCGCCAGGTCGTCCGCGGCCGTCGGATCACCGGTGAGGGTGCGCGCGAAGGCCCGCAGGTGCGGAATGAGGGTGACGAGCTCTTTCTTGAAGGTCTCGTCACGGACCGGATCGATGGGCGACCGGCCGACTTGCGCTTCGCTCATGCTCAACGCTCTCCCGAAGGCTTTTCAGCCTTGCGCAGAATGTCGAGGAATTCGTCCGGGATGGGCTCGTTGACCACCTCGTCGAACATCTGGCGAAGCTTGACGCCGATGGCCTGCTGACGAAGCCGCGCCTCGTCGAGAGAGGCGGATCCCTTGCGTTGATCTTCCATGGGTACGTGTTCGATCATGTCCTCGACGCCGGTTGTGCGCAGCGTCCGCCCCCTGCGGCCGAATTTATAAATGCTGGAGGTCAACGCCAGATTCCGCATCGGGTTCCATAAGCTTGAGCGTAGAGTGCCAAAAATCGAGTTGCTGCGGAACCGTCGTCGCGCAGGGCACGTTATGCTCCCGATCGAACGGCATAGCTTTGCCGTGATGGACGACCTTTTTTGTTTCGAAGACACTCTACGGGAGGGGTCATGAGTCTTCTTGCCCGACTGGCGCCGCACCTGCCCTACGTTCGCCGTTACGCCCGCGCGCTGACCGGGGATCAGACCACCGGTGATCACTATGTCCGCGTCGCGCTGGAGGCCTTGGCCGCCGGCGAACGCTCGCTCGACGCGGCGCTGTCGCCGCGCGTGGCGCTCTATCGCGTCTTCCACGCCATCTGGCTGTCCTCGGGCGCCCAGCTGGAAGCGCGTCGCGACGACCTCTCCGACGACGCCTCGCAGCGCCTGCTGCGCATCGCCCCGCGGTCGCGCCAGGCGTTCCTGCTGACGGCCCTGGAAGGCTTCACGCCGACCGAGGCCGCCCAGATCCTCGACTGCGACTTCGGCGAGGTCGAGCGGCTGATCGCCGACGCCCAGAGCGAGATCGACGCCGAACTGGCCACCGAGGTGCTGATCATCGAGGACGAGCCCGTCATCGCCGCCGACATCGAGGCGCTGGTGCGCGAGCTGGGTCACGACGTGATCGACATCGCCGCCACTCGCGGCGAAGCGGTCGACGCCGTCGCCCGCAAGACCCCGGGCCTCGTTCTGGCCGACATCCAGCTGGCCGACGGCTCGTCGGGCATCGACGCGGTGAAGGACATCCTGGCTCGTCTCGACGTGCCGGTGATCTTCATCACGGCCTTCCCCGAGCGCCTGCTGACCGGCGAGCGTCCGGAGCCGACCTTCCTGATCACCAAGCCGTTCCAGCCGGAAACGGTGAAGGCCGCCATCGGCCAGGCGCTGTTCTTCCATCCGCGCCGGACCCGCCAAGCGGCCTGACACGCGAAGCTGAAAAAGACGAAGGCCCCGGCGAGCGATCGCCGGGGCCTTTTCTTTGTCGAGAGCGCGAAGGGCTCAGTGGGCGGGCGCGGTCTTCTCGCCCGGGGTCTGCTTGGGCGCGGTCTGGACGGTCGTGCCCTGGGCGGCCTCGGCCGGGGTGTCGGCGCCGGTGTTGTGCTGGACCGAGGCCAGATCGCCCGAGCGCATGCCCCAGGCGCCGAACAGGGCGATGGCCGCCAAGACGGTCGAGATCACCAGCACCCAGAAGATGTGGCGGCCCCAGCGACCCTGGCGGGCGCGCGTGGCCTTCAGGGTGGGGCTGTGTTCGGTATTGATGTCGGTCGCCATGGGGACCTCCTGACTTAATTCGCGACGGTCCAGGCCGCGCCTTTCGAGGCGGCGTGGTCGGCGTCGAGCCAGGCGGTGGCGAAATGCTGGACGGTGCCGACCGCCAGCGCCATGCCCAGCACCGTCGCCAGGGCGAGCAGCCGCGAACTCCGGGCCTGCTTGCGTCGACGCTGGGTTTCGAAGACCAGTCCGCCATGCGCGGCTTGATAGGCGCGGATCATCACGTCGCTCCCCATTCGCCCGCGATGTCGCGGGTCGAAGAAACAACGTTCCGCGCACGGCCATGTTCCAGCCGAGGCGATCGTCGATGGGGCGGAATATCCGCTCGCCGAGGAGGCGAAAAATATTTCGGATTGTTGGGAACGCCGCCTGGGGGAGGTCGTTTACTCTTTGCGGAGGCGGCGACGCCCCCCCGACTTGAGGCTGGTGAAAGCCAGCCTGTCGCCTCCGCACCCCCCTTTTCTGTCATGCCTCAGGCGGACCGGACCACCGGCCCGCCTTTCTTCATGCGCGGTGCGATGGACCTGGCGTCAGCGCTTGGGCGGCGCCTCGAGATCGATGCGCACGTCGGCGCGGCGGCGCAGGGGCCGGGCCTCGCCGTCCCGGGTGATCGCGCCCGCGTCGCCGGCCGCCGAGACCTCGAACGACACCTGGCGGAAGCCGACCTTGGCCAGGGCGGCGGTGACCTCGCTGGCGCGGCGTTGCGACAGGGCCAGATTGGCGTCGGGCGCGCCGACCGCGTCGGCCAGGCCCACGACGTGGACGTTCTTGGCCGTGCAGCCCTTGGCCAGGTCGGCCGCGCCGCGCAGCACCTGCCGGGCCTCGCGGGTGATCGCCGCGGAATCGCGGTCGAAATAGATCGACACCGAGAAGTCGTCACAGGCGGCCGGCAAGGCCTCGATCTGCGATCGCGACTTGGGCCAGGGCCCGGTGGCGCACCCCGTCATCGTTGCTCCGATCGCCGCAGCCGCGATCCAGACGCCAGCCTTGTTCATGCGTAGCCCCTCTTCGTGAAACCCGCCGATCGCGAACATGCCAAAGGCGGCCGACGCGCGTCGACCGCCTTCGAAACCCTGTTGGACGACGCCGCCTCAGCGGGGGCTGCCGTCTTCCCAGAAATAACGACCGCTGCGCGAGTCGTAGTAGTAATACCGTCCGGCGCGCTCGTCATAGTACTGGCGACGATTGACGTTGGTGGCGCCGCAGCCGCCGTCTTCGCGACAGCCCTTCACGGCGCCCGCGGTGCCGCCGATGGCCGCGCCGATGGCCGCGCCCGTGCCTGCGTCGCCCGCGCCGACATTGTTGCCGATCACGGCGCCGGCGAGGGCGCCGAGTGCCGCGCCGCCGGCGGCGTTGCGTTCGGTGTTGCCGGTGGCGGTGCAGGCGCTGGCGAGCAGGCCGACGCCGACCAAGGCGATCATTGTGGTTTTCATCGTGGCTCTCCGTTCGAGCGTGTCCCGGCCAGTCAAACGGAGCACCACCACCGGAAGTTCCGGCGAGCCGCTCGACGGTCGCCTTGAGAACTCCGGGGGAACTCCGGGGGAACCCTGGCCAAGCGCCGCCGTTAGCTCCGGACGGCGGCCGTTCGGGACCGCGCCGTCGGGAGCCTCCATGCGCGTCGAACTGGTCGCCAACAGCGCCTCGGGATCGGTTGGACGGGACGGACCCGCCCAGGCTGAGGCCATCCTGGCCGAGCACGGCGTCGACGCCAGGGTCCATGCGCCGGCCGGCGGCGAGCTTGAGCCGTGCCTGAGCGAAGCCCTGGCCCGCAAGCCCGACGTGCTGTTCGTGCTGGCCGGCGACGGCACCGCCCGGGCGGCGGCCGAGATGGCCGGTCCCGACGGGCCGCTGGTCGCGCCCCTGCCCGGCGGCACCATGAACATGCTGCCCCGCGCCCTCTATGGCGAGCGCGCCTGGCCCCAGGCCCTGAAGGCCTGCCTGACCCATGGCGAGGAGCGGATGATCTCCGGCGGCGAGGTGGCTGGCCGCCTGTTCTTCGTCGCCGCCATCCTGGGCAGCCCCGCGTTGTGGGCCGAGGCGCGGGAGGCCGCGCGCCAGGGTCGGGCGGACCTTGCGATCATGCGCGCCCAGCGGGCCCTGCGCCGGGCCTTCTCCGGCCGCCTGCGCTACGTGCTGGACGGCCGGCCCAAGGAGAAGGCCGAGGCCCTGACCCTGATGTGCCCGCTGGTCTCCAGCGGCATGGACGCCGACGAGCGGGCCCTGGAGGCCGCCGCCCTCGATCCGACCAACGCCCTCGACATCTTCCGCCTGGGCGTGAAGACGGTGACCGGCGATTGGCGCAACGACCCGGCGGTCAGCGTCCAGCGCTGCCGGATCGGCCGGGCCTGGGCCGGCGGGCGGATCCCCGCCATCCTCGACGGCGAGCCGGTGCGGCTGGACGATCACGTCTCGATCCGCTTCCGCCCCAAGGCTTTCCGCGCCCTGGCCCTGAAGGACGACGCCCCGTGACAGGGCCGGTTTCACCCATCTTCAAGATGGTCCAGGTCTCCGACGTCCACTTCGGCGGCGAGCACCCGCAGGCGGTCGAGGCGGCGGTCGAGTGCATCCATGCGGCCAGGCCCGACCTGGTGATCGGCGCCGGCGACCTGACCAAGGACGGCGCCCAGGTCGAGTTCGACGCCGCCTGCGCCTGGTTCGCGCGCCTGCCCCAGCCGCAGCTGCTGGCCCCGGGTAATCACGACACCCCGTTCAAGGGGCCGGTCGAGATCCTGGAGCGGCTGGCGACGCCCTGGCGGCGCTACGAGGCGCGGTTCGGCGACGCAGATGGTCTTTCCTTCCGCGACGAGCGGGCGGCGGTGTTCACGCTCAATTCGGCGCGCGGCGCCCAGATCCGCTGGAACTGGTCGAAGGGGGCGGTGTCGCGCTCCCAGACCAGGGCGGTGACCCGTCGCCTGCAGGCCGAGCCGCCTGGCCGCCTGAAGGTGGTGGTCTGCCACCACCCGCTGATCGAGATGATGGGCGGGCCGATGACCGCCAAGGTGCGCGGCGGCGAGGCCGCGGCCCAGGCCTTCGCCGACGCCGGGGCGGATCTCGTTTTGACCGGGCATATCCACGCCCCGTTCGTGCACGCCTATCCCTATGCCGGCGGCTGCACCCAGGCAGTGGGCTCGGGCACGCTGTCGGTGCGCGAGCGCGGCGTGCCGCCCAGCTTCAACATCATCGAGGCCGACGCGACCGAGATGCGGATCACCGCCATGGCCTTCGAGCGCACCGGCTTCGTGGTCTGGCGCACCTGGGCGGTGAACCGTCGGCCCAACTGCAAAGCCCCCTGAACGCAAGAAGGGCGGGACCTTGCGATCCCGCCCTTCTCAAGGTCGGCCCTAAGTTGCGGCTTAGACCGGGTACTTCCAGGCTTCGCCCTGGCCCTGGGCCGCGGCGTACTGGGCGTCGGCGAACGCCCAGTTGGGCAGGGCGTCGAACCAGGCTTCCAGGAAGCCCTTACGGTTGTTCTGGTGGTCGAGGTAGTAGGCGTGCTCCCACACGTCGCAGACCAGCAGCGGGGTGACGCCCGGCTTGGTCATGGCGCCGTCGGCGTCGTGGGTCGAGATCAGCGACAGCTTGGCGCCTTCGGCGACCAGCCAGGCCCAGCCCGAACCGAAGTGGCCGACGCCCTCGGCGACGAACTTTTCCTTCAGGCCGGCCAGGCCGCCGAAGGTCTCGTCGATGGCCTTGGCCAGGGCTTCGCCCGGACCCTGGGTGTCGGCGCTCATGCAGTCCCAAAAGAAGGCGTGGTTCCAGGCCTGGGCGGCGTTGTTGAACACCTTGCCCGGGCCGGCGTCGGCGATGACGGCTTCCAGCGAGCGGGTGTCGCCTTCCGGCAGCAGGCCGTTCAGGGCGTTGACGTACGCCGCATGGTGCTTGTCGTGGTGGAAGTGCAGCGTGTTGGCCGAGATGGTCGGCTGAAGCGCCTCGTAGGCGTAGGGCAGGTCGGGCAGCTTGAACATGGTTGCTCCATGGCGAAACGCCCCCGGGAAATGGGCCGGGGGCGGTTGAAAGCTAGACGGCGGCGCGGAAAAAACTTCAGCGGAAGTTTCAGCGCCGGGGCGGTGGTTGTCTCGAAGCCATGAAGGCCTGGGCGACGGCCGCCGTGAAGGTCGGGTTCCTGAGCGCGAAGACTCCGGCCGCCAGGGCCGCGCCGATCGACAGGATCGGACGGTCCTTGACGATGTCGACGATGCGTTCGGCGAAGCCGTTCACTTCCGGCGTCGGGGTGTGGCGTACGCGCTTGGCCTCGGCCCGGTTGGCGGCGATCAGGCCGGCCACGGCGACGATGAAGGCCGTCACCGCGGCGACCACGGCGGCCGCGCCGGCGGGCGTCAGGAACGGGGCCAGCACCGCGAACAGCGCGAAGGCGGCGGCGAACACGCTCACGGCAGCGGCCGCGGCGATCGCCGCGGCCGCTGCCAGCGTCATCAGGGTCTTTTCGAAGATCACTTGTTGTGGCTGCGGCCGCCCGCGAGCAGGAGGCCCAGGAGAACGCCGACGCCGAGACCGGCGAGGGTGGCGGTGATCGGACGCTCGCGCACGCGCTCGGAGACGTATTTCTGGGCGTCTTCCAGCTGGGCGCCGGCGGTGTCGGTGTAGGTGCGGCTCTGGGCGCGCAGGGTGTCGAAGCCTTCGAGGAGGTTCTTCTCGAGGCGCTTGGCGGCGTCGGCGAAGCTGGCCTTCGCGGCCGAGGCGGCTTCGGCGAAGCTGCGTTCGGCGTGCTCGGCGGCCACGCCGGCGGCGGCCTGCGCCTTGTCGGCTTCTTTGAGAGCAGGATTCAAGGCGTTCGCGGGCATGATCTCGTCTCCGGTTCGCGGCAGGCTGTACGGGAATGCAGCATCAAGCTGCGCCCCGTCAACGCGGAGCCCGTGCGGCCAGTTCCCATCTTAGCGTCACCGCGAAAGCTTCACCACAGAAGATCGCGTGTGAACGCCCCAATCCGGGGTGATCGCCGCTCGCGCGTGACGGGAAGGCGGTCTATGTTCGAATCATGGCGGACGCGGATGCAGAACGAGCATCGGATCAGGAGGCCCGTAGACTGCGGGCGGCGACGGCTCTGGCCGAAGCGTGGAAGGATGCCGACGACCCGCGTCTCTCGCGTCTGACCCGGCTGGCGGCGCGGCTGTTCGAAGCCCCGCGCGCGGCCCTGCTGCTGATCGAGGTCGACCACATCCGCCTGGCTGGACGGGTCGGCCACGCCAATCCGACGATTTCCCGACAGACGCCGCTGGCCGATATCGTGCTGCGCTGCAGCCGCTCGTCGCAGCACGCGAACCTCGCCCATGCGGGCTTCCTGGCCTGCGCGCCGCTGCGTGATCCGCGCGGTTTCGTCGTGGGCGTGCTGGCGGTCGAGGACGACGCGCCGCGTGGCGAGGCTGCGCCCGAGCTTCTGGAATCCCTCTCCGAACTGGCCGACCTGGCGGTCGAGGAGCTGATCCGCGGCGCCGACCAGGCGCGGGCCGAGGCCGAGCGCCTGCTCGACGGCGAACGCCTGGCGCTGGCCCTGACGGCCGCGCGCCTGGGCGAGTTCGAGTGGAACATCAAGACCGACCACCTGCGCATCAGCGAGCGGATGGCGCGGATCAGCGGGGTGCCCGCCGGTGAAATGCCGGCCGAAGAGGGCAAGGCCATCTGGCCCTATGTCCATCCCGAAGACCGCGAGATGACCCGCGACGACCTGCGGGCGCAGCTGCACGAAGGTGGCCGCTACGAGGTGGAGTATCGCCGCGCCGCCAGTCCCGACGGCCGCGAACGCTGGAGCCGCGGCTGCGGCGTCATGGTGCTCGACGGCGAGGGCAAGCCTGATTTGCTGATCGGCGTGGTGCAGGACATCACCGACCAGCGCGAGGCCGACGAGCGGCGCGACAACCTGGTGGCCGAGCTTGACCACCGCATCAAGAACCTGCTGGCGGTGGTGCAGTCGGTGGCCGCCCAGTCAGCCCGCAAGAGCTCGTCGCTGGACGCCTTCCTCAAGACCTTCGCCGCGCGGCTGAAGTCGATGAGCTCGGCCCACGACCTGATCAGCGCCGCCCGCTGGCGCGGGGCCACCCTGGGCCGGATCGCCGCCGCTGAACTGGGCGGCCTGGCCCCCAACCAGACCCGCTGGGACGGGCCGGAACTGTTCCTGACGCCGCGCGCGGCCGCCGCCCTGTCGCTGGCCCTGCACGAACTGGCGGTCAACGCGGTGAAGTACGGCTCGCTGTCGACCGAGAGCGGCCGGGTCGAGATCGTCTGGCGCCGATCGCCCGACGGCGGCTTTAGCCTGGAATGGCTCGAGACCGGCGGCCCCCCGACCAGCCCGCCCACCACGCGCGGCTTCGGCGCCACCCTGGTCGAGGACGTGGTCGGCCGCGAGCTGGGCGGCGAGGCCAAGATCGACTACCGCCGCAGCGGCGTGTCGGCGATGATCCACGCCGCGCCGGCCGCCCTGGCCGACGGTCCCGAGCCGGAACCGGTCGAGGCCGAGCCCGAACGCATCGTCGAGACCATCGGCGGCGGCGACGAGAACTTCCGCGCCGGGGCCATCGCCGGCCTGAAGGTGCTGATCGTCGAGGACTCGCTGCTGCTGGCCATGGAGCTGGAGGCGGGGCTGGAGGACAGCGGCGTCGAGGTGGTCGGCTGCGCTGCCGAACTGGGCGAGGCCCTGGCGATGCTCGAGCAGGAGTTCGATGCGGCCGTGCTCGACGCCGACCTCAACGGCCAGTCGGTCGCCCCGGTGGCCGAGGTGCTGCGCAGGGAAGGCCGGCCGTTCGTGTTCGCCACGGGCTATGCCGACAAGGCCGCCCCGATGGGCTTCGACGCCCCGATCGTGCGCAAGCCCTACAACGTCCACCAGATCGCCCGGGCCCTGGCTTCGGTGACCGGGCGGGGGTAGGCGCTAAGCGCCTACTTCCGGATCCGCATCAGGCATTCCTGCGCCACCGACGCCACCAGCTTGCCGTCGCGGCTGAACATCTGGCCGCGCACCAGGCCGCGGCCCTGCGAGGCGCTCGGGCTGTCCTGGGCGAACAGGGTCCAGTCGTTGAAGTCGAAGGGGTGGTGGAACCACATGGCGTGGTCGAGGCTGGCGGCCTGCAGGCCCGGCGTCGTCCAGACCAGGCCGTGCGGGCGCAGGGCGCTTTCCATGAAGGCCATGTCGGACGCATAGGCCAGAGCGGCCTGCTGCATGCGGATATCCTCGCCCAGCGGGGCGACGGCGCGCATCCAGACCTGCTTTTCGCCCGACTTCTTCTCGGGCTTCACCGGGTTCTGCGGATCGATCCAGCGCAGGTCCACGGGGCGCGGGCGCTCCATGAAGGCCAGCATCTTGGGATGGATCTGGTCGCCCAGGCTGCGCAGATACTCGGCCTCTGTCGGCAGGGTCTCGGGCGCGGGCACGTCCGGGGCCTCGAACTGGTGCTCCAGTCCGACTTCCGGCGTCTGGAACGAGGCGGCCAGGTTGAAGATCTGCTCGCCGTGCTGGATGGCGGCCACCCGGCGGGTGGTGAAGGTGCCGCCGTCGCGGGCCCGCTCGACCTCGTAGAGCACCGGGGCGTTCACGTCGCCCGGGCGGATGAAATAGGCGTGCAGCGAGTGGCAGACGCGGTCGGGCACGGTCTTGTAGGCCGCGGTCAGGGCCTGGGCGATGACCAGGCCGCCGAAGATCCGCGGAAAGCCGTCATTGGGGCTGATCCCGCGGAACAGGTTCACCTCGATGGCTTCGAGGCTGAGGATTTCGGCGAGGTTCTCGGGCGTCTGCATGGTGCGCTGCGATAAGCTTCACGGACCGATAGGGCAAGGCTGCCCATAGCGTCAGCCTTGCGCCGCATGGTCGCGGCGCCCATGCTTTGCGTATGCCGCCTATCGTCCATCACCCCGCCTTCCGGGCCGAAATGCCGCCTGGGCACCGCTTCCCGATGGACAAGTTCTCGAAGCTGGCCAGCCTGCTGGAGGCCGAGGGCTTGCCGGGGCCGGAGGGTTTCCACAAGCCGGAGTTCGCGCCGCTCGAGGTCCTGCGCCTGGTGCATACGGACGACTATGTGCGTGGCGTGGTCGAGCTTTCCCTGCCGCCCGACATCGTGCGCCGCATCGGCATGCCCAACAGCGATAGCGTGGCGACCCGGGCCCGCGCCGCCACCGGCGGCACCATCCTGGCCGCGCGTCTGGCCCTTCAGCATGGGATCGCCTGCAACACCGCCGGTGGCAGCCATCACGCCGAGGCGGCTTCCGGCGCCGGGTTCTGCGTGTTCAACGACGTGGCGGTGGCCGCGCGGCTGCTGCAGGCCGAGGGGCGGGTGAGCCAGGTGCTGGTCGTCGATCTCGACGTCCACCAGGGCGACGGCACGGCGCGGATCTTCGAGGACGATCCCAGCGTCTTCACCTTCTCGATGCACGCCGAGAAGAACTTTCCCCACCGCAAGGCCGCCAGCGATCTCGACGTCGAGCTGCCCGACGGGACGGACGATACCGCCTATCTGGCCCGGCTCGACGCGATCCTGCCGGATCTGCTGGCGCGGGTGGCGCCCGACCTCGTCTTCTTCAACGCCGGGGTCGATCCGCATGCGGACGACAAGCTGGGCCGGTTGTCGCTGACCAACGCGGGCATCGCCGCCCGCGAGGCGCGGGTGCTGGGGGCCTGCCTTTCGCGCGAGATCCCGGTCGTGGGCGTGATCGGCGGCGGCTACGACCCCGACCTCGACCGCCTGGCCGACCGCCACGCCCTCCTGCACCGCACGGCCGCGGCCCTGGCCCCGAAAGGGACGACCGCAAAAGAAAAGGGGCGGCCCGTCGCCGAGCCGCCCCTCCCTTACGCGTACTGAACTGCGGACGCCTTAGAAGGCGGTCCGCAGGCTGAGCACCGCGGCGCGCGGCGCGCCGACATAGGCGTAGGGCTGGGCGTAGCCGGCCGAGCCCGGGGTGGCGCTGGTCGTCGTGCCCGACAGGTTGCCGTAGTAGAACTTGTCGAACAGGTTGGTGACGTTCAGCTGGACGTAGGACTTCTTCCAGCCGTCGCCGCCCAGGTCGTAGCGGATGTCGGCGTCCCACACCGTGTAGTGCGGCACCTTCAGGTCGTTGACGTCGGTCATGTAGCGCTCGCCGACGAACTTACCCTGCACGCCGATCTGGAACTTGCCGATGTCGTAGGTCAGGCGGCCGGCGAAGGTCCACTTCGGGGTCTCGACAACCTGCTTGCCGGCGGTCTTGGCGTAGCCGACGCTGCTGCTGACATAGAGGTCGTCCTGCAGCTGGGCGTCGGTGTAGGCCACCGAGGCGTAGGTGGTCAGGTTCTCGTCGATGCGCCATTGCACCTGACCGTCGAAGCCCTTGATCTCCACGTCGCCGACGTTGCGGTCGATGTTGCTGCCGTCGTCGGGGTCGGTGGTGGTGACGATCCGGTTCTGGATGTCGGTGTGGTAGATGCTGGCCGAGGCCATCACCGACGGCGTGCGGAAGCGGTAGCCCAGCTCGAAGGTCTGGCCCTTTTCCGGTTCGGCCGAGCCCAGCTGGCCCGTCTGGGTCAGGCTGTAGAGGTTATCGACCTTGGGCGCCGACAGCTGTTCGGAGTAGCTGCCGTATACAGTGCCGGTTTCGTTGACGCGATAGGACAGGCCGAGGTTCGGCAGCACCGCGTCATAGCTGCGGTTGGCGTCGAACGGCGTCAGGTACTTGGTCGTCGAGCTGCCGAAGGTCACCACCTGGGCCACGGCGCCGTCGGCCAGGGCGGCCGTCGTCGTCGGGGTGCGCGAGGTGCAGTAGACCGTCGAGGTCGAGGTCGCCAGCGAGTAGCAGTACTGGTGCAGTTCGCGGTCCAGGGTCGGCAGGCGGACGCCGAGGTTGGCGGTCAGCTTGTCGTCCAGGAATTCACCGCGGTACTCGACGCTGAACTGCTTGAAGGTGGCCACCGAGGCGCGGTTACGCTTCTGGGCGATCTCGCCGTCGGCGTTGAGGATCGCCGTGCCGTAGCCGTCCTTGCCGCTGAACACGTTCACGGGCGAGCCGTCGCTGTTGAGGACGCTGTACTCGCCGGTCTGGCGGGTGTGGGCCTCGTCATAGGCGTAGGCGAAACGCAGACGGTGATGGTCGTTGATGTCCCAGATCAGCGACGTGTTCAGGCCGTAGCGGCGGGTGTTGGTGTTGCTGGGCGAGTAGACCAGAACGCTGTCGCTGGTGTCGCCGTCATGGTTCAGGTCGACGCCGGTGGAGCCGGTCGAGTTGATCAGCTGCAGCGAGGTTTCCGACAGGCTGGTCGAGCCGCCGCCGTTGGCCAGGGTGTAGTTGAACGACGGGTCGACCGTCAGCTTCAGGTTCGGCAGGATCGTGAAGCGCGACTGGCCGCGGATCGTGCCGGTGTTCGAGGGGTTGTTGCGCAGGGCGTAGTTGTAGGACGAGCCCGCGGTGGTGTTGTAGTCGTAGTCCTCGCCGTACTTGGCCACGTCGCCGGCCACCGAGGCCGTCGCGTTGGTCAGGTAGGGGGCATAGTAGCTGTTGTTGCGGTTTTCGTTGTAGTTCAGGTTCAGGGCGATGAAGTCGCCCGGCTTGACCAGGTCCTGCTCGATGCGGGCGTTGATCTGCTTCTTCTCGAGCGTGCCCGGACCCTTGAACTTGTCGTACTTCTGGTAGCTGGCGGAGACCCAGGCGCGGGTGCCCAGCGGGCCGAACTCGCCGGTCTGAACCAGGCCGAACACGCGACGATAGTTGTCGGTGCCCACGCCAGCCTTCATCACCACGCCGGCGTCCTTGGTCGCCTTCAGGGTGGTGTAGTTGATGACGCCGGCGGTCGACGAGGCCGTCACGGAGTCGGCGTCGGTCGAGCCGGTGTTGACGTTGGCCTGCTGGATCAGCTCGGCGTCGACCTGCTGGTTCGAATAGATGGCGTAGTTGCCGCCGTCATTCAGCGGCACGCCGTCGACCAGGAAGCCGATGTGGGCGCCGTCCTGGCCGTGCAGGCGGATGCTGCCGCCCGACGAGCCGTACGGGTCGCTGTTCGAGAACACGACGCCGGGCACCAGGTTCAGCGACTGCAGCACGGTCTGGCCGTCCTGCTGGCGGTTCAGGAACTCGTTGGTGATCGTGTACTTCGCCTTCGGCGCCGTCTCGGCGACCATGGCGCCGTCGATGGTCTTGGGGCCGTTGGAAGCGGTGACGACGACGGCGTCGAGTTCCGTGGTGGCGGTGGATTGGGCGTAGGCGCCGGCGGCCGAAAGCAGGCCGCTGAACAGCGCCGTCGTGGCCAGACAGGCCAGCTTGGTCTTGTTCATCTCTAAGATTATCCCCTTGCCCGCGGCAACTTTTGCGAAGTGCAAAGTAAGTCCTTGCGGGATCGAGACTTTTAGAGACCGTAATTCAATGTTTGATGACGATATTTGAGCGAATATGGGGTCGAAAACCGGCGATATTGCTGCATCGATGATGCAAAAGAAACGGTTCGATATTTGCAGAAATAGGTAAGTATCAGTTTATTTCGAATCTATTCTATGGCGCTGAATATTGCGCCATGCCCCGCCGGGTTTGTGCCGGCGGAGCTACGCGGCGCTCACTCAGAAGCTCGGCGACAGCGAGCCGGCGACGATGACGAGCGGCAGGACGGCGAGCACCAGGCTGGCCAGCGAAGCGAAGGCGTTGTTCGAGAAGGTCATTGTTCTGATCCCTGAGTTTGTTTCCCGGCGCGACGTCCGCGTCCGGTGAAAAGGGGTATAGGCCGGGCGAGGGATGAACACCCGTTACCTATGCGTCATGACGCCGTTTTAAGAAACTATCTCGCGTGTAATGTGCATTACGCGGGATTAATGTCGGCGCGAATTGGCAGTTACCTGGATGATTATTGCTATCTTGGCCGGCGGCGACGTGGCGCCGTCTTGCGCCGCGCCGCCGCCTGGAGGGCGGATCAGTCCTCGGCCCCGGTCAGCAGGAAGTGGCCGCGCAGGGCCGCGATCGGGGCGGCGCGCTGCTCCTGCCAGGCCTCGACATGGACGTTGGCGATCCGCCGGCCGACCTTCTTGATCTGGGCGCGGGCGTAGGTCGTCAGCGGCCGGCCCGAGCGCAGGTACTCGATCGAGACGTCGATGGTGCGCGGCTGGCGCTTCAGGGTCTCGGCGATCGACAGCTGGGCCAGGGCGGTCATCTCCATGAACGCTCCCAGCACCCCGCCGTGGATGGCCGGCAGCATCGGGTTGCCGACGATGTCGGGCGAGAACGGCAGGATGGCGGTCATCTCGTCGCCGGCCAGTTCGGCCGTCATGCCGATGAAGCGGGCGTAGGGGATGGCGCCGAGCACGGCGACCAGGCGGTCTTGGGCTTCGCTCATTGGCCGGCCTCCTTCTGGCTGGAACCAGGCGGCCTGAGGTTGGCGCCCGCCTTCTTGCCGGCGCTGGAATCGAGCATGAAGGCGGCCTGGGCGGCGGCGATCGGGTCTTCGGGATCGCTCTCGTAGGCCACGGCCCGCACGAAGGCGACCGAACGGGTCAGCTTGTAGCAATGGGCGCGGGCCAGGATGTCCTTCCCCGGCTCGGCCGGCCGCATGTAGTCGATGCGCAGGTCCAGGGTGGCGATCGAGGTCCAGGTGCTCATCGCCGCGTGCACCGCTTGCCCCGAAGCGTGGTCGAGCAGGGTGGTCACCACCCCGCCGGCGATCACCCCGGTCTCCGGGTCACCGACCAGCTCGGTGCGATAGGGGACCTTCAGCACGGCGACGCCGTCGCCGATGTCGAGGGTGGTGAAGCCCAGGGCCTTGGCCTGGGGACTGCCTTCGTTCATCGCCTTGGCGATGAGGCGGTGCTGCTCGTTCAGATCCGTCTCGCTCATGCCGCTCTCTAGTCTTGGAGGGATAGGCTTACAGGATCGCGCGTTGTCTTATCCAGCCGTGATCAAGCCGCAGGATCTTCTCTGTCCGAAGCCCGCCGGGCTCTACTGCCCGCCCGGCGACTTCTATATCGACCCGGTCCGTCCCGTGGACCGGGCGGTGATCACCCATGGCCATTCCGATCACGCCCGCGCCGGCCATCGCCATGTGGCGGCGACGCCCGAAACCCTGGCGATCATGGCCGAGCGCTACGGCGAGGATTTCGCCGTCGTCAGCCGCCAGGCCGTTCCCTACGGCGAGAGCATCATTCACAACGATGTCGAGGTGACCCTGGTCCCCGCCGGCCACGTGCTGGGCTCGGCGCAGGCGGTGGTGCGCTGGAAGGGCCTGACCATCGTCGTTTCCGGCGACTACAAGCGCCGCCGCGATCCCACCTGCGCGCGGTTCGAGCCTGTGCCGTGCGACGTCTTCGTCACCGAGGCGACCTTCGGCCTGCCGGTCTTTCGCCATCCCGACGACAGGGGCGAGATCGCCGCCCTGCTGAAATCGGTCGAGCAGTTCCCCGAGCGCGCCCACATCGTCGGCGCCTACGCCCTGGGCAAGGCCCAGCGGGTGATCAGCCTGCTGCGCGAGGCGGGCTGGGACCGGACGATCCACGTGCACGGGGCCATGGAGCGGCTCAACCGGCTCTACGAGGCCCACGGCGTCGATCTTGGCCCCCTGGCGCCGGCGACCACCGAGCGCGGCAAGACGGGCGACTTCGCGGGAAGCATCATCGTCGCCCCGCCCTCGGCCCTGGCCGACCGCTGGAGCCGCCGCTTTCCCGATCCGGTCGACTGCTTCGCCAGCGGCTGGATGCGGGTGCGGGCCCGCGCCCGGCAACGGGGCGTGGAGCTGCCGCTGATCATCTCCGACCATGCCGACTGGGACGAGCTGACCGACACCCTGGCCGAGCTGCGGCCCGGCGAGGTGTGGATCACCCACGGCCGCGAGGAGGCCCTGGAGCGCTGGTGCGCCCTGGAGGGCATCCCCGCCCGGGCCCTGCGCCTCGTCGGCTATGACGAGGACGACGGGGAATAGGACGTCGGGATCAGGAGATCAGGTCGGGTCCCGGCGGCGTGGCGTCGCTCTTGGCCTTCTTGCCGCCGCCGCCGAACTTGTTGCGGAACCAGGTCACCAGACCGCCGAAGGCCGCCACGATCAGCACGAAGCCCTTCTTGCCGAAGGCGATCAGCAGGGCCAGCAGGCCGAACTTCTTGGCCGCGGCCACGCCCGCGCCGGCGGCGATCAGGCCGGCGACGCCGAACTCGGCGACCTTGTCCTCGCCCTGCTTGAAGTCGGCATAGCGCGAGCCCTGGTCGAACTGGGCGGTGGCGGCGATGCGGCCGGCCATGGCGTGCAGCTCGGGCAGGGCCTCGGGCGCGGCCACGGCGTTGAGGCTGATGACGCCTTTGCGGCCCAGCACGCGGATGTCGTAGTTCAGAGAGTGGGCCTCGCCGCCACCGATCTCCAGGTCGCGGGCCCAGATCAGCACGTGCTTGCCGGCGTCATAGCTCGGCCGCTCGGCCCAGCCGTTCAGGTGGATGGTCTTGTAGCCGGCCTTCTCGCGCGAGGCGTTCTCCTCGTCTTCGCCCTGGCGCAGATCGACCAGCAGCTTGTCGTAGTCAGTGGTCTTGGCGTCTTCATCCGCCACGTAGCCGACGTCCTGATAGGTGACGATGACGCCCCACGACTCGTCGTCCAGCGGCTTGAAACGGGCCGGCAGGATCATGCCCAGAACGCCGTCGGCCACGTCCGGCGGGTTGCCCCAGCCCTCGGTCAGCACGCGGCGGGCGGCGGCGGCGTCGAGGAAGTAGAAGTCCGGACCCAGGTCCAGCGAGGCCTTGCCTTCGCTCAGCGCCACCTTGCCGGTGCGACGCGGCAGGCTGTCCTGCCAGCTGATGTCCGGCTTGCCGGCGACGACTTCCTGGTCGGCGGCCAGGGCGGCCGTGGGCAGGACGATCGCCGGCAGAATGGCGGCGGGCAGGGCGACCGAGGCGACGGCCGCGGCGGTGGTCGTGAAATGACGCATGAATTGTTCCCCCGAACGTACTAGCGCTTAGCTATAGCCGGGCCGCGGGCGTCGGCAAGGGGAGGGGGACCATGGCGAAGGGCATGATGAGGCTCGAGGCGGGCGAGGTGGTCACGACGCTGGATCACCTGCACGCGCGGATCTCCGAACGGTTTCCGGCTTCCGGCCTTTCGCGGGTGTGCGCGCGGCTGACGGCGACGGCGCGGGAGACGGCCCGGCGGGCGCGGCGGCTGTCGCGACCCTATCTGGCCCTGCGCCTGCCGGTGGCGGCGATCGTCCTGGCGGCCCTGGCCCTGCCGACCTGGCTGATCGTCCGGACGGACTGGCTGGCCGGCCTTCGCGGGACCGACGTGCTGCACGCCGCCGAGGGCCTGGAGCCGGCGGTGAACCTGGCCCTGCTGTCGGCCGGCGCGGTGTGGTTCCTGCTGTCGCTGGAGGCCCGCTGGAAGCGCGCCCGCGTGCACAAGGCGCTGCACGAACTGCGCTCCTTCGCCCACGTGGTCGACATGCACCAGTTGACCAAGGACCCGACCCTGGTGATGGGGCCGCGCACGGCCTCCTCGCCGGCCCGCGAGATGAGCCGCTTCGAGCTGGCCCGCTATCTCGACTACTGCGCCGAGATGCTGGCCCTGACCGCCAAGCTGGCCGCCCTCTACGCCGGCGAGAACGACGACCCAGCGATCCTGGCGGCCGTCAACGACATCGAGACCCTGACCTCGGACCTCGGCCGCAAGATCTGGCAGAAGATCATGATCCTGGGCCAGCTCGACGAGGCGAAGGCCTGAGGCTCACACCACCTTGAACGTGCCCCGCGCCCTCGCCACCGGCTTGCCGTCGGCGAGGACCGTGGCCTCGGCGTAGCAGAGGCTCTTGCCGGGCTTGATGAAGTCGGTGTCGAACGCCAGCCATTGGCCAAGGCTCGGCGCGGCCAGATAGTCGACCCCCAGCGAGACGGTGACGAAGCCGTTGAAGGCCAGGCCCTCGCGGCGCATCCGAACGCCGCACGACAGGCCCATGGCGTTGTCGGCCAGGGCGGCGATCAGGCCCCCGTGCGGCCCGCCGCGCGAATTGGCGTGGACCTCGCGCGCCTCCAGTCCCAGCACCCAGCGGTCGTCGCGAACGTCGGCGTAGATCGGCTCCCAGGGCGCGGTCAGGGGGCTGGCGCGGGTGTGCGGGACGAAGGGTTCGGGCGGCTGGAACGTCATGGTCGTCTCCGGGGCCAGGCTCTCCATTGGAGTTAAACGAATGTTTGAATTGCGTGCAAGCCGCGCCACGGCTTGAACCTGCGTCCGGGCGCGACATTCTCTTTCCATGCGCGCCTTCGCCCACCTTCTCGACCGCCTGTCGCTGACGGCCTCGCGCAACGCCAAGCTGACCCTGATCGAGGACTTCCTGCGCGGGACCGCCGATCCCGATCGCGGCTACGCCCTGGCGGCCCTGACCGGGGCGCTGTCGTTCGACGCCGCCAAGCCGGCCTTCATCAGGAAGGCCGTCGAGGCGCGGATGGACGCCCAGCTGTTCGCCTGGTCCTACGACTATGTCGGGGATCTCGCCGAGACCGTCGCCCTGGTCTGGCCCGAGCAGCCCGGCGCCAATCGCGAGCCTGAGCTGTCGGAGGTGGTCGAGGCGCTGAAGACGACGTCGCGCGCCCAGGCCCAGCAACTGATCGAGGGCTGGCTCGACGCGCTGGACGCCGACGGTCGCTGGGCGCTGCTCAAGCTGATGACCGGCGGGCTGCGGGTGGGGGTGTCGTCGCGCCTGGCCAAGCAGGCCTGCGCCAATCTCGGCGGCGTGCCGATCGGCGAGATCGAGGAGGTCTGGCACGCGATCGAGCCGCCCTATGGCGACCTCTTCGCCTGGCTGGAGGGGCGCTCCGAGCGGCCCTCGCCCGACGCGCCAGGGCGTTTCAGGCCGGTGATGCTGGCCCAGGCCATCGACGAGGCGGTGGATTTCGCCAAGCTCGATCCGGCCGCCTACGCCGCCGAATGGAAGTGGGACGGCATCCGCGTCCAGGCGGTCAGCGAGCGCGGCGAGCGCCGGCTCTACACTCGCACCGGCGACGACATCTCGGCGACCTTCCCCGACGTGCTCGACGCGCTGGACTTCGAGGGCGCGCTGGACGGCGAGCTGCTGGTCATGCGGGGCGGCGCGATCGCCAGCTTCGGCGATCTTCAGCAGCGCCTGAATCGCAAGACGGTGGACGCCAAGCTGATGGCCGCCCATCCGGCCGGGATCCGCGCCTATGACCTGCTGCTCGACGGCGAGGAGGATCTGCGGAGCCTGCCGTTCGTCGAGCGCCGCCAGCGCCTGGAGGCCTTCGTCGGCGGGCTGAAGACGTCGCGGATCGATCTTTCTCCGCTCCAGCCCTTCGCGACCTGGGAGGAACTGGCCGCTCTGCGCGCCGATCCGCCGGTCGGCGATCCGGCCATCGCCGAGGGGCTGATGCTCAAGCGCTGGGACAGTTCCTACGAGCCCGGCCGTCCCAAGGGGCCGTGGTTCAAATGGAAGCGTGATCCGCACCTGGTCGACGCGGTGCTGATGTACGCCCAGCGCGGCCACGGCAAGCGGTCGAGCTTCTATTCCGACTACACCTTCGGCGTCTGGCGCGAGGACGAGACCGGCGAGCGCAAGCTGACCCCGGTGGGCAAGGCCTATTTCGGCTTCACCGACGAGGAGTTGAAGCAGATCGACAAGTTCGTGCGCGACCACACCGTCGAGCGGTTCGGGCCGGTGCGCTCGGTGCGCGCCGACCTCGAGTTCGGCCTGGTGTTCGAGGTGGCGTTCGAAGGGTTGCAGCGCTCGACCCGCCACAAGTCGGGCGTGGCCATGCGCTTTCCCCGCATCAACCGCATCCGCTGGGACAAACCGTCGCGGGAGGCCGACGGACTGGCGACTCTGGAGCGGATGTTGGACTGACGGGTCCAGGATTCACCGATCCTTCGCCTATCGGGGATAGGCGAGGGGGCATGGTGAAGTTTCTAGACTCGCTTCTGCCCCACCTGCCGGCCAACGCCGACGAGCGCTACAGGCAGATCGTCATCCGCCTGGGCCTGACGGGCCTGCTCAGCTGGGCCCTGCATCTGGCCGGGCATGGGAGCCTGATCCCGGCCTGGCTGGGCGTCAGCGCCCTGGTCCAGGGGCTGGAGTTCGTCGCCGTCCGTCCCTTCGCCAAGGGCCGTTTCCCGACCCGCAACGTCCGCTTCCACGCGGCCCTGGCCATGGTCGCCATGGCGGTGATGGCGCTCGCCCACGCCGCGGTGGTGACGCTGATCTGGACCAACGGGGCCATGCCGCTGGTGGTGATCAGCCTGCTGGTGCTGGCCGGCGGCATGCTCAACAACGTCGCCTCGGGCGTCGATTGCCGGCCGATGTTCTACACCGGCGCCATCCCCTACGCCGTCAGCCTGGCGGCCATGCCGTTCTGGTTCTGGGGCGGCCAGCCGCACGGCATGATCCTGATCCTGGCGGTGACGGCGGTGTTCTTCCTGCTGGTCGTCCACGCCATCTGGAGCCGCGTGCACCAGGCTCGCCGCGCCGTGATGGCCGCCCGCGAAGAGGCCGACCGCCGTCGCATCCAGGCCGAGGACGCCGTTGCCGACCGCGCCGCCATGGCCGCCATCGTCAGCCACGAGCTGCGCACGCCGCTGTCGGCGATCCTGGCCGGGGCGCACCTGATCCGCGCCGGGGTCAATCCGGCCCAGACCGGCGTCACCGCCGACCTGATCGTCGACGCCGGCCAGCTGATGACCGGCCTGCTGACCGACATGCTCGACCAGGCCAAGATCGAGGCCCGGGCCATGAGCCTGGAGGCGCGCGACTTCGACCTGCTGGCGGCGATCCGCGACGCCACCCGCTTCTGGACCGCCGGCGCCAAGGCCAAGGGCCTGACCCTGCGCGAGCCGCCCGCCGAACAGCCGGCCGTCTGGGTGCGGGGCGACCCGTTCCGCCTGCGCCAGATCCTCAACAACCTGCTCTCCAACGCCGTGAAGTTCACCGAGGACGGGGCCATCACCCTGCGCCTGCTGGCGGTTCCGGCCGACGAAGGCTGGGTGAAGGTCGAGATCGAGGTGCAGGACAACGGCGCGGGCATCGCTCCCGACGCCATGGAGCGGCTGTTCACGCCCTACACCCAGGCCTCGCTGGAGACGGCCCGCACCTATGGCGGCACCGGCCTGGGCCTGACCGTCAGCCGGCAGCTGGCGCGGCTGATGGGCGGTGAGCTCGACGCGCGTCCGGGCGAGCCGAAGGGCGCGATCTTCCGCCTGACCCTGGCCCTGCCCCAGGGCGCCGAGGAGACCAAGGTCGCCGCCGCCAACGACCAGGGCGCGGCCCCGCCGGAGGTCACGGCCCTGCGCGTCCTGGCGGTCGACGACCACGAGGTGAACCGCCGCACCCTGGCCCTGGTGCTGGAGCCGCTGGGCGTAGTGCTGACCACGGCGCCGGACGGGCTGGAGGCGCTGAAGCGGCTGGAGGCCGAGCCCTTCGACGTGGTGCTGATGGACGTCAACATGCCCGGCCTCGACGGCCGTGAGGCCACGCGCCGCCTGCGGGCCGGCGACAGCGCCAATCGCGACGTGCCGGTGATCGGCTTCAGCGCCGGCGTCGCCGACGAGGAGGTCCAGGCCTGCCGCGCCGCGGGCATGACCGACTGGCTGGCCAAGCCCCTCGACATCGGGCGGCTGTACGAGGCGCTGGAGCGCGCCCGGGGCTAGAGGACCGGCTAGTGGGCCATGTCTGGCGCGCCGCCGCCGGGACCGGTCTGGAACAGCTTGCCCTTCTCGGTGACCAGCACGACCAGCAGGCCGGCCAGGCCGAAGCCGAAGAAGCCCAGGGTCAGCGGCCCGACCGTGCCGTCGAACAGCTGGCCGATCATGAAGCCGCCCAGCGCCCCGCCGATGGTGGTGATGAAGCCCTGGATCGAGGCCGCCGCGCCGGCGATGTGGCCCAGCGGCTCCATGGCCACCGCGCCGAAGTTCGACATGACCAGGCCAAAGCAGAACATCATCGACCCCTGCAGCAGGGCGAAGGTCCAGACCGTCTCGTGGCCGGTGTGGGCGACGATCGCGTGGATCCCGGCGAAGGCGATGAAGCCCAGCAGGGCGCCGTGCGAGACCTTGCGCATGCCCAGCCGCTCGACGATGCGGGCGTTGACCAGCGAGGCCACGGCGATCCCGCCGGCGATCCCGGCGAAGATCAGGGTGAACCACTCGCCCGCGCCCAGGGCGTCGACGAACACCTGCTGGGCCGAGTTGATGAAGCCGAACAGGCCCGCCAGCACCAGGGTGGCGGCGATCGTGTAGCCGATGGCGGTCCGCTCGGTCAGGGCCTGGCGGAAGGCCGAGAGGATGGCCTTGGCCGAGATCGGCGTGCGGTCCTCCGGATGCAGGGTCTCGGGCAGCTTCACGGCGGTCCAGGCGATCACCAGCCCGCCGAACAGCGCCATGACGCCGAAGATCCAGCGCCAGGGCGCGACCAGCACGATGGCCTGGCCGATCGAGGGGGCCAGGATCGGCACGGCCAGGAAGACGATGAACGACAGCGACATGACCTGGGCCATGCGGCGGCCCGAATAGCAGTCGCGGACGATGGAGACGGCCAGCACCCGGGTGGCGGCCGCGCCGACGCCGGTCAGGGCCCGGGCGACCAGCAGCATCTCGAACGAGGTGGTCAGGGCGCAGGCCAGGCTGAACAGCACGTAGAGCGAAAGCCCGGCCAGCAGCACGGGCTTGCGGCCATAGCGGTCGGCCAGCGAACCGTAGGCGATCTGGGCGACGCCGAAGCCGAGCAGATAGGCGGTGATCACCCACTGGCGCTCGTTTTCGCCGGTCAGGCCCAGGCTGGCGCTGATCTGCGGCAGGGCCGGCAGCATGGAGTCGATGGCCAGGGCGTTGGTGGCCATCATCGCCGCGATCAGGGCGACGAACTGGATAAAGCCCATGCCCGGGTGGGGCGAGCTTTGGAGCGAGGTCTGGGACGGGGCGGGGGCGGGGATGTCCCGGGGCATGACGCGGACTTTCTTCGGCCGTGAACGCGCGAGGCGCCGGCCGGCGCGAAACGCAACGGGCGGGATATAGGCCCCCGGGCGGGTCGCGCCAACCTTGCGACCGCCCCGATCGCGTCTATTGCGCCATCTGGAACTGGATGCTCACCGTCTGATCCGCGCCGACCTGCGAGGCCCCCTCCTGCGATTGGCCGACGCTGGCCACGCGCAGCAGCGGCTGCGAGCCGGACTGGCCGGCGGGAGCGTTGCGGAGCAGCCCGAGCACGGGCTGGGCGCTGGTCAGGGCCTGGTGGAAGGCGGCCGAGCGCTGCAGGGCCAGGCTGGCGGCCTGCTGACCCTCGGCCGTGAAGGCGTCAAGGTTGGTCTGGCTCACCACGTTGACGATGGCCAGCTTGGCCTCGCCCTCGGGGCAGGTGGTGCTGGCCGCGCCGCCATAGGCCAGGCACGGAAGGCGCTTGGCGAGTGAAGCGGCGACGTCGCCGGCGATCTTCCGGCCGCCGGGCGACAGGGTGGCCGAGCCCGGCTCGAACAGCTGCTCGGCCCGGAACGACAGGGCGCCGCCGGCGGTGTCGCCGGCCAGGGGGGCGCCGGCGTCACGCAGATCGGCGTCGAGGAAGCCCATCAGGGCGCGCTGGGCGTCGCTGGCGGCGACGGCCAGGCCGGTGGTCTTGGTCGGCGGCGCGAACGAGAAGCAGCGGCGGTCCGAGCTCGCGCCGCCGATGACGGTCTCGGGCACGCACAGGACGCGGGCCTTCTCGTCGATCTCGACGGTGACGTCGCGCGGGGTGAGGGCGCTGGCGTTCTGCAGCAGGGCGGCGGTCTCGGGATGCTTGGCCTCGGTGAGCGCCTTGGTCGACTGCCGGAACTCCAGGGCGAAATAGCTGAGCATGATGATGAAGATGAAGATCACCCCGACCATCATGTCGGTCATCGAGACGTAGTAGCTTTCGCCTTCCTCGAGGTCGGGCGTGCGGCGCCGGCGGGCGCGGGCCAGGGCCATCAGGCCAGGCTCGACGCGGCGGGAACGACGCGGGGCGAGCCCGTCAGGGCGGCCTCGATCCGCGCCAGCACGGCCAGCTGCTCCAGCATCACCTTCTCGGGCGGCGCGAAACGAACGCAGGCGTCGAGCAGGGCGAAGAAGTGGGCTTCCAGCGACTCGATGGACTGGCGGCGGCGACGGGCCACCAGGCGCAGAACGATCGAGCTCAGAACGCCGGCGATCGAGGTCCAGAACTTGGTCGCAGCCACGGCCAGCAGGCCCATCAGGGCCGTCTGCATGCCCGCGCCGCCCTGGCGCTGCATGGCGTCGACCGCCTCGGTCAGGGCCGCGACGATGCCCATGAAGGTGATCACCAGGCCGATGGCCACCATCAGGTTGGCCCACCATTCCAGGCTACGGGCCGGGGAGTCGGCATGTTCGAAGGCGTCGGCCGCGTGGATCGAGGAGGCCAGGCGTCCGTCGCCGTCCTCGGCCAGCTGGCCGCGATAGTTGGCCCAGCCCAGCTCCAGCGCCGGGTGGGCGGTTCCGCCCAGGCGCTTGTCGAGCTGCGGGAAGGCCTCGGCGAAGGCCTTCTGGAGATCGGCGCCGCGCAGCTCCGACAGCAGGTCGCTGCGCCGCTGCAGGTCGTCGCGCAGCGGCGCGTATTCGAAGTGTCCCGAATGGAAGATCAGGCCGATGGCCAGGACGAGGATCGCCCCCGCCATGATCAGGGCCGCGCTCGGCGCGCTGAAGACAGTGACGACGAAGCTGGTGACGGGATCGTGCATGCGGGCCTTCTGGCAGGGACTTGCGCGTGGAGCAATGCCGTAAGTTGAGGCCTCAATGAGGCTCAGCTTAACCGTTGAAGCCGCGGATCGCCTCGATGATCACGGCCTGGTCAGCCTCGGCCAGATAGGGGTGCATCGGCAGGGCCAGCACCGTTTCGGCCTTGGCCTCGGTCACCGCCAGGCCGCCCTCGCCGCGCGGGAAAGCGGCGTACGGGGCCTGCACGTGCATCGGCACCGGATAGTAGACGGCGGTCGGCACGCCCTTGGCCTTCAGGTGGGCGGCCAGGCCGTCGCGGTTCTCGTGCTCGATGACGTATTGCGCCCAGACCGAGACGCCGCCGTCGATGACGGCGGGGGTCGCCAGCACCGCGCCCTTCAGGCCCTCGGCGTAGCGTTCGGCCACCCCCTGACGCAGGTCGATCTCTTCCTGGAAGATGGCCAGCTTCTCGATCAGGATCGCCGCCTGGATGGTGTCCAGGCGCGAGTTCATGCCGATGCGGGTGTTGAGGTACTTCGGGTCGTGGTCGAAGGTCTTGCCTTCGAGGTCCGGACCGACCGCCTTGCCGTGCACGCGGTAGCTGTCCATCAGGTCCCACAGCACAGGATCGTTGGTCAGCACCGCCCCGCCGTCGCCGTAGCAGCCGAGCGGCTTGGCCGGGAAGAAGCTGGTGGTGGCCACATCGGCCCAGTGCAGCGGGTGCTTGCCGTCCAGGGTGCAGCCGAAGCCCTGGGCGCTGTCGGAGATCAATTTGAGACCTTCCCGGTCGCAGATCGCCTTGATGGCCGGATAGTCGGCCGGCTGGCCGAACAGGTCGACGGCGATCACCACCTTCGGCGTCAGCTCGCCCTTGGCCTTCACGCCGGCGATGGCGGCTTCCAGCTTGGCGGGATCGAGGTTGAAGGTGTCCGGGAGCACGTCGACGAACACCGGCGTGGCGCCGACCCACGGCACGACTTCCGGCGTCGCGGCGAAGGTGAAGGACGGGCAGAACACCGCATCGCCCGCGCCCACGCCCCAGGCCATCAGCGGCAGGGCGATGGCGTCGGTGCCGTTGGCGCAGGACAGGGCGAGCTTGGCCTGGCCGAACGCGGCCAGCTGGGCCTCGAACTCGCGCACCTGCGGGCCCATGACATAGGCGCCGCTGTCCAGCACCTTGGCGATGGCGACATCGATCTTGTCGCGGATCCGGCGCTGCTGCGCGGCGAGGTCGATGAAGGGCATGCTCATGGGCGGGCTCTTAGAGGCGGGGCGGTTCGGTTTCGAGCCAATTGATGTAACCGACTGTTTCTCGGCTGTCTGTCCTGGGATCCTTCTCCCCTTGCGGGAGAAGGTGGCGGCCGAAGGCCGACGGAACGAACCTTTACCGCGCTTCGTTGACCGGCCGGCGCGGGGGCGCCATCGAGAGACCTATGAGCAAGCCCAGTACCGTACCTGCCGACCTCAACCTGCCGTCCATCGCCAACATCAAGGCCGACGAGACCATGTTCGGGCATTTCCTCGACTGGCTGGGCAAGGTGGCCGTCAATCTGGTCGTGGCCGCCCTCATCCTGTTCGTCACCTTCTGGGCGGCCGGCTGGCTGGCCGGGATGGCCAAGCGGGCGCTGAGCCGGGTGCATCGCACCAATCCCGACCCGACGCTGGAGAGTTTCGTCTCGTCGCTGGTGCGCTACGCGGTGGTCGCCATCGGCCTGGTGGCGGTGCTGCAGCAGCTGGGCGTGCAGGCGACCTCGATCATCGCCGTGCTCGGCGCGGCCTCGCTGGCCATCGGCCTGGCCTTGCAGGGCGCGCTGTCGAACGTGGCGGCCGGGGTGATGATCCTGCTGTTCCGTCCCTATCGCGTCGGCGACGTCATCGAGACGGCCACCCGCCAGGGCACGGTCAAGTCGCTCGACCTGCTGTTCACCGAGATCGCCACGCCCGACAACGTCAAGGTGATGATCCCCAACAGCAAGGTGTTCGGCGACGTCATCCTCAACTACTCGACCCACCGCAACCGCCGCGCCGACGTGCTGTTCAAGGTGCCGCTGAAGACCGACCTGGTGGTCGTGCTGCAGAAGATGCGCGAGCGGGCCGAGAGCGATCCGCGGGTGCGCAAGGATCCCGCGCCGATGATCGAGGTCGTCGACCTCTCCGAAGTGTTCGCCCAGGCCGCCATCCGCGTGTGGACGGCCAAGGAAGACTTCGGCCCGGTCAAGACCGACCTGATGCTGGCCGCCCACCTGTGGGCCGAGGATCCGACGCGGGTGCTGCCGCCCCCGCGCCCGTCCAAGGCTCCGGACCCGTCGCCGGCCATGCCCGGCGACAAGGACCATCACCTGTTCAAGCTGAAAGCGCCGAGGAGAGGTCGGAAATCAGATCCGAGCAGTCCTCGATCCCCACCGAAAGCCGGATGAGGGTGTCGCTGATCCCCAGCGCCTTGCGCTGATCGGCGGGGATCGAGGCGTGGGTCATGATCGCCGGATGCTCGATCAGGCTCTCGACCCCGCCCAGGCTTTCGGCGAGCGTGAAGAGGCGCGTGCGCTCCAGCATCCGGCGCGCCGTCGCCTCGTCGCCTTTGAGCTCCACCGAGATGATCCCGCCGTAGCCGCCGTGCATCTGGCGGCGGGCCAGGGCGTGCTGGGGGTGGGTCTCCAGGCCCGGATAGATCACCCGCTCGATGTCCTTGCGGGTGGAGAGCCACTGGGCGATCTCCTGGGCGCTGTCGCAGGCGCGCTGCATGCGCAGGGCCAGGGTCTTGACCCCACGCAGGGCCAGGAAGCTGTCGAACGGCCCCAGCACCGCGCCGACGGCGTTCTGCAGGAACTTCAGCTTGTCGATCAGTTCGGGGTTGTCGCCGACCACGGCCACGCCCGCGACCACGTCGGAGTGGCCGTTCAGGTATTTGGTGGCCGAGTGCATGACGATGTCGAAGCCCAGCTCCAGGGGCCGCTGGACATAAGGCGACGCGAAGGTGTTGTCGGCCACGGTGATCAGGCCGCGGCGCTTGGCCAGGGCCGCGATGGCCTCCAGGTCGGCCAGGCGCAGCATCGGGTTGGTGGGCGTCTCGACCCAGATCATCTTCGTTTCGGGCCGGATCGCCGCCTCGATCGCCGAGACGTTGCCCATATCGACGAAGCTGAAGCTCAGGCCGGCCGAGCGCTTGCGGACCCGTTCGAACAGCCGGAACGAGCCGCCGTAGAGGTCGTCGCTGGCGATCACGTGGGCGCCGCTGTCGAGGATCTCCAGGATCGTCGAAGCCGCCGCCAGGCCCGAGGCGAAGGCGAAGCCGGCGCTGCCGCTCTCCAGGTCGGCGATCGAGCGCTCGAAGGCGAAGCGGGTGGGGTTCTGGCTGCGGCTGTACTCGAAGCCCTTGTGCTCGCCCGGGCTCGACTGGACGTAGGTCGAGGTGGCGTAGATCGGCACCATGACGGCGCCGGTGCTGGGATCGGGGAACTGGCCGCCGTGGATCGTGCGGGTGGCGAAGGCCAGGCGGTTCTTGCCGGGGATGTCGGTCATGAGTGGACTTTCATGGGGCGCTGCCGTCAGCGGACGGCAGCGTGCTCAGATTTTCGGGCAAGTCCTGGGATCCATGCAGAATGCGCATGATCACCGGCGGACTACGCCGACAGTTGTAAACGAGAACATGGGGAAAGCCCGGCAGGAGCCAGAAGCGATAAGGCTCTGGTGCATGCTCCGGGCGCGCCGCGCCGGTCAGAGGGAAGTTCCCCAGCAGGGTCAGCGCCTCCCTCAATTCCACTTGGAAACGGCGTGACGCCTTCGGGCTGTCCCCGGCGATCCAGTTGGCCGCCGCCATCATGTCGCGGCGAGCCGTGGCTGACAGCGTGGCGGGCGGCATCTACTCGGCGGCGTGCGCTTCTGCGGCTTCGATGATGGCGTCGATATCCGCCATGACCTCTTCGAGCGTGAATACCTCTCCCCGGTCGGCCTCGTCCTCGGCGTCCTTGAGCGACTGGAGGAAGGCCTGCCGCTTCAACTCTTGCTCTTGCAGCAGGCGCAGGCTGGCCTCGACGACTTGGCTGAGGTCGCCGAAGCGTCCCTCCGCCACGCAATCCTCGGCGAATTTCTCCAAGGCGGGCGTCAGTTTCACCTGGATGGTCATGCGACCCTCATCTCGATCTCGCACACAGCATGACTCTCTGAGAACATTTCCGCAACGCCCTCACGCCTCCAGCCGCAGGTGGTTGAGCAGGTCCACCCGGGTGATGACGCCCAGGAACTCCTCGCCGTCGACCACCAGCGCCACCTCGTCGCGCTCGAAGACATCGGGCAGGGCCTCGACGCCCTGGTGGGCCTGCAGGGTGTTGATCCGGCGGGTCATGGCCTCGGCGACCGGGGTCTTGAAGCGAGCGCCGCGATGGTCGTCGCCGCCTTCGACGGCCGCCAGGATGTCGCTCTCGTCGAGAATGCCCACCAGCCGGCCGTGATCGACCACCGGCAGCTGGCTGATGTCGGACGAGCGCATGCGGTTGTAGGCGGTCAGCAGGGTGTCTTCCGGCCCGATGGCGATGACGCCGCCGTCGGCGTAGCGCTTGGCGATCAGGTCGCGCAGGTCGCCGTGCAGTTCGCGCTGGTCGAAGCCGTGGGCGGCCAGCCACATGTCGTTGAACATCTTGGTCAGGTACTTGGCGCCGGTGTCGCAGACCAGCGTCACCACCCGCTTGGGCTCGGTCTGCTCGCGGCAGTAGCGCAGGGCCGCCGCCAGCAGGGTGCCCGACGACGAGCCGGCCAGCACGCCTTCCTTGCGCAGCAGCAGGCGGGCGGTGTCGACGCTTTCGCGGTCGCTGATCGAATAGGCCTTGGAGACCAGGTCCATCTGGGCGTTGTCGGGGATGAAGTCCTCGCCGATGCCCTCGACGATCCACGAGCCGGCCTCGCCATAGGTTCCGGTCGCCACGTAGTCGCAGAGGATCGAGCCGACCGGATCGGCCAGCACCATCTTCGTCTTCGGCGACTGCTCGGCCATGTAGCGGCCCACGCCTGTCAGCGTGCCGCCCGAACCCACCCCGACGACCACGGCGTCGACGTCGCCGTCCATCTGGGCCAGGATCTCCGGACCGGTGCCGACATAGTGGGCGCGCGGATTGGCCGGGTTCTCGAACTGGTTGGCGTAGATCGCGCCGGGGATCGACTGGGCCAGGGCCTGGGCCATGTCCTGGTAGTATTCGGGGTGGCCCTTGCCGACGTCGCTGCGGGTCAGGCGCACGTCCACGCCCATGGCCCGAAGATGCAGGATCTTCTCGCGCGCCATCTTGTCGGGGACGATCAGGATCAGCTTGTAGCCCTTCAGCGCCGCCACCTGCGCCAGGCCCAGGCCCGTGTTGCCGGCGGTGGCCTCGATGATCGTCCCACCCGGCTTCAGCGAGCCGTCGGCCTCGGCCGCCTCGATCATCGAGCGGGCCACGCGGTCCTTGATCGAGCCGCCAGGGTTCTGGCTTTCCAGCTTCAGGAACAGGCGGCAGGGGCCGGTGTCGAGGTTGCGGACCTCCAGCATCGGGGTGCGGCCGATCAGGTCGAGCGCGGAACCGGCGACCGGAGGAAGGGCGGATTTGGGGTCGTTCATGGCGCGACTCCGCGACAGGAAGAAAGGATATCCTGTCTAACGCGCAAAATCAGAAACGGGAAACGTCGTTCTTCAAGCTTGGCCGCAGGGCTCGGGCCTCGGCTTCAGGCTCCAGCTTCAGGCCCCACTGGAGGCCAGCCGGTCCATGCGCCATTCGAGGGCGAACTTGCGGCCGACGCCGGCGTCCTCGAACACCACCTTGCGGCGCTCGCCCTCGAGCTCGGGCGCGTTGTGGATCATCACGAAGGGAAAGCCGTTGCTGGCCAGGAAGCTCTGCACGAAGCGGGAGAACCGCACGGCTTCCTCGGCGGAGGCCAGGCAGATGTCGACGGCGATATCGGCGGCTTTCATGGGCGCGCTCCTCGTGTGAGGTTTCCCGACCCTAACGCACGAGTTCGCGTTTGCGAACCACCTTCGCAGTTGCAAAAAAGAACGGCCCCGGACGAATCCAGGGCCGCGCCTTGTGAAATAAGGGTTTTTGACCCTTAAGAAATCGCTGTCCTACAGGATCGCCCCAACTACAGGATGGATTGGCCGGTGCCGGCCCAGTCCTTCAGGAACTGTTCCAGGCCCTTGTCGGTCAGCGGATGCTTGAAGAGGTCGGCGAACACCGCCGGCGGGATGGTGACGACGTCGGCGCCGACGATCGCGGCTTCCTTGACGTGGGCGACGTTGCGCACCGAGGCGGCCAGGATCTCGGTCTCGTAGCCGTAGTTGTCGTAGATCGTGCGGATGTCGCGGATCAGGTCCATGCCGTCGAAGCCGTAGTCGTCCAGGCGGCCGATGAACGGCGAGACGTAGGTCGCGCCGGCCTTGGCGGCCAGCAGGGCCTGGGTCGGCGAGAAGCACAGGGTGACGTTGGTGTTGACGCCTTCGTTGGCGAAGTGGTTGCAGGCGATCAGGCCGTCGCGGGTCAGCGGCAGCTTGATGACCACGTTCGGCGCGATGCCGGCCAGCTTCGTGCCTTCGGCGATCATGGCGTCGGCGGTGGTGGCGGCCACTTCGGCGCTGATCGGGCCGGGGACGAGGTCGCAGATCTCGGCGATCACCTCGAGCATCGGGCGGCCGGCCTTGGCGATCAGGGTCGGGTTGGTGGTGACGCCGTCGACGAGGCCGGTGGCGGCGGCGTCGGCGATGACCTTGGTGTCGGTGCTGTCGAGGAAGATCTGCATGGCTCTGCGCGGGTCTTTTTCGTGGAGGGGGTTGCGGTCGGTTTAGCCGCTCGGGGCGGTCCGCGCCAGGATTTCAGACGCCCTGGTCGAGGATCTGGTCGGCCGCGCGCGCCACCGCCGGCGCCCACGGTTCCGCACGCCAGCCGAACACCGTCGCCACCTTGCCGCTGTCGAGCACGCCGTTCAGCGGACGCGCCGCGGGTTCCGGGAAATCGGCCTTGGCGACCGGGAGCACCCGCGCTCGCATGGCCGGATCGCGCGCCAGGGCGGCGAGCGCCATGTCGTGACGAGAGGTCGCTTCGCCGTTGTTGAAGTGGAAGAGGCCGAAAACAGGATCGCCGGCCCCGGCGGTCGCCCACCGGGGCGCGGCGCCAAGCACGAAGTCGGCCAGGGCGACCGCGTCCGTCGGGCAGCCGTACTGGTCGGCGACCAGCCGCAGTTCGTCGCGCGTGCGTCCAAGCTGCAGCATGGTGCGCAGGAAGTTGCGGCCATACCGGGAGAACACCCACGAGATGCGCAGCACGACGCCCTTTTCCCAGGCCAGGACCGGGGTCTCGCCGTCCAGCTTGGTGCGGCCATAGACCGAAAGCGGGTTGGGCCGGTCGTCCTCGCGATAAGGGCGGCCCAGCGTTCCGTCGAACACGCAGTCGGTGGACAGGTGCACGAGCGGCAGGCCCCGCGCCGCGCAGGCCCGCGCCATGGCGGCCGGCGCCAGGGCGTTGACGGCCCGCGCGGCCTTCGGCTCGCTCTCGGCCTTGTCGACCTGGGTGAAGCCGGCGCAGTTGAGGACGAGGTCGCAGTCGGCGCCGGCGATCGCGCGCTGGACGGCCGGCAGGTCCGTCAGATCGACGTCCTGCCGGGACAGGGCCCGAAGCTGCGCGCGGCCGGCGGCCGTGGCGATCATCGCCTGGGCCGTCTGGCCGGTCGCGCCGAACTGCAGGATGCGGATCACGCCGCCGGCCCGCCCCCGACCGGCGTGGGGAAGCGTGACCCCAGCCGCGCTTTCAGAAAGGCCAGCAGGTCTCCACCCGAGAACAGGAAGCCCTCCATGCCGGCCCGGCGGGCCGCCTCGACGTCGCTGCCGTTGTCGCCCGCCAGCACGCAGTCCTCCGCCGACAGGCCGTTCTCGGCCAGACCGCGCAGGATCATGCCGGGATTGGGTTTGCGGTCGGGATGGTCGTCGCAGCGATAGGCCGCGACGACCGCGTCCTCGTGGAATGGGCAGTGGTAGAAGGCGGTGATTTCTCCGCCCAGGCCGGCCAGCTCCCCCTGCATGTGGGCGTGCAGGGCGTGGACGGCGTCCTCGCCGTAATAGCCGCGGGCGACGCCGGACTGGTTGGTGACCACGATGCAGCGCACCCCCGCCGCGGTCAGGGCCGCGATCGCCTCGCGCGCGCCCGGGATCCATTGCAGGTCGGCCGGGTCTTGGACATAGCCGTGATCGACGTTGAGGACGCCGTCGCGGTCGAAAAAGACGGCCTTCAGGGGTCTGGGATCAAGCATCGCATCACGCCATTACGCGACGGCCCCACCCGTCACAAGCCGAGGGTTGCGCGGCGGCCGGCGGCCGCTAGAAACGCTCGATCCCATTGGAGAACCGCATGACCGTTCCGGCCCGCATCGTCCGTCTTCGCGACCAGCTCAAGGCCTGGGCGCTGAACGACGCCTTCCCCTTGTGGTGGAACGTCGGCGCGGATCACGAGAAGGGCGGCTTCTTCGAGAAGATCGACCAGGACGGAACGCCGGTCGAGGCGCCGCGTCGCGCCCGGGTGCAGCCGCGCCAGATCTATTCCTACGCCGCCGCCGGCATGCTGGGCTGGGACGGCCCCTGGCGCGAGGCGCTGGAGCACGGGCTGGATTTCTACCTGGCGCGCTATCGCCGTCCGGACGGCTTCTTCCGAACGCTGGTGGCGTCGGACGGCGCGCCGCTGGACGACAAGGTCGACCTCTACGACCAGGCGTTCGGCCTGTTCGGCCTGGCCCTGGCCAGCCAGGCCCTGCCCGAGCGCGAGGACCTGCCGCGCATCGCCCTGGAACTGCGCGCGGCGCTTCACGCCCGGCTGAAGCATCCCGTGGCCGGTTTCGAGGAGAGCGTCCCGCGCACCCTGCCGCTGCTGTCCAACCCGCACATGCACATGTTCGAGGCCAGCCTGGCCTGGGTCGAGGCGGGCGGCGACGCCAATGCCGATGGGGGCTGGCGGTCCATGGCCGACGAGATCGCCGAACTGGCGCTCGCGAAGTTCATCGACCCGGTCAGCGGCGGCCTGCGCGAATACTATGACGGTGATTGGAACCCGGCCGAAGGCGTGGCTGGCCGCATCGTCGAGCCCGGCCACCAGTTCGAATGGGCCTGGCTGCTGCTGCGCTGGGGCGCGCTGGCGGGTCGCGAAGACGCCAAGGCCGCGGCCTTCCGACTGATCGAGATCGGCAAGGGGCCGGGCGTGGATCCGGCTCGCGGCGTGGCGATCTTCGCCCTGCTCGACGACATGAGCGTGCATGACGACGTCGCGCGCCTGTGGGCCCAGACCGAATGGATCAAGGCCGGCGCCTTGGCGGCCGAGGCCGCGGACGACGACGCCTGGCTGGAGGTGGCCGCCGACGGCGCCGAGGCCTTGCTGAAGTACCTGGACGTCGCGTCGCCCGGCTTGTGGCGCGACAAGTATCAGGCTGACGGGACCTTCGTGGACGAAGCGGCCCCGGCCAGTTCCTTCTATCACATCGTCTGCGCCATCCTCGAACTGGATCGGGTCGTCACGAAAAGGTCGTGACCAGCACCGTGGAGGGCTCGACGGCCGACAGGGTCTGTCCGGCGGCTTGAACGATGAAGTCGCCCTGGGCCACCCCGCGGTCGCGCGTGGCCAGCAGGCCGTGGAGCACCTGCACCTGGCCTTGGCGGACCTTGATCGTGGCGCCCGCCTGGAAGCGCCACATCTCGACCCGGGCCTGGGGGGACTGGATCAGCACGCGGCGCTCGATCCCGCCGGTCTCGGTCACGGGGTGGCGCTGGGCCAGGTCGCGGCCATTGGCCTTCAGCCGATCGACCAGGGTCTTGACGGCCTGGGCGTCGTCACGGCGGCAGACCAGCACCGCATCCGGTTCGGCCACGATCATCAGGTCCGACACGCCGATGGCGCCGACGAACGGGCCGGTCGACCGCGCCAGCACCCCGCGGGAGTCGATGAGGGTCACGTCGCCTTGGGCGGCGTTGCCGTGGCCGTCCTGCGGCGAGGCGCCCCAGATGGCGTCCCAGGCGCCCAGGTCCGACCAGGCGAAGACCGCCGGAACCACCGCGGCCTTGTCGGTGCGCTCCATGACGGCGTAGTCGAGCGACTTCTTGGACGCGCCGGCGAAGCTTTCGGCGTCCAGGTGCAGGCAGGCGCCGTCATCGCGGGCCTTGGCTACGCAGGCCCGCGCCGCCTCGGCGATGGTCGGCTCGAAGGTCTCCAGCTCCGACAACATGGTCGAGGCCTTGAAGGCGAAGTTGCCGCTGTTCCAGAGATAACCCTCGGAGACATAGACCTTGGCCAGGTCGAGATCCGGCTTCTCGACGAAGGCCGCCACCCTGAAGACGCCCTCGGCGTCGATGGCGGGACCAGGGCGGATGTAGCCGAAGCCGGTGGCCGGGCCGGTCGGGCGCACGCCGAAGGTGACGATGAAGCCCTGATCGGCCGCCTGGGCGGCGAGGCGCGCGGCGTCTTTGAACAGCTCGACCTCGCCGACATGGTGGTCGGCGGCGAGCATCAGGGCGACGGCCTCGGGATCGACGGCTTCGATATAGGCGGCCGCTGCCGCCACGGCCGGGGCGGAATCCCGCGCCTCGGGCTCGACCAGGACGACGATCGGCACGTTGATCTCGCTCGCCTGCTCACGAACGAAGCCGATCATCGCCGCGCCGGTGACGATGATGATCTCCTGGTCGGCGGCCAGGTCGCGCACGCGCAGCAGGGTTTCCTGAAAGCTGGAATGCGGGCCGAGCAACTTGAGGAACTGTTTGGGCCGGTCCAGACGCGAGGCGGGCCACAGGCGAGTACCGGAACCGCCGCACAGGATCACTGGATAAAGCTTCGTCACTTGGTCCTCGCGCCACGCGTCACCGTCGAAACACATACAGGAAGACGGTTTTCCCGTTATGGCGTTGGGCACTGTCAGCGCCGTACAGTCAACAGAAGAAAACCGTGTTCCCCGCCTCTTTAGGGCGGGATGGTGACGACTTGGCCTTTGGCGCGAAGATTTAGCTTGGCGTGTTCGCAGACAGCTCCGCCAGCCAGGCGCCGGCCCCAGCATCCGACGGCATCCGCCAATCGCCCCTGGGCGAAAGCGCGCCGCCAGACGAGATCTTCGGGCCGTTGGGCAGGGCCGAGCGCTTGAACTGGTTGTTGAAGAACCGGCGCAGGAAGAGCGCCAGCCATTTCTTGATCTCCGCCAGGTCGTAGGCCCGGCGCGCGGCCTCCGGCAAACCGACCGGCCAGGCGCCGTGCTTGGCGTCATGCCAGGCGCTCCAGGCCAGGAAGGCGATCTTCGACGGCGCCATGCCGTAGCGGGTCATGTAGTAGAGGTTGAAGTCCTGCAGGGCGTAGGGGCCCACGAAGCTCTCGGTGGCCTGCACCGCCTCGCCCGGCACCAGCTCCGGCGAGATCTCGGTGGCCAGGATGTCGTCGAGCAGGGCGGTGGTCGCCGCATCGACGTCGCCGGAGTGCGAGACGAAGCGGATCAGGTGCTGGATCAGCGTCTTGGGCACCCCGCTGTTGGGGTTGTAGTGGCTCATCTGGTCGCCGACGCCGTAGGTGCACCAGCCCAGGGCCAGTTCCGACAGGTCGCCGGTGCCCACCACCATGCCCTTGTGGTGGTTGGCCAGGCGGAACAGGTAGTCGGTGCGCAGGCCCGCCTGCACGTTCTCGAAGGTCACGTCGTAGACCGCCTCCCCCTTCGCGAAGGGGTGGTCCATGTCGGCCAGCATCTGCCGGGCGGCCGGGCGGATGTCGATCTCCTCGGCGGTCACGCCCATGGCCCGCATCAGCGCCCAGGCGTTGCTCTTGGTGCGGTCGGAGGTGGCGAAGCCGGGCAGGGTGTAGGCGCGGATGTCCGAGCGCGGCCGGCCCAGCTGGTCCATGGCCCTGGCGGCGACGATCAGGGCGTGGGTGGAGTCGAGGCCGCCCGAGATACCGATTACAAGGCTCTTCGATCCCGTCGCCTCGATGCGGCGGGCCAGGCCCTGAACCTGGATGTTGTAGGCCTCGTAGCAGTTCTCGCGCAGCTTGGCGGGATCCGACGGCGTGAACGGGAAGCGCTCGATCGCCCGCGCCAGGGAGAGATCACCGGCCGGCGGCTGGAAGTCGAACGGGATCACCCGGAACGGGACCTTGGGCGGGGCCAGGGCCATGGCGTCGCCGAAGCTGCCAACCCGCATGCGCTCCTGGCGGATGCGCATCACGTCGACGTCGGCGAAGGTCCAGGTCGGGCCGGTGGCGAAGCGTTCGGTTTCGGCCAGCAGGGCGCCCATCTCGTGGATGTCGAGGTGGCCGTCCCAGGCGACGTCGGTCGAGCTCTCGCCCGCCCCGGCCGCCGAATAGACATAGGCCGCGATCGCCCGGGCCGACTGGCTGGCGCACAGCAGGCGGCGGGCTTCCGACTTGCCGATGGTGATGTTGCTGGCCGACAGGTTCAGCAGGATCTCGGCTCCGGCCAGGGCCTGGGCGGTGCTGGGCGGATTGGGCGTCCAGACGTCCTCGCAGATCTCGATCCCCACCGTGAACGGGCTCTCGCCGCCGCTTCGCAGCAGCACGTCGGTTCCGAACGGGACGTCCTGACCGGCCAGGCGCAGGGTCCTGTCCGTCACCCCGGCGCCCGGCGTGAACCAGCGGCGCTCGTAGAACTCGCGATAGTTGGGCAGGAAGCTCTTGGGAACAACGCCCAGCACCCGCCCGCCCTGGATGGCGACGGCGGTGTTGTAGAGCCGGCCGGCGTCGCGCAGCGGCGCGCCGACCACGAACAGCGGGGCGAGGGTCTTGCTCTCTTCGGCCAAGGTGGCGATCGCCGCCTCGACGGCGTCCAGCAGCACGTCCTGCTGCAGCAGGTCGTCGATGGAATAGCCGGAGAGGCCCAGTTCCGGGAAGGCGATGACCGCCACGCCCTGGTCGTGGGCCTGGCGGACGAGGTCGAACACGCTCTGCGCGTTCACGGCCGGGTCGGCCAGCTTCACCTTGGGAACGGCCGCGGCGACCCGGACGAAGCCGTGGCGATAGGGCGAGAAGAACGACGGGCTACCCAAGAGGTCGACCTTTCGAGGTTATGCTGAAAATGAGCATAAGTCTGGATCCTGCTATAGCCGTTCCGCCGGCCGTTGCATAGCGGCCGCACTCCGAAGCGTTGCGTCCCGTTTGCTTGACCCTGGCGGCCTCGCATGTCACGTGCGGGCCGCGCAGGCGCCCCCCGCCGTCCACAGACATATAAAGCCGAAGAGCCAGAGCCCATGCCCGTCTCGCCGATCAAGATGGCCGACGCCATCCGCGTCCTTTCGATGGAGGCCGTGCACAAGGCCAAGTCGGGTCACCAGGGCATGCCGATGGGCATGGCCGACGTGGCCACCGTGCTGTTCAGCAAGTTCTTGAAGTTCGACGCCAGCAAGCCCGACTGGGCCGACCGCGATCGCTTCGTGCTGTCGGCCGGCCACGGCTCGATGCTGCTCTACTCCCTGCTCCACCTGACCGGCTACAAGGCCGTGACGATGAAGGAGATCGAGAACTTCCGTCAGTGGGGCTCGCTGACCCCGGGCCACCCCGAGGTGCACCACACCCCGGGCGTCGAGACCACCACCGGCCCGCTCGGCCAGGGCCTGGCCACCTCGGTCGGCATGGCGATGGCCGAAGCCCACCTTGCGGCCCGCTTCGGCAAGGATCTCGTCGATCACCGCACCTGGGTGATCGCCGGCGACGGCTGCCTGATGGAAGGCGTCAGCCATGAAGCCATCAGCCTGGCCGGCCGCCTGAAGCTGTCCAAGCTGACCGTGCTGTTCGACGACAACAACACCACCATCGACGGCGTGGCCACCATCTCCGAGACCGGCGACCAGGTCGCCCGCTTCAAGGCCGCCGGCTGGGCCGTGAAGGTCGTCGACGGCCACGACCACGGCAAGATCGCCGCCGCCCTGCGCTGGGCGACCAAGCAGGACCGTCCGACCATGATCGCGTGCAAGACGCTGATCTCGAAGGGCGCCGGTCCGAAGGAAGGCGACCCCCACAGCCACGGCTACACCCTGTTCGACAGCGAGATCGTCGCCGCCCGCGCCGCCATGGGCTGGGACGCCGCGCCGTTCACCGTGCCGGACGACATCGCCAAGGCCTGGAAGAGCGTCGGCCGCCGCGGCGCCCGCGTCCGCAAGGCCTGGGAAGCCGCCGTCGCCGCCTCGGACAAGGGCGCCGAACTGACCCGCGCCGTGAAGGGCCAACTGCCGGCGAACGCCTTCGAGAAGCTGGAAGCTCACATCGCCGCCGCCGTCGAGAACAAGCCCGTCAACGCCACCCGCGTCCACTCGGGCTCGGCCCTGGACCAGCTGATCCCGGCCATCCCGGAAATGATCGGCGGCTCGGCCGACCTGACCGGCTCGAACAACACCCTGGTCAAGGGCATGGGCGCCTATGACACGCCCGACTACGCTGGCCGCTACGTCCACTACGGCGTGCGCGAGTTCGGCATGGCCGCGGCGATGAACGGCATGGCCCTGCACGGCGGCGTGATCCCGTACTCGGGCACCTTCCTGGCCTTCGCCGACTACAGCCGCGCGGCGATCCGTCTGGGCGCCCTGATGCAGGCCAAGGTCATCCACGTGATGACCCACGACTCCATCGGCCTGGGCGAAGACGGCCCGACCCACCAGCCGGTCGAGCAGGTGGCCTCCCTGCGCGCCATCCCCAACCTCCTGGTCTTCCGTCCGGCCGACGCCGTGGAAGCCGCCGAGGCCTGGCAGGTGGCCCTGCAGCAGAACACCACCCCGTCGGTGATGTGCCTGTCGCGCCAGAAGACCCCGCACGTGCGCACCTCGGCTGGTGAGAACCAGGTCGCCAAGGGCGCCTACGAGCTGATCGCCGCCGACGGCGAAGCGGCCGTGACGATCTTCGCCACCGGCACCGAGGTCGGCCTGGCCGTCGCCGCCCGCGAGATCCTGCAAGGCCAGGGCAAGCCGACCCGCGTGGTCTCGGTTCCGTGCTGGGAGCTGTTCGACCAGCAACCGGCCGCCTACCGCAAGGCCGTGATCGGCGACGCGCCGGTGCGCGTGGCTGTCGAGGCCGGCATCCGCCAGGGCTGGGAGCGCTTCATCGGCGAGGACGGCAAGTTCGTCGGCATGACGGGCTTCGGCGCCTCGGCCCCGTTCGAGCGTCTCTACAAGGAGTTCGGCATCACCGCCGAAGCCGTGGCCGCCGCCGCGGGCTGACGCCGTTCCATAAACCCCGGATCGCGCGTACGGGGCGCGCGATCCGGGGTCTCTTCGTTGGAGCCCCCGCGCCTACGACGAGAGAACGCATGACCCAGACCATCCATCAGGCCGTCGTCCTCGTCGGCGGACTGGGCACCCGGTTGGGCGCCCTGACCCGGGAAACCCCCAAGCCCCTGCTCGAGGTCGGGGGAAAGCCCTTTCTCGCGCGCCTGATCGACGAACTGCGCCGCCAGGGGGTGAGGGACATCCTGCTGCTGGCCGGCTTCCGCGCCGAAAAGCTGGAGGCGCTGGCCGGGCCCGACGTGCGGGTGCTGGTCGAGCCGGAGCCGCTGGGCACGGGCGGCGCCCTGCGCTTCGCGGCGGACCATCTGGCCGAGCGCTTCTTCTTCCTCAACGGCGACTCTCTCTTCGACGTCAATCTGTGGGATCTCGCCCTGGCGGCGGGACGGTCGGAAGCCTGCCTGGCCCTTCGGCCGGTGCCCGACGTGTCGCGGTTCGGTCCCGCGCGCATCGAGGGCGACCGCATCGTCCACTTCGCCGAGCGGCCCACGACCAGCGGCCCGGGCCTGATCAACGGCGGCGTCGGCGTGCTGAGCCGGGAGATCCTGGCCCGGATCCCCGCCGAGGGCGCGGTGTCGATCGAGCGCGAGGTCTATCCGGCCATGGCGGCCGAAGGCGTGCTGAGGGGGCGGGTCTACGACCGGCCGTTCATCGACATCGGCGTTCCGGAGGACTTCGATCGCGCCCAGACGGCCGTGCCGGCGATGCAGCGGCGCGGCGCGGTGATCTTCGATCGTGACGGCGTGCTCAACCACGACATCGGCTATGCGCACCGTCCCGAGCAGATCGACTGGGTGCCGGGCGCCATCGCGGCGGTCAAGGCGGTCAACGACGCGGGGCTCTTCGCCTTCGTCGCGACCAACCAGGCCGGCGTCGCGCACGGCTATTACGACGAGGCCGCCGTGCACGAGCTGCACGGCTGGATGAATGCGGTGCTGCGCCTGCACGGCGCCCAGATCGACGCTTTCGCCCATTCGCCCTATCACCCAAAGGGCCGCGTCGAGGGCTATGCGCGGGCTTCGGACTGCCGCAAGCCCGAGCCCGGCATGATCCTGAAGCTGCTGGGCGCGTTCGACGTCGACGCCGGCCGGACGGTGATGATCGGCGACCGCGAGACCGACGTCCAGGCGGCCGCCGCGGCGGGCGTTCCCGGGGTGCTGTACGAGGGCGGCAATCTCAAGGACGTGCTCGCCCCGCACCTGGCCGCGCTGAAGGCCTAGGCCGGATCGGCATTCCGGCGCTTGCGGCCGTTTTTGACCGAGCATCGCCGCGAAGGCGGGATCCGGGCCGCAGTTCAGGAGAAGGGCGGCCGCACCCATAAGGCAAGTGCTCGCCCCGCCGCTCGACCATGAGTCATTGTCGGGCGTTGACGACGAGGCTAGGGTCGGGTCATCCGAACCAGTCGGTCAATGCGCGAGGCGATATGGATCTGAAGAAGATCATCGACGGCTTCTCCGACGCGCAGCTGCATCTGCTCACCGAGTATCTGACGGCGGAGACGGCCAAGCAGGTCGTCGCCGCGGGCGACACGGTCTTGGATCTGGGCGCCAACGTTGGTTATCATACCAACCTGTTTTCCGAGCTGGTTGGAGAGGCGGGCAAGGTCCAGGCCTTCGAGCCCAACCCCGCTCTCTGGCCGCTGCTGCACCGCTGGCCGAACGTTCGCCTGTGGCCCGTGGCCGTGGGGGCCGAACTGGGCCTGGCGACCCTGCACGTGCCGGTCGGTCCCCGGCTGGATCAGGTCGCGTCGCTGGTCGAGACGGCCATGTTCGGCGCGACCGAGCCTCACACCGTACCGGTCGTGGCGATCGATCTGCTGCCCGAGATCGTGACCGCCAGTTTCGTGAAGATCGACGTCGAACGCTACGAGCTGCAGGCGCTCAAGGGCATGATGGGCCTGATCGAGCGCTGCGCGCCGGTGATCGTCTACGAGGGCCACACCTCGGAGATCGTCAACCTGCTGTCGAGCGCGGGCTATGTGATGCACCAGCTGGCCGGCGACCTCTATGCGAGCGACCGCTGCCCGGTGTCCAACTGGGTGGCCTGCCGTCCCGAGCATCGCGACCGCGCATTGCTGCCGGCCAAGCTGATCGCCGACATGGTCGACGGGCTGGTCGAGCGCGAGCCGCCTTCGCGGCTTTCGCGATGGCGCTCGGCGCTCACGGGCCGTGGTTCGACCTGACGGGCCGCCTCAGGCGACCTTGACGCCCGCGGCCTCCAGCTGCGGGCGCAGGCGCAGCAACTCTGTGAAGGCCAGCAGCAGGTGATAGAAGGTGGTCGACGGGATCTTGTCGACGGCGGGCCGGCCGTCGGCGTCCAGCTGGTCGATCCAGGCGCCGCGCGGCGCTGGGGCGAGGTAGCGGTCGAGCAGGTTATCGACGCAGGTCGCGATCCTGTCGCTCCGGTCCAGCGAGAAGCGTTCGAACATCGCCAGGTTCGACTTCAGCGCCTCGGTCTGGGGCCAGGAGCGGCTGCGCGCCGAGACGACGGCGCCGTCGACGTCGATCTGATCGACGGTCAGGCCGTTGGCGGCGACGCCGTGCGCCTCCGCGAAGCCGTCGAGCCGCCGCATCTGGGCCGACTGGTCGGCGCCGAACGTCGTCTGGGCGTGATGCAGGATCCAGACCCACTCCATCTGGTGGCCGGGCTCGACCAGGGCGCCCTGGGGGCCGGCCATCGGCGACCAGTCGGGCTGGAAGAACTCGCGCAGGGCGCCGGTCGAGGGATCGAGGATCCGGCTGTTGAACAGGTCGCTGATCCGCAGGCCCAGTTCGAAGAAGCGCTGGTGGCGGGTCGCCTGCGCCAGTTCGATCGCCGCCTCGATCAGGTGCATGTGCGGGTTCTGCTGCCGAGGCCCGGCGTCGCCCTCCTCGGCCAGCCAGCCCAGCCCGTTGGGGTGGGCCAGGATGCGATCCAGAGCGTCGACGGTCGCCAGGGCGCTGTCCAGAACCTCGGCGTCGGGGCTCAGGCGATAGCGCCAGGCGTGGGCGAACAGCACGAAGGCCATGTCGTAGGCGTCGCACGTGGCGTCCAGCGTCGCGCCGTCCGGAGCCACCCGCCGCAGCCATGCGCCGTCGGCGCGGCGGCCGCGGGCGGTCAGGAAGCGCCAGCCGTGGTCGGCGACGTCGGCCGCGTCGGCCGACAGGCCCAGCAGCGCGGCGTGCGAAAAGCAGTAGACCTGCCGCGCCTGGGCGCGGATACGCTTGAAGGGCGCGCCGCCGTCGTCGCCGGCCAGGGTGAGGTGCTCGACGAAGCCGCCGCGGGCGCGATCGACCCCGTTCTGCGTCCAAAACGGCAGGGCGTCTCGTTGAATCCAACGGTGGACGTCGTCGAATCTGATCGTGCGAATCATGTTTTTCGAGATGCTCCGGGAGCGCGACCAGGACAAGTGGAATATGACTTTCTCGCCTCCGACGCGAGGTCGTTGACACCGCAGTCGGCTTGGATCAAATCGGCACAAGCGCTAGGGGTGGCGAGATTTCTGATGGGGCGCGACGTGCGCCCAAGAGGGGGGCTATGAGCGCGAATCCGAGTGGCCGTCCTGTTCGGGCGCGGGCCCCTTTGCGGCTTGGCATCGCCGGCGGCGGCACCGATCTCTCTCCATTCTGCGACGAGTTCGGCGGCGCGGTGCTGAATGTGACGATCGACCGGCACGCCTTCGCCTTCCTGACGCCGCGCGACGACGGCGCGGTGGTGTTCGAGGCGCTGGACATCGGCAAGATCGAAACCTTCGACGCCGAGCAGGCCCTGGTCGAGCCGGCCGCGCTGGTGCTGCACCAGGGCGTCTATCGGCGCATCGTTCGCGACTATCTCGGCGGCCGGCCGCTGCCGGTTTCGGTCCGCAGCACGGTGGACGCGCCCGCCGGATCGGGGCTGGGCTCTTCGTCGGCGCTGGTCGTGGCGCTGGTCGAGGCGTTCCGCACCTATCTCGACCTGCCGCTGGGCCGCTACGAGATCGCGCACCTGGCCTGGGACATCGAGCGCAACGACCTGAAGCTGGCCGGCGGACGCCAGGACCAGTATGCGGCGGCCTTCGGCGGCGTGAACTACATCGAGTTCCTGTCCCAGGACCGCGTGATCGTGAATCCGCTGCGCCTGAGCACCGGCGCTCAGGAAGAAGTCGAGGCCTCGCTGGCGATCTGCTTCACCGGCCAGTCGCGCGCCTCGCACGACATCATCGTCCAGCAGACCAGCGCCATGACTAACCAGAGCGACGCCAGCGCCGCGGCGATGACCGCGATGCACCAGCTGAAGGCGGACGCCCAGGAGATGAAGGGCTTCTTCCTGCGGGGCGACGTCCAGGGCATGGGCCGCGTGCTGGGCCGGTCCTGGGAAGCCAAGAAGAAGACGGCCTCGGGCGTCTCCAATCCGCTCATCGAGCGGCTTTACGACGTGGCTATGTCCCACGGCGCCCTGGCCGGCAAGGTGTCGGGCGCGGGCGGCGGCGGCTTCATGATGTTCCTCGTGCCGCCGGAGGCGCGTCGCCGCCTGATCGTGGCCCTGGAGAACGAGGGCGGACACGCCGATGTCGTCGGCTTCACCGGCGCCGGCGTCACGTCGTGGATGGCGACCTGAGCCATGATGACCGGTAGCGCGCAAACGTCCGCGAAGGCGTTCGAGGCCCAGGCGCAGCCGGCGCCCGACGTCGTCGCGCTCGTATGGGTGAGCGGGCCGGCGCGCGCCTGGCAGGAAACGCTGCAGACGCTGTCGGCGTCCGGCAGCGTTTCCGCGGTTCGCGTGGCGACCGACGCGACCGCCTTCCAGCGCCTGTCCATGGCCGGGCCGCTGGTGACGCGCACCGCCGCGAGCTCTCCGAGCGAGGCCGTCGGCGAGTTGCTGGCCGAGGGCTTCGACCAGATCCTGGTCGTGACCGCGCCGATCGCCGCGCCGCGCGGAATGCTGTCGCGAGCCTCGCGCTGGTTGGCTGGCGACCTGCGCCTGGCGACGGTGTCGTTCCTGTCCAACAGCGCCGGCCATCTCAGCCTGCCCCACCGTAACACCCCGGTGCCGTACGGCATCCAGGGGCACGACGAAAACACCCTGACCGACGCGCTGCGGACCAAGCAGCCCGACTCCGGACCCGTGCCGATCACCGTCCCGGCCGGCGCGGCCGTGCTGCTGTCGGGTCTGGTTCTGCGCCACGCGGGCGGCCTGGCCGGGTCGGCTGGCGCCGACGCGGCCATGGCGGTCGCCGAATTCGCGGTGACGGCGGCGGCCGAAGGCTTTTCCAACTGCCTCGACGCCGGAACCTATATCGCCCAACCCTGGGAATGGGCCGAGCGGCCGCCCGCCTCTGGCCTGTCGCCGGACCAGCTCCGGGCGCTGTCGGACAGGCAGGCGTCGTTCGCCGACATGTACGCGGACGATCGCTCGTCGCTGGTGGCGCCGGTCTCGCAGGCGCTCGACCTGGCGCGCGCCAAGGCCGAGGGGCTTCGCATCCTCATCGACGGATCGTGCCTGGGTCCGCAGGAGATGGGGACGCAGCTGCTGGTCATGGCCCTGACCAAGGCGCTGGCGCGCCGGCACGACGTGCGAGCCGTCTGCCTGGCGGTTCCGGATCCCAACAACCTGCCGCCCTATGTCCAGGACGTGCGCATGCTGTCCAAGATCGGCCTGGTGCCGTCGGACGTCATGCAGTTCCCCGGCGCCCACAACATGGACGTCATCCACCGGCCCTATCAGCCCGACCATCCGATCCCCTGGGATCGGTGGAAGGCGGTCGGCAAGCGCAGCCTGGTCACCATCCAGGACCTGATCGCCTATCGGAACGGGGCCTATTTCATGTCGCCGCACGAGTGGCTGGGCTATCGCGCCAACCTGGCGGCCCAGGTCTCGCAGGCGGACGGCGTGGCCAGCATCAGCTACGACGTCGTCGATTCCATCCGCGAAGAGCGGCTCAAGGTGTCCGACGACCGTCTCTTCGTCATCGAGAACGGCATCGACTATCGCGACCCGGGCGGCCTCAAGCGGCCGCCGCCGGCGGTGGTCGAGCGCGGCTGGGAAGAGGCGCCGTTCTTCTTCGTGCTGGGCGCGACCTATTCCCACAAGAACCGCGACCTTGCGATCAAGGTCTGGCAGGGGCTCAGGAGGCGGGGCCATCCGCACAAGCTGATCCTGGCCGGCGCGAACGTGCCGCGCGGATCGACCCGTTACGAAGAGGCCCGCCTGCTGGCCGGCGAAGCCGACGTGCTCAAGCTGCCCGACATCTCGGGCCCGGAGCGCGACTGGCTCATGACCAAGACCAGCCTGGTCATGTATCCGACCTCGGCCGAAGGGTTCGGGCAGCTGCCGTTCGAGGCCGCGCGCTTCGACGTGCCCGCCCTCTACGTGGCCTTCGGGCCGCTGGCCGAGCTGATCGACGATCCCGACGCGCCGCGGACCTACGACATCGAGGCCCTGGTCGAGCGCGGCGATCGGCTGATCAGCGATCCTGACCTCGCCCGCCAGGCCGTGCAGCGCACGTTGGGCAAGCTCGACGACCTGACCTGGGACGGCACCGCCGCCAAGTCGGTCGAGGCCTATTTCAGCCTGCTGAGCAAGATTCCGAACCCGGGCTGAGGCCGGTTCAGGCGCGCCGAAAAGGCGGCCGGAGCGGTTCTGGAAGGTTTCGGCTCGCCGTGACTTGATCGCGGCGGCGGCCCCGTGCACGATTGCTTGTCAGCCCAGGGTTGTGTTCGGTCGTTTCCGAATCTTCGAAACAGGGGGCGGTCGGCTCGAAACCGGGCTTGTGGCGTTCCTTGTTCTTCAGCGTAGCCTTCGGGCGGCGCCGAGGCCTGGACGTAAGTCACGAGGAGCTTCCGCCGCATGACCGCCATCCTTGTCGCAGGGAATTGTCAGGCTCAGGTCGTCGCCGCCTGGCTGCGCCTCATGGCGCCGAGCGTGCCCGTGCACGAGATAGACTACGGCAAGCTGATCCAGGACGGGGTCGACCTGTCGCCCCCCGAGGGCGATATCACCCACGTCTTCGCGGCCCAGGGCGGAACGTTCGACTACTTCAACCAGCCCGGCCGCCTGCCCGGCAGGCCGGTCGAGGTGCGGCCCTATCCGGCCGTGTTCTTCTCGGGCTACCACCCCGACACCGTCTATCCCGACCCCGATCCCGATCCCAAAGCGGTCCGCGCCCTGTCGCCGACCGGCACCAACCATTCGGCCCTGGCGGTGTTCGGGTGGATGAAAGGCTATACCGTCGAAGACACGGTGAAGCTGTTCAACGCCCGGGTCTTCGAGCACCTGGGCTATTTCGACCATTTCGACATGGCCCGCAGGATGCTGCTGGAGCATGGCCAGAGCTGCGGCATTGCGCTGGAAGAGGCCTTCCCCACCTGGCTGGCCGAGACACCCTTCCTTCATACGCCCAACCACCCCAAGCCGAAGATGCTGCGGGCGCTGGCGGAGGGTCTGGCGCGGCAGATCGGTATCGATCCCGCCCTGCCGGACGGCGCCGCCGTGCCCGATCCGTTCGAGCGCCTCATCGGCTGGCCGCTCTATCCGGGCCTGGCCGAGCGGTTCGGCATGCAGGGCGACTATTCGTTCCGGCTGGTTCGTCCGCAGGGGTCCGCCGAGCCGGCCCGGCGTCTGGGGCTGGAGGCCTATGTGGCCGAGAGCTTCGAGATCTATGAGCAGTCGGCGGGGGCCGGGCTGGTTTTCGGCCGGCTGGCCGACCCCCGCTACAACGACGTCGCCGCCCTGACGTTCGGCGAGCGCCCGCTCCGGCCGCGTTCCGGCCAGGCGGCGACCGCCAACCCGTATCGGAACCTTTCCGACAGCCATTTCTGGAGCCGCAGCGTCGCGCGGCCCGAACCGTCGGCGGTCGATCCGACCTCGGACGTTTCGCTGCGGCTGACGCCCGCGACGCGGATCGCCACGGCCGGCAGCTGCTTCGCCCAGCACATCGCCGCCAATCTGAAGCGCCGCGGCTACACCTACATGGTGACCGATACGATCCGGCCTGGAGACGTTCGCGCCGAGGTCTACCAGAACGCCAGCCAGTTCAGCGCCCGATACGGCAACATCTATTCCTCGCGGCAGCTGATCCAGCTGTTCCAACGCGCCTATGGCGAGTTCAAGCCGGTGCAGGACGTCTGGCTCAACGCCGACGGGCGCTTCATCGACGCCCTGCGCCCGCAGATCGTCGAGGGCGGCTTCCTGACCGAGGAAGAGCTTCTGGACGATCGGGAACGCCATTTCGCGGCGGTCCGCACGATGTTCGAGACGCTGGAGGTGATGGTGTTCACCCTGGGCCTCACCGAGATCTGGCGCTCGAAGGCCGACGGCCTGGCCACGCCCGTGGCGCCCGGCGTCTTGGTCGGGCCCGAATACCAGGAGGGATACGAGTTCCATAATCTGGAGGTCGACGAGGTGGCGTCCGACCTGGCCGCCTTCGTCGCCGCGCTCGAACGGGTCAATCCGAAGGCGCAGATCATCCTGACGGTCTCTCCGGTGCCGCTGATCGCCACCTATACCGACAGCCACGTCCTGGCCGCCACGACCTACAGCAAGTCGGTGCTGAGGGTCGCCGCAGAGCAGTGCGCGCGCCGCAATGGCCAGGTGCACTACTTCCCCTCCTACGAGATCATCACCGCGCCCTCGAGCGGCGGGCTCTATTTCGAAAGCGACCTGCGCAACGTGAAGCCCGAGGGCGTGGAGCACGTGATGGGCGTGTTCTTCCGGCGATACGCGGGCGAGGGCGGGAGCCCCGAGGCGCCGGCGGGCGTCGCGCCCGCGGCGCGGAGCAGCGAAGAGGCGTTGCGGGGCGAAATGCGCGCCGGAACGCAGATAATCTGCGACGAATTGCTAAACGAAGGCGGCTGACCGGCGCTATGCGACCAGCAAACGGGGGCGAGGGTTGACGTGGCCCCCTCTACTCTTTAGCGTGGAAATCCTAAAGGTTGTTGCTGTAAAGCTGTTGGGGCCTCTCGTCGATCCATAGTGTTGGCAGGTGGTCTATGTTTGCGCGCGTAAGAATTGCCGAGAAATATGGATTCCTTGCTACCAAGATCTGTTGTTCGGGTGATGCCCGAGAATGGCAATAAGTTTATCGTTATTGTCACGGATCAGTACGACCCGACTCAAGAGATTTCCTTCTACCGGCCGTCGCGGTATGTGTTGAAGGATTATGGCCTTGGGCTTCTGATTTTTAGCCACAACGACCTTCTTCGGATTTTCTCGAACATCAGTTCTAGCGCTCGCGTGCGCGAGATGGACCGGATAACCAAAGACATTGAAATCGCTTCAATCGTCTTCAGCCGTTATACCGGAAGTTATTGGTCGGATATTTTGAAGTTCGCGCGCGTACGGTCGGTTCCGACGCGTGTGTTCCTGGACGACAATCTTCTCGAGGTGCCCGACATTCTGGGGGGGAACGCCGCGGCGATCTACAACCAGCCCGATCGGCGCGAGGCGATGCTGACCACCCTGGCTGAATGCGATTGCGTGGTGGCCTCCACCTCGGCGCTGCGGCGGCAGCTGTCGGCCTATCCGCACCGGGACATCACTCACACGCCGATCTATTGCTCGACGACCATGGGCGAGATCACGCCCTGGCCGGAGCCGGACGGCATGGTGCGGATCGGCTACATGGCCAGTCGCTGGCACCAGCACGATCTCGACTTCATCAGCGAAGCGATCGACAGCGCCCTGACCTACAACGCCAATGCGACCTTCACCGTCTTCGGTTTCGACTGGAGCGAAAATCCGGTCGCCAAGAAGTACGGCTCGCGCGTGAGGTCGCTCACGCCGTCGGCGGGTAGCTACATGGGCTTCCGGCAGAAGCTGAACGGACTGCACTGGGACATCGGCTTGGCCCCCCTGCGGCCGATCGCCTACAATCAGTGCAAGGCCAACACCAAGTGGGTGGAATACACCTGCGCGGGCATCAGCACGATCGCGGCCAAGTTCTATCCGTATCAGGATCTGCCCGAGAGCGCCGTCACCTTCTGCGAGACCGACGACGTCGAGGAGTGGGCGGCTTCGCTCGATCGCCTGATCAACGACGTAAAAGCCAAGAACGATCTGCGCGCGAACGCGCAAGAACTGGCTCGAACGACGTTCAGCATTTACGAGCACGCTCAACAGTCCATCCAAATTTTCACAGCTTAATTCAGAAGAACATATCGTGGCATCTCTGATCGTAACCCCTTCTCGGGGCGGCCATGGGCAGGTTCTTGAACTTGTTCGGCGCTACCCGCACGAGCAATTCTATCAGATCTCGGGCTATTACCATGATCTGCACCGGGCGGCGGCGACCGCGCTCGGCAATCTCGTGCTTCTCGACGACATTCGGGAGGTTCTTATCAACACGCCGAAGTTCGATCGCATGATCACCTTCGGCGCCGGCGACCACCCCGCCCACCAGCTGTCGTTCTCGTTGTCGATGGTGTTCCGCAAGCTCGGCAAGCCGCGCTTCGACGTGCAGCACGGCCTGATCCTGTCCGGCTACAACGAGTTCATCGACGGCAAGATCGTCGACGCGACGATCTTCACCGACAAGGCCATCTCGATGGCGGCGTTCGGCCCGGTGCTGCCGTTCCGCAAGACCTTCGAAGAGAAGCGGGCCGAGGCGCGGAACTATCAGATCGGCATCTCCAGCAATCTTCACTGGCATGTCTACGACGGCAAGGAGCGGGCGAACTTCCTGCGGTCGGTGGCGACGCTGGCCAGCGAGTTCCCCGAATACGAGTTCGTCTGGCGGCCCCACCCGGCCGAATACAAGTTCCACGCCGAGGCCCGCCACTTCCTGCCCTTCGACTCGCTGGGCATCGTGAAGTCCAACCTCAGGATCTTGTCGTTTGACGAAATCTCGGCCCAGCCGGTCGAGGACTTCCTGGACGGTGTGGACGCGGTGTTCTCGTCGGTGTCCACGGCCATGCTGGACGCCGAGCAGGCGGGGGTGCCTTGCGTCACCCATCATAGCCGCCGCCTGGCGCGCAGCGTCGACGGCTTCGCCCAATGCGCCCTGTCGCGCGGCCCCCTCCAGGCCGTAGCCCTGATGCGGCGCGCCCTGAGCGGGGATCCGACGGCGCGCTTCGAAAGCGGCCTGCCCAAGCAGTTCGACACCGTCGGCTTCGCCGCGGCCGTGGGCCTCTCGGCGCCTGGCTCCAAGACGACCGCGCCGCCCCGCCAAGGCCAGGAAGACGAAGTCCTGACCGCATTTCAAATCTATTCTTCTCTGGCTAGCGTCCAATGACCGAACTTCGCGGCGATCTTTCCAGCATCGACAAGAAGGTTCTTGTCGGTTGGGCGAACTTCAGCGGCGACGAAACGCCGACGGTCTTCCTGACGATCGGCGGCGCGCCGCACGGCGCCTATCCGGCGACCCTGGTGGGCGAGCCCGAGGGCGTCTCGGGCGTCAAGAACTACAATTGGCGCATCCCCATCCCCGACAGCGTCCGGCGCGACGCCGTGCATGACTTCGTCCTGGAGATCCGGGCCGATGGCGCCGAGCCCGTGCACATTCAGCGCCACGTGCTGGTCGAGCGCAAGCCGGCCGCCGCGGTCGTCGACCACGTGCGCACCGATCACGTCTACGGCTGGGTCAAGCCGCGGTCGACCAACCATCGCGCCGTGGTCGGCCTGTGGGACGGTGCTCGCCTGGTGTCGCGCCAACTGGCCTGCGGCTATCGCGGCGAAGTGGCCGACGCCGGCTATGGCGACGGCCGGTTCGGCTTCGCGGTTCCGCTGCCGCTCCGCAACCGCCTGGCTCCCACGGAGCTGCAGCTGGTCACCATCGAGGGACCCTATGTCCGTCGACTGGACGCCATCTTCTTCGGCCGCGCCGGCATCCGCGCCCTGATCGTCACCGACACCAAGGACACCAACAACGCCTCGCGGCACTATCGCGCCGCCCTGCATTCCAACGTCCTCTGGAAGTCCGGCGCCGAGGTGGTGATCATGGACAAGTCCGAGATCAAGCCGGACTCGTTCGACAACTTCCACATCATCGTCCTGCAGCGCGCTCCGGCCACGGGCGACATCGTCAACGCGATCCTGCGGGCCCGCGTCAACCGCTCGATGATCCTCTACGAGACCGACGACCTGAACACCTTCCCCGACCTGGTCGAGGAGATGGGCTCGATCCGTTCGGGCTTCCGCCGGGCGACCGATCCGGCCTTCGTCGCGGAACTGAGCGGGCGCATGGTGTCCGCCAACCTGGCCGACGCGGTGATCACCTCGAACGGCTTCATGGAAAAGATCTATCGGACCCACGGGTTCAAGACGATCAACGCGCCGTTCCGGATGGACGAGGAAGACATCGGCATCCGCCGTCGCCAGCCCGTCGACAAGGAGCATTGGCGCCTGCTGTACATGTCCGGCAGTCCGACCCACGGCAAGGACTTCAAGGTCGTCAAGGAAGCGCTGGCGCGCTTCGTCAACGAGCGCGAGGACGTCACCCTGACCGTGCTCGGCGACGTCAACATCAAGGACTTCCGCGGCTTCGACCGCGTGCGGTTCAAGGGGCGCCTGCCCTACAAGGAAATGCTGAAGGTGATCGACGAGCACGACTGCGTCGTCGCCCCGTTCGAACGCAGCACGTTCAACTACGGCAAGTCCTGCACGAAGTTCATGGAAGCCGGCGCCCGCGGCGTGCCGGTGATCGTCAGCCACATCCCCGACTATGTCCCGCACGTGAAGCGCTCGGGTTTCGGTGCGATCGTGCGCGAGGGCGGTGACTGGTACGGCGCCCTGCAGGCTGCCTACGATCGGCGGGTGTCGGACTACGACCGCAGCGGCGAGCTGTGCCGCTATGTCCGCGAGACGTTCTCGAGCATGCGGGCGGGCAACGTGCTGTTCGACGACATCCTCGACATGTACGGCCGCACGGTGTGCCACGCGCCGGATCCGGGCACGGTGTGGAAAGAGGTCTCGGTGGCCTGAGGGTCCGGTCATCGGTTTCTGGCCGCCAGAAACCGATGACGTCTTCCACGAAGGCCCACGACGCGTCGGGCGGCGAGATCGCCGCCGACGCGGTTCGGCGTTTCCGCGCCGCTACTTCAGCGAAGCTTCGATCAGTTCCTCGTCGCAGGTGGTCTTCACCACATGGCCCATGCGCGCCAGGAACTCGTCCTGGGCGGCGGGAGCCGGCGGGGCGGCTTGCGCGGTGGTGTCGGCCGCGTGCTTGAGGAACAGGCGCATGACGTGGCTCACGCCCTCCTCGGTCACCGACCTCAGGTCCTTGGCGAAATAGCGGCCGCGGTTATAGGACCCGGTGATGATCTCGTAGGATGGGAAGTAGGCGACGTGGTCGTGGGCGCGGCTGAGCTCCTCGCAGACCACGCGCAGCACCGATTTCGAATAGGTCGTCGCGGCCAGCACGTGGACGTCCGTCATCGTGGCCGCCAGTGGTACGGGAGACACCGTCAGCACCACCTTGGCCTGGCTGTTGACGCCGGCCAGCAGGGACAGGAACTCGGTCATGTCGGCGATGATCTGGGTGGTGGTGAGGTTCTCGAAGCCGTAGCGCTCGGAGTCGAAGACCCCGCCCGAAACGCCCGGGCAGACGGGCAAAGCCGCGCCGTCGGCCTTGCAGAACCAGTTCTCCGTCAGCCCCAGGGTGAAGACGAAGACGTCGAGCGTCTCGAACATGTGGCGCACCGCGGCCAGGTGCTGGGCCTGGTCGGCGAGCAGTTCGGCCTCGGAAGAGAAGCCCGAGGGCTGGATGGTCGGGCGGAACGGATCCAGCAGGTGGCCGTCGTTGGTCGGCCATGGCGCCTCGGCGGGCGTGAAGGTCCCGAAGGCGCGCTTGAAGAGCTGAAGCAGTTGCCGGGCCGTATAGAGATTGCCGTATCGGGCCGAGAAGGTGCCGTAGTTGAAGTCGTCGAGGATGCCGCTGACGCTGTGCGTCAACGGATGGCCTTCCTCGACCACGTAGTAGTTGAAGCCGTTGTTCTTCAGGTGCCGGGCGATGTGCTGCGCAAAGCAGCTGCCGGCCGTGGCGACCTTCTGGCTCGGGGTGATCCGGAACGGAAAGCCGACGACCGGGTCAAGGTCGGGATAGCTGACGCCGGCGACGGACTTGGCCCACCGGGCGGTGCCGGGCTGCAGGACGTAGGGATGTTTCGCCATAGAGGCCTCTTACCGCTAGAGCCTGTTCGTTCCTGATTGGATCATCAGGAACGCATGAACGCGCTCCATTTCAAACATTTAGAGCGCGGCGACGTCGAAATCGCCTGATTGATCAAGCCGCAGCGCCCGACGGTCCGCCCTGACGGGCCTGGAGCGCGTTTCGAAAGCGAAAGCCGCGCCTTTGGCCGGGCCTTGTCAGTAAAGCCAGTCCCAGCCGTCGTAGTAGGCGCTGAAGCGCTCCTCGAGCTGGCGAAGGATGCGGCCACCATACCACGGGCCTGCGTGCGTGGAGTCGCCGCCATAGGCCTCGGGAAGCAGGAAGCCGTCGCCGTCCACGGCTTCGGGCGGGCTCGGGATGAAGGCAACGTCGTTGGCCTCGCACGAGCCGCGCACGATCGCGCTGTGCACGCGCCAGAGCTTGTAGCGCAGCCAGGCGGGCGCCACGCGGGGGTCGCTCTGCTGGTCCTGGAAGTACCGCTCCAGGTGCGAGAGAACGAAGCTGTTGTCGCCGATCGGCGGCGGCGACTCGATGTGCAGCACCGGGTCGGTCGTCGATTGCCGAAGGGTGGTCATGTTCAGCAGATAGACTTGGGCATGATAGGCGATGAAGCGCTTGAGCAGCGCCTCGGATATCAATTCCGTCCCCTCTAGCCGCGGCAAGCCGGGATTCTCGGAGAGAATCACGTCGAACGGGCGCGGATGTTCCAGCAGCGTCAGGGCGTTGTGCGCGTTGCCGCCGAACATCGAAACGTAGACGCGCTCCCTGTCCTTGGGCACGCGGCGTTCGACGATCTCGTTCAGCACTGGGTTCAGTACGAAGTCGCCGTCCTGGTCGACAGAATACTGAAAGTCGGCGCCCAACCGAAAAGTGTCGAACATATAGTACTGAATGGAATTGTCTTTTCCGCCAGACTCGCCCTGGCGATCCATGAGATGGTTGATGACCGAGGACAGGTGGCTATGACCCAGAACGATAGCTGCGATCTTTCTCATGCTGCCTTATGGGTCCTTGTGTCCAAATCTCACTAGACGTCTGAAACAACCTTTATTGAGGCTATTTTTCGACGCCGCTCAGTATAGGGGCGACGGATAACGATGGTATCGAAAGTGTCGTCTTGTCGCAGTATCAGCGCCTGATCATTGGCGGCGGTTCCGCGCCGATCAGGCGCCCGCGGGCTAGACCCGGGAGGGATAGCCGCGGGTCAAGTCGTTGGTTTGGGCGCCGTAGGCCTTGGTCAGTTCTTCATGCAGAGGACAGGCGTCGTACATGTTGATGCTGGCCTGGCTGTTTGGGAAGCGGTTGATGATTTCGCGCGCGGCCGAGGCGTAGCGACCCCAGAAGACCTGCTTGAACCCGCGATAGGAGAGCGTCGTGCGGGCGTTCTCGCCTTCGGGCTGGATATTGACCAGGATGCCGTCCGCGGGGGGCGAGGACAGCTGCCCCAGGTCGATCTGCAGGCCGCCTTCTTCGGCGGCGCGGTCGATCACGTCGTGGATCAGCTTGGAATGGTGCCAGTGCATCGGATCGCGCTGGAAGAACTCGTCCACCTGCTTGCGGAACTCGGGGTAGCGCAGGTCAATGATGGCTTCGTTCTCCGGCACGGTGGTGTGCCCGGCCGAGACCAGCCCGGCCGCCAGGTTCGAGCCGCGACCCTGGTGATAGACGAAGACGCCGGGCGCCAGGCAGAGGCGATAGCCCATGGCCAGGCTGCGCAGGCTCCAGTCGGTTTCCTCGCAATAGCCGCGCCCGAACACCGGATCCATGAAGCCGACGCGTCGAACCACGTCGATGGGCATCATGATGCAGAACGAGATGCCCGCCGGGATGTCCAGCACCGTGTGGCCGAAGGCCTTGTCGGTGACCTCGGAGAGCCAGTCGACCATCTCCTGCGTCGAGATGTGGGCGTCGGGATCGTCGTTCTGGGCCGAGTAGATCGAGACGTTGTTCGACCAGGCCGTCACCGACCCGACGTTGTCGTTCGACCGGATCGCCCCGATCATGCCGGTGATCAGGTTCTCGGGGAAGATCACGTCGGAATTGTTGATGGTGACGTAGTCATAGCCGTGCTCGACCGCCGTCTTCAGCCCCAGGGTCACGTTCCGCGGAATGCCGAGGTTGCGCGGCGTCAGATAGTAGAGCGCGCCGAGTTCCTCGCAGAGGGCGCGCAGTTCCTCGCTCCAGCCCGGTTCAGGGCTGGCGTCGTCCAGGATGAGCACGTCGATGTCGGCGACGGAGCTGTCCATCCTAAGCGCGCTGCGTATGGCGCGGGGAACGATCTCGCGTCCGTTGTAGACGGTGATGCAATGAAGGACGCGGGGCTTGGGCATGACAATGTCCAGTAGAGCGAGATGGAACCCGGCTTATTGGCAGTACTGCAGTCGCAGGGCGGCGATCTCCGCCCGCGCTTCGAACAGGTCGCGAGCCGCGCCGTGGTCGCTGACGCGTCCGGCCGGGCCGCGGGCCAGTTGCTGGCGCAGTTCGATGATTTCCTGGTTCATGGCGGTGAGGCGGCGCGTCAGGTCGATGACGCGGGCATTGGCGGCCTCGACGTCGAGAAGAGCCTGGGCGAGCGAGATCGCGTCGACGGCGGCCTGGGTCGTCGCCGGCTGTAGGCGCGCGGCGGCGGCTTTGGTGGTCGCCTTGGCGGTGACCGGCTTGGCGGCGACGGCTTTCGCGGGAGCGGGGGCCGGCGTTGCGGCGGCGGGCTTGGAGCGGCGCGTGGTGGCCATTTCAGATTCTCCGCGGGGGACGCGCCAGGGCGTCCAGGTAGACGGGATAGAGCGACGTCGGCTCGGGCGAGAGGGTCGCGCCGGCGGCCGCGCCGGACAGGCGGCGCGCGACCGCCGGGTCGGAAATCGCGGCCAGAATATGCGAGGCGTCCAGGGCGGGTTCCAGTGGGAAGACGGGCGCGCGGGCCTCGCTCAGCCAAGCCTGGCCGGCCAGTTTCGGATCGATCAGGACGAACTCGGCATGGCTGAGCAGCCAGGTGCGTTCGGCGTGTGAAAGCTGCGGCGCCAGCAGCAGGGTGTTGTCGCGCGAGCGCGCGTCGGGATGGGGGTCGGCGCGGCGCGCGGGCAGCAGGGCGTCCTCGTCGATCACGATCAGCCGCAGGCCCGGACGGTTCTCGACCAGGGCGCCCTGGATCTTCTGGGCGGCCAGGACGGGGCCGCTGTTCATCTGCGAGGTGACGCAGAGCGCGAAGCGTTCGGCGACCCAGCCACGCTCGTTGACCGAGGCGGGCACGCGCGCGGCGACCTGGCGCGGGGCGACCGGCGGAATGACCACCACCCGTTCGAGCGGGAAGGGCGCGCGGGCCTGACGCAGCTGCGCCACCATGCCGTCGCCGGCCGCGATGATCAGGTCGGCGGCGAGCGAGGTGCGGGCCGCCGTCGAGGGGGCGTGGTCCAGGGTGATGACCGTGCGGCGGGCGGCCGGGCGCCAGGTCCACCACGGCTTGGTCGAGGCGATCGTGCTGGGCACGTGCAGGACGTCGATGTCGCGCCGCTGGAGGGCTTCGATGTCGGCCGGAACCACCTCGATCTTGGCGGCGCTGGCAAGGCCCGCCAGTTCGGACTCGGCCTGGTCGGTGACCAGGCCCAGCCAGCTGACCTTGGCGTTGGCCGTCATCGCGCGGACCAGCGCGGTCACCTGCTCGGAGGCCTCGATCGAACGATCGGTGACGGCGGAGATGTCGATGGCCAGGCGCAGGCCGCGCCCGGCGGCGCGCGCCAGGGCCAGGGCCTCGCCCAACGGTTCGGAGGGGGTCGAGGCCTGAAGGTCGTACAGGGCCGGGAAAAACGGGTGCTCGGCGTTCAGCCGTCGCCGCAGGACCTCGTCGGACTTCAGCGACCGCTCGCCGGCCTCGCCGGCGCGGCGGACGAAGGCCTGTCCGTCGAGCATGGTGTGGAAGCCGCGACGCGAGGCGCGCAAGGCGAACTCGCACACCGAAAGATAGGGATCGGAGTCGAGGTCTGGGGCGAGGCCGTCGGCCGCCATCAGGGCGCTGCGGCCGATCAGGAACAGGCACCCTTCGGTCGCCGCGATCGGAACGGGGCGGCGATCGGCTCCGATGGCGGCCAGGCGCTCATTGATCTCGTCCACGCTCGCGGCGGGATCGACGTCGAGGCTCAGCGACCCGGCCTCGTTGGCCAGGAAGCAGGTCACGCCCAGGCGCGGGTCGCCGTTCATCCAGGCGCGCGCCCGCTCGAGCAGGTTGGCGGGCGCCTCGAAGGCGTCCGTCGCGATCAGCACCTGCTCGGCGCCGGCGGCCAGGGCTCGCTCGACCTCAAGCGCCAGGCCCGGCCCCTTGGCGCCGGGCGAGGTGGCGGCGAGCACGCGGGCGACGCCGCTCAGCGCCAGGCAGGCGTCGAACTGGGCTTGCCGCTCGGCCCGCGTGGACGGGCGGCAAACCGCGACGATCCCCGCGTCGCGAGACGCGGCGGGGGGCGCCGAAAGTTCAACCGCCCCTTCCGGCATCAGGCGAAGCCTTTGGAGACGAGCCAGTCGCCGACGGCCCGCGCGCCCGTGGCGAAGTCGACCTTCGCCTCGACGCCCAGCTGGTCGCGCAGATCGGCCGTTTCGGCGACCGCCCAGCGGACGTCGCCGTTGCGGAACTTGCCGGAGATCTCGGGCTTGGGCGCGCCGTGCATTTCGGCGATGACCTGGGCCGCTTCGAGAATGGTCGTCGCCACGCCCGAACCGACGTCGAGGATGCGATGGGTGACCGGCGGCTTTTCGAGCGCCGCGACGCAGGCGTCGACGACGTCGTCGATGAACACGAAGTCACGGCCGATCTGGCCGTCCTCGTAGATGTCGATGGCGCCGCCGGCCCGGGCGACCCGGTGGAAGATGTTGATGATGCCGGTGTAGGCGTTGAACGGCGACTGGCCGGGGCCATAGACGTTCTGGAAGCGCAGGCTGGTCAGCGGCACCGACATGGCCGCGGCCCAGGCCAGCAGAACGTGTTCCTGGGCCAGTTTGGTGGCGCCGTAGATGCTGGTCGGCATCGGGAAAACGCTTGCCGCGCGATGCGGCAGGGGGGCGGCTTCCTGGCCGGCGCTGTTCTGGAAGCCCCAGCGGCCTTCGGCCAGCGCCGCATGGGAGCGGACGCCGGGATAGAACGGCGCGTCGCCCTCGGCGGCCCAGGCGCCCTCGCCATAGACCGCGCGGCTGGCCGACAGCAGGATGTGGTCGGGCTTGACGCCGGCGGCGGTCATCGCGTCGAGCACCTCGGTGGTGCCGACCACGTTGACGCTGGCGTGACGGGTAGATTCGGTGAGCGACTGGCCCGTGCCGGTTTCAGCGGCGAAGTGGATCAGGATCTTGGGCCGGTTGGAAACCAGGAACTTGTCCCAGAAGGCCCGGTCGCGGGCGTCGGCGACTTCCAGTTCGACAAAGTCGGGCAGGCGTTCGGGGCGGCCCGGCTCGGTGTGAACCTGGGGGTGCAGGTTGTCGACGGCGACGACGTCCAGGCCCCAGTCGCGCAGGCGTTCGGAAAGCGCGCAGCCGATGAAACCCGCTCCGCCGGTGATTACGATACAGTCGCGCATGCTGGCCTTTGGTCGAAAGTGAAGAGGTCGTCGATGGTGTCTACGCGTCGGCGCGCCTAGGGCGCGGTGCGGTACTTCAGGGACCAGCCCTTGGTCAGGAAATGCTCCAGCGGGGTCACGAGCAGCTCGTCGCTCACCATGTACGACCGGCGGTACCATGCCGAATCAAAATGTTCGGAAGGGTTGCGGCCCAGGTCGGCGCCTTCGAGCACGTAGTCGAGCAGCGGCGCCCGGTTAGCCTTGCGAACGCCGGGATAGAGGTCGAGATAGCGCGCGGCGTCGAACAGCGGGCTTGGCCAGCGGCCCTCGGAACCGCCATGCAGCAGGTAGTGTTCGAGCGGCGTCAGCGTCCAGTTGTCGAGATCGCCGTGCACGCGGCGATACCAGCCGCTGTCGAACAGCGGCGTCGGGAAGGTGTCCTGCACGGCGCCGTCGACATAGTGGGCGATGGCGCCGCCGGTGTCGCGGGCGTCGGGGTGGCGCTCCAGGTACCAGGCGCAGCGGAACAGCGGGTTGGGATCCAGACCCTGGCGCTCGCCGTGCATGGCGAAGTGCGTCAGAGGGCTCATGCCCTGCGGGATGTCGGCCTTGGTCCGGTACCAGGCGGTGTCGAACAGGGGGCGCGGATCGCGGCCCTCGCTCGCGCCGAAATGCAGGTAGTGGACGAGCGGGTTCAGCGTTCCGATGACGTCCTGGTTCTGAGCCGCGTACCACTTGCCGTCGAACAGCGGGTGCGGGCTCAGGCCCATCGCGCCGCCGACGCGCATGTAGTGGCCCCAGAAGTCGTTGCCGTCGATGACGTTGTAGACTTGCCGCTGATACCAGCGCGACGAGAAGGCGGGGTTGGGGCTGCGGCCTTCGCCGGAGCCGGACTGCACGAAATGGACGAGGGGGTTCACGCCGGCGGCGCGAATGTCAGGGTTCTCGCCCAGGTACCACTGGGTGGCGAACAGCGGGCTGGGATCGTAGCCGATCTTCCAGCCCACGGTGTTGTAGTGTTCCCAGGGATTGTTCCGGGCTTCGGGGTACTTGGCGGCGTACCATTGAAGATCGAAGAGCGGATGCAGGGATGCAGGGTCCACGGCCGGTCGGGCGCGCGTCGAGCCGAGCTTGCGCAGCACCCGTTTAGCCAGAGATTTCAAGCGACCTACCGAAATACTCATGCGCTGTTAAAGCCCCCGCAAGCCCAGGAGTCGAGCAGGCAATCCTGGCGAGGCCAGGCTGATCTTGGTCCAACGAGGGGACGCCTGACGGCTTCTAGGACGGCCTGCGACTAGGCTTGCTCTAGCCAGACCGCGCGGGAGGCGCAAGGCTTTTCGGTTGTAGTTGGCGGCGTCTTGATCCGTAAGGCGAGCGGCTGCTAAAGCGACACTTGGCCAAATGCGCTAGGTCTATTGAGCGCGGTCGCAAGCTAAAGTGAACATGGACATATTTGGCTTTCTCGACGGCCTCCGGGTCGAAACGATTGACCGCGGTTGGCGTCGCGTTCCCGTCCTTGGGCACCCGGTGCGATCGATATCCGGCTATGTCGAAAGCTTTTCGGGCGCTCCCCGGCGGTTTCTTTGGCGCTCGGGTCCCAGCGAGAACGATCTCGGCTGGGGCGTCGTCGTCAATTTCGCCCTCCACGTCATGAGCCACGCCCAGCGCGGCCTGGTCTTCGCGGACTCGGCCGGGCCGGTGGAGCCCGCCCTGGCGGGCAACGAAGAGAAAAACGTCCTGATCGCGCTCGGCGCGGACGGCCTGCGGCGCTGGGTCAAGGGGCTGGGCCGCGGCCAGCGCCCGCTGCGGGCCTGGCTGGACAATCATTTCCCGGTCCGCTGGAGCCGCGCGCGCAGCCTGACCTCCGACGGCGCAAGCCTGGGCGTCGTGGCGATCCACAACGTCGCCGAACCCTCGGTCTGGGCGTTTCACCTCAGCCACAACAAGGCCTATCTGGCGCCGCGCGCGTTGATCGTCGCGATGGGCCAGGGCGAGGACGTCCAGGCCTTCGCCAGTCACATGACGGACGCCTTCGGGGAGATGCGGATCAGCATCCGCCGCTTCGAGCGCGCCGAAGGCCCGTGGGCGATCTGCGTCTGCCAGGCGCTGGCTTGAGAGGCGGAATGATCAGGATCGAGCACTGGATCGGCGAAGACTACGAAACCTACGTTGCGGGGGTGGACCAGCGGGTCGGCCAGTTCGACGTGTTTCCCAAGGTGGTCGTCGACGGCATCGAGCCCTTCTTCTGGAAGGGCGCGATCCCGGACAACGCCCGCGAGGTGTTCGTCAAGGAGAAGCTGTTCGTTCCCGAGATCCGCATCGACCGCTTCGACGGGGCCACGGTCTGCGGCGCGGGCATCATCTTCACCAGCGATCACCGGGTGCTGCACGGCCAGGTTCCGGTGGGCGGCGGGGAGTCGCAGCTGCTGGCGCCCTGGACCGAGCTGGACCTGCAGCCGTCGGGTGAGCCGGGCGCCTACAAGTGCGCCGCCCTGCGGGCCGAGCCTGACCATTTTCCGATGGCGATCAGCATCGCCCGGGCCGCCCCGGGCAACTATCACCACGTGCTGCTGGATATCGCGCCGCGCCTGCGCGTGATGCTCGAGGCGGTGCGTTCGGAGGCGTGGGCCGAATTCGCCGACGCCCCGATCCTGATCAACGCCGACATGCCCGACTGGGCGATCGACATCTGCCGCCAGGCCAGCGGCCTGGGGCCCGAGCGCTTCGTGCGCATGCCGCACGGCAAGGGCGTGCGGGTCGACAGGCTGCTGGCGCCGCATCCGCTGAACAACTTCGCCTACTGGGTCTCGCCCGAAACCCGGACCTTCTATTCCGAGGTCTACCGCTGGGCGCGCAGCGTCTCGACGGCGCAGTTCGGCGACAGGATCTTCACGCTGCGGCGCGAGGTTCCCAAGGACCGCCGCCGCCCCCACAACGTCAACGACGTCGCCCGCTATCTGGAGCGGCGCGGCTTCCGTGAGATCCGGCCGGGCGAAATGTCGTGGGCCGACCAGGTCGTGGCGTTTTCCGAGGCGCGGCACGTGGTGGCCGGCATGGGCTCGAACATCTCGAACATGGTGTTCTCGCCCGAGGGAGCGGGGGTGCTGATCCTGCACCCCAACGACTCCGTCTATTCGCTGAACATGGGCATGGGCGCGGCGGGCGGGCAGTCGGTCGGCTATGTCTGGTGCGAGTGCTTCTCCAATGCCGACCGCGGCGAGCATGTCGAGCTCTATGTCGACATGGAGCTGCTGGCCGAAGGGGTCGATCGCCTGCTCGACCCGTCGCCGCGCGGCGACGGGCGCCGGCCATAGAAAAAAGGCCGCGGCCCAGGGGGCGCGGCCTTTTCGTCTTTCGCGAAGGGTCACCCGGTCGGGCGGCCCTTTTTCTTACGGACGGAGCGCCGGGGGCAGGTCGGCGACGGGGCCGAAGTAGCGCACGCGGCCCTTCTCCAGCACCAGCAGCTTGTTGCAGACCGCTTCCAGTAGGGAGAAGTTGTGCGAGGCCACGACCACGCAGCGGGCCTGGTCGACCAGGCCGCTCATCCGCGTGCTGACCTTGTTGATGAACTGCGCGTCGCCCGCGCCCAGCCATTCGTCCAGGATCAGGATGTCCGACTTGAAGCTGGTGGCGAGGGTGAACATCAGGCGGGTGGCCATGCCGGCCGAGTAGGTCTTCATCGGCAGGTGGGCGAAGCTGCCGATCTCGGAGAACTCGATGATCGAGTCCATCCGGGCCTTGATCTCGGCGCCGCGCAGGCCGCGCAGTCGCGACAGGATCCGGATGTTGTCGACGCCGGTGCCTTCCCAGTCGATGCCGTGGCCGATGTCGAGCATCGAGGACACGTCGCCGCGAACGTCGATCGAGCCGCGGGTGGGTTCGTAGACCCCGGCCAGCACCTTGAGCAGGGTGGTCTTGCCCGAGCCGTTGTGACCGACCAGGCCGAGGCGGTCGCCCTCGCGCAGCTCGAAGCTGACGCCTTCGAGCGCGTTGACGTGAACGACGTCGTTGCCGCCTCTCATCATCCGCCCGCCGACCGCCAGGTTCATGGCGGCGTGGCGAAGCGACTGGGCCCGTACCGAATAGATCGGGTAGATGAGCTGAACGTTGTCCAGCCGTATCAGAGGAGAAGACATAGTCGATCTTTTCTCTACTAGACCCAGAACGGAATTTTACGGCGGAAGGCCGCGAAGCTCACGAACCAGATCACGATGACGCTTCCCAGGAGCGTGAGTGACACGACCCAGGAATGGACCGGGGCGGGGCGGCCGAGCAGCGGCTCGCGCAGGATTTCCATCAGGTGGAACAGCGGGTTGGCCGACACGATGATCGATCGGCGGCCGTGGATCGAGTCGGGGTTCCAGAACACCGGCGTCACGAAGAACAGGATCTGCGCCAGGTAGGGCAGCATGAAGCGCAGGTCGCGGAAGCGCGCCGACGCCATGCCGATCAGCGGACCCATGGTGATCGAGAACAGCGTCAGCACCACCAGGGCGGGCAGGACCTGCCAGTGGGGGATCTTGAAGCCGCCGACCAGGACCGCCGCGATGAAGAACACCACCACGTTGTGGGCGAACAGGATCAGCTGCCGGCTGGTGAAGCGAAAGACGTAGAAGGTGAACGGGAAGGAATGGTTTCGGATCGAGCCGGCCATCCCGACGAACAGCTCGGGCGCCTCGATCAGGTTGATGCCGATGAAGTGGCTCCAGGCCAGCAGGCCGGCCATGACGAACGGCAGGAAGTCGTGCAGCGGCTGGCCGGAGATGGCGCCGAAGGTCAGGGACAGGGCCAGCGACGTGGCGATCATGCCGCCGGCGATCCACAGGGGCCCGAAGATCGACCGCCGATACTTCGAGATGACGTCCTGCCAGGACAGGAAAATCCAGATGTGCCACGCCTTCAGGGCGCGGCTGACGTCGTTGACGGCTTTGGATACTTGTTTTTGCATTTTTGGTTCCGGAGGAGATCCCGTCTCTCGAGAGAGCTGGTTTTTAAGCCTGGGAGTCCTGCAGGCGGTGCTCACGTGCAATTTCGATCAGGTAGCGGCCGTATTCGGTCTTCAGCATCGAGCGGCCGATCGCCTCGACGTGATCGGCCGAGATCCAGCCGTTCGCCAGGGCGATTTCCTCGGGGCAGGAGATCTTCAGCCCCTGGCGGTGTTCGATCGCCTTGATGAAGTCCGACGCTTCCGACAGCGAGTCGTGCGTGCCGGTGTCCAGCCAGGCATAGCCTCGGCCCAGTTGGGTGACGGTCAACTGCTTCTGCTCGAGATAGATCCGATTGACGTCGGTGATCTCGATTTCGCCGCGATGCGACGGCTTCACCTTGCGGGCGATCTGGGTGACCTGCGAGTCGTAGAAATATAGCCCGGTCACCGCGTAGTCCGACTTCGGCTGGGTGGGCTTTTCCTCGAGCGACAGCGCCTGGCCGTCGGCGTCGAACTCGACGACGCCGTACCGCTCGGGGTCGCTGACGCGATAGGCGAACACGATGGCGCCGTCGTCATGCTGGGCCAGTTGCTTGAGCTGGTCGGACAGGCCGTGGCCGAAGAAGATGTTGTCGCCCAGGATCAGCGCGACCGGCTGGCCGGCGACGAACTCCTCGCCCACGATGAAGGCGTCGGCCAGGCCCCGCGGAACCTCCTGCACGGCGTATTCAAACTTCACGCCCCATTCGGACCCGTCGCCCAGCATCTGCTCGAACAGCGGGATGTCGCGAGGCGTCGAGATGATCAGGATCTCGCGAATACCGGCCATCATCAGGGTGCTGATGGGGTAGTAGATCATCGGCTTGTCGTAGACGGGCAGCAGCTGTTTGCAGATGGCGCGCGTGACCGGATAGAGACGCGTGCCGGAGCCGCCGGCTAGGATGATACCTTTCATCGATCAGAATCCTGTCCGAGTCATATGTTCTGTGAGGCCGTCTCGCCACAGGCCGGGGCGCCAGCCGTGTATGGCGAAGAACTTGTCAGTAGAGAGGCGGGAATCCCGGGGGCGTCGCGCCGGCGTGGGATATTCCTCGGTGGTGATGGGCTTCACGCGGGCGGCGGGGCCGCCGCGACGCGCCGATTCTTCGAAGATCGCCTCGGCGAAGCCCGCCCAGGTCGTTTCGCCGCCGCCGCCGAGGTGAAAGATCCCCCGGGCGGCCGCATCGCCGTCGAGCAGGCGGCGCACCGAACGCAGGGCGCCTTCGGCGACTTCCTCGGCCCGGGTCGGGGCGCCGTGCTGGTCGGCGACGACGCCGATCTCGTCGCGGGTTTCGGCGAGCCGCAGCATGGTCTTCAGGAAGTTGGCGCCGTGCGGGCCATAGACCCACGAGGTGCGCAGGATCGCGCAAACCGCTCCGGCGTCCTCGACCGCCCGCTCTCCGGCCGCCTTGGTCGCGCCATAGACGCCCAGCGGAGCCAGGGGATCGGTCTCGACATAGGGCGCGCCCTTCGAGCCGTCGAAGACGTAGTCGGTCGAGATATGGACGAACGGAACGCCCAGGTCGGCGCAGGCGGCCGCGGCCGCGCCGGGCATCCGGGCGTTCAGCAGTTCCGCGGCGTCGGGTTCGCTCTCGGCGCGGTCGACCGCGGTATAGGCCGCGGCGTTGATCACCGCGGCGGGGGCGAGGTCGCGGACGAAGGCGCGCACGTCGACCGTTTCGAGGTCGAGCTTGGCGCGCCCGGCGAACACGACGTCCGAAAAGCCGGTCGGGTCCGAAAAGCCGGTCGGCGCGGCGTCGGCGATGGCGCGGGCGACCTGCCCGCTTTCGCCGATCACGAGCAGGGGCTTGGAGGTCAAGACGCCTCGCTTTTCGCGGTCAGGCCGAGACGCTCGCCGTCGTAGCGGGTGCGAAGCGGCTCCCACCAGTCCTGGCGGTCCAGATACCAGCGGACCGTCTTGGCCAAGCCGGACTCGAAGTTCTCGCGCGCCTGCCAGCCCAGCTCCTGCTCGATGCGCGTGGCGTCGATGGCGTAGCGCTGGTCGTGGCCGGGGCGGTCGGTGACGAACGAGATCAGGTCGCGGCGCGGGCCGCTGTCCAGCGGGCCGGCCAGTTCGTCCAGCAGGTCGCAGATCGTCTCGACGACCTCGAGGTTGGTCCGCTCGTTGCGCCCGCCGACATTGTACGACGAGCCGGGCGCGGCCTTGTCGAGGATCAGGCGCAGGGCGCGCGCGTGGTCTTCCACGTAAAGCCAGTCGCGGATGTTGGAGCCGTCGCCGTAGACCGGCAGGGGCTTGCCCTCCAGACCGTTGAGGATGATCAGCGGGATCAGCTTTTCGGGGAAGTGGTAGGGGCCGTAGTTGTTCGAGCAGTTCGAGATGATCGTGGGCAGGCCGTAGGTGTGCCACCAGGCGCTGACCAGGTGGTCGGAGGCCGCCTTCGACGCCGAATAGGGCGAGCGCGGATCGTAGGGCGTGTCTTCGCGGAACAGGCCCTCGGCGCCCAGGCTGCCATAGACCTCGTCGGTCGAGACATGCTGAAAACGGAAGCTAGCCTGCTTTTCCTGGGGCAGGGCGCGCCAGTAGTCCAGGGCGGCGTTCAGCAGGACGAAGGTGCCCACGACGTTGGTCTGGATGAACGGACCCGCGCCCGAGATCGAACGGTCGACGTGCGATTCCGCGGCCAGGTGGATGATCGCGTCGGGCTGGTGGCGCTTGAGCACCTCGGCCACGGCTTCGGCGTCAGCGATGTCGACCTGCTCGAAGTGATAGCGATCGCTGCTTTCGATCGAGGCCAGCGAAGAGCGGCTGGCGGCATACGTAAGCTTGTCGACGTTGACGACGCTGTCCTGGCTTTCGTCGATGATCAGCCGGCAGAGCGCGGAACCGATAAATCCAGCGCCGCCGGTTACGATGATTTTCACGTGTCCCTACCTGTATTTTAACGCTGAACCGACATTGCGGCTGTCCAGTGGGCAGGGCCCAAAGCGTCAGTGAGCGGAACGTCTGAAGTGCAATTGAGTAACTTCACCCTAATCACTTATCATTTCGACGGGCCAGGAAGGCTTTAACGAAATGAGGCTGTCACGAGCACGTTGCTGCGCCCGAGATAGCCGAACTCCTCGCTCCAATAAAGATGGCCTCGCCAGTCGGCAAGGCCATGATTGGCCAGGACGCCCTTGAGCGCCCAGGCCGCTTCTACGTCGTCGACCGCGGCGATCAATCGCCCGCCTGGACGCAGTTGCTTGAGGTCCGGCGCGACGGCGTCCGGGGTCGGCGCCGGGCAGATCAGCACGTCCGAAAACGGCCGCCGCGGCGCGGTCGCCGTCTCCAGAACACCGTCGAGCCAATCGGCCAGGGCCGCGTCGCCCGCGACACGGACGACGCTGGCCCGCGGGTCGCGCCCGGTCTCGGCCAGAAGAAAGTGGATGCAGGCGCGCTGCCGCGTGTCGAGGCCGCAGGCGACGCAGCGCAGCCGACCGGGCCAGTCGCTGGCCGTGAGGGCGCTCCCTTGCGGCGGCTCGGCGCGAAAGCGTCGCGGCGCGCCGCAGGCCTGGCAGATTCCGTCGATCAGCAGGGGCTGGGGGCCCTCGAGATGAAAGGCGTCGATGGCCTGTCGCCGGGCGAGGATCCTTTCCAGCGCGCCTTCCAGGTCGGTCCACTCCTGGACTGTGGCGAAGGCGCTTGCGCGGAAGGGCGGCCTGGCGAGGCCCGGGGTGACGCGTGAGGCGAACATGCAGCGTTTAAAGACGCCGCGAGTATGGCTTGGCAAGCTCAACCTGAACTGCCATCGACGCGCCTGTGCGCGCGGCTTATAGGACGCGGCATGTCTTCTGCTGATCAGACGCGAAAATCGCCGACGACCTCGTCGCGCCGGCGCAGGGATACGTCGGATAAAAGCGCGGCTGCGACATCCGGTGAACGGGTCGCCGAACCGACCGCGCAAGCGGCCGCCCTGGACGCGCTGAACGGCGAGATCGAACGACTGCGCCGCCGGGTCGGCATTCTCGAGGAAGAACTCGTCGCCCAGATGGATCAGTCCACGGCGATGGTCCTGGCCCTGACCTCGGCGGCCCGGCCGGCGCCGACGGCGATCGCGCGGTGGGGCGGGCTGGTCGGCGGCGTGGCGACCGATCTGGCGGCGACGCTCCAGGCGATGCGGACGGGCCTGGGCGTCAAGGCCGCCGCGCGGCTTCTGCTGGCCGCCTGGCGCATCCGGCGCGGCGGCGACTTCGATCCGGACTTCTATGTCAGCCAGCGCGCCGACCTGGCGCGAATGAGCATGGATCCGCTGCAGCACTATCTGCGGTTCGGCGCCGCGGAGGGGCTGGATCCCACGCCCGACTTCTCCACCGCGGCCTATTTCCAGCGCTACGGCGACGTCGCGGCCGCTGGAAGCGACGCTTACTCTCACTATATCGCGGCCGGTCGCGACGAGGGCCGCCGCGCCACCTTTTCACGCCGCCTGCGCCGCCGCGCGTTCGGCAGCGGCGTGCAGCGTCCCGGCCAGGTTCGCCCCGATCCGCGCCACCCCGATGATCTGCGCGATCCGCTGGCCGCCTGGCCGCTGGCGCGGTCGGCCGCCCTCGACGCCGGCGCGCTCGACCCCTACGACCGCCGTCCCGACGACGCGGTGATCCACGAAGGCCTGCGAGGCGAAGCCTTTCTGCAGACCTACGACCTGCTGGGCCGCCGGCCCGATTTCGAGGCCGCCGCGGCGGACCTGGGGCGGCGGCTGTCGGCCGCGCCGGCGAGCCCGGTCGTCTCGATCGTCATCCCGGTCTACGGCGCGCTGGGCTTCACCTTGAACTGCCTGGACTCCCTGGTCGAACACGCCTCGACCCGGACTTTCGAGATCATCGTGGTCGACGACGCCTCGCCCGACGAGACGTCTCGCTGGCTGCCCCGCATCGGCGGCGTCATCCACCTGCGGCGACCGGTCAACGGCGGCTTCATCGCCTCGTGCAACGCCGGCGCCGAGGCGGCGCGCGGCCAGGTCCTTGTCTTCCTCAACAACGACACCCGCGTGGTCGAGGGCTGGCTGGACGAGCTGTGCGACGGCCTGGAAAACCTGCCCGGGGCCGGACTGACGGGCTCGAAGCTGTTCTATGCCGACGGCGAGCTGCAGGAAGCCGGCGGCATCGTCTGGCGCGACGGCTCGGCCTGGAACTACGGCCGCAACGACGATCCCAATCGCCCGCAATACACTCACGCGCGCGAGGTCGACTACATCTCCGGCGCCTCGATCGCCCTGACCCGCCGGGTCTGGACCGAGCTTGGCGGCTTCGACGACCATTTCGCCCCGGCCTACTGCGAAGACTCCGACCTGGCCTTCAGGGTGCGACGCAACGGGCTGAGCGTCTGGATGCAGCCGCTGTCGCGGGTGATCCACTATGAGGGCAAGACCTCGGGCACGGACACCAGCCGGGGCGTGAAGGCCTATCAGGTGACGAACCAGGTCCGGTTCCTGGAGCGCTGGCGCTCGGTCCTGGCCGCCCACCGCGAGAACGGCGACAGCCCGGCCCTCGAACGCGAGCGGTCGGTTTCGCGGCGGGTGCTGGTGCTCGACGCGACCACGCCGACGCCCGACCAGGACGCCGGCTCGGTCACGACGGTCAAGGTGATCGAGGTGTTCCAGGCGCTGGGCTACAAGGCCTGCTTCGCGCCGGTCGATAATTTTCTGTTCGACCCGGTCTACACGGCCAACCTGATGCGTCGCGGCGTGGAGTGCTTCTACGCGCCGTACTTCCCGGGGATCGAGGCGCTGCTCGCGGCGCGGGGGCGCGAGTTCGAGGTCGTTCATGTCTTCCGGTTCTCGGTCCTGCGCGAATGCGAGGCCCTAATCCGCCGATACTGTCCGCAGGCGAAGATCGTCTTCAACAACATGGACCTGCACTATCTGCGGATCGAGCGCCAGGGCGAGGTCGAGGGATCGGCCCAGCTGGTCCGGCAGGCGACGGCGCTGAAGCAGCTTGAACTGCAGGCCATGTCCCAGGCCGACGTGGTCTGCGTGCCCTCCCGCACCGAAGCCGACCTGCTGGCCGCCGAGGCCCTGCGGCCGCCGGTCTTCGTCATGCCGTTCATGGTCGACAACCACGCGCCGACGGCCCCGTGGAGCGAGCGCGGCGATGTCGTGTTCCTCGGCGGCTTCGGGCACAGCCCGAACGTCGATGCGGCCCTTTGGCTGGCCAAGACCCTGTGGCCCAGCCTGCGCGCCCGCCTGAAGTCGGGCCGGCTGATCCTGGCTGGCGCCAACCCCACGCCCGAGATCCTGGCCCTGGCCTCCGATCGGGTGGTGGTGCCGGGTCGAGTGGACGATCTTGCCCCGATGTTCGAGAACGCGCGGGTCTTCGTGGCGCCGTTGCGCTATGGAGCGGGGGTAAAGGGCAAGATCTATTCCGCCATGGCCCATGGCGTACCGGTCGTCAGCACGACGATCGGGGTCGAGGGCATGGGGTTGCGGTACGAAGACGAAGTGCTCGTCGCGGATACGCCCGAGGCGTTGTGCGCCCGGATCCTGGGCGTCCATGGCGACCCGGCCTTGTGGGCGCGTCTGTCGGCGGCCGGGACCGACTTCATCCGCCGGACCAGCACGGTCGAGGCTGGCGTGCGCGTCATGCGCGACGTGCTCGACGCCGCGGGGATCGACGCCCTTACCGAACAATCCGTCGCCGTGGTCGGCGACGCCTAGATCAAGCAGTGTTCAGGCCCATTTACCCATGACCCTCGATATCACCACCATCCGCGCCGCCGCAGACCGCCTCGCCGGCCATATCGAGCGCACGCCCTGTCGCTATTCTCGGACGCTGTCGAAGATTACCGGCGCCGAGGTGTGGGTGAAGTTCGAGAACCTGCAGTTCACCGCCGCCTACAAGGAGCGCGGCGCGCTCAACAAGCTGCTGCTGCTGTCGGACGCCGAGAAGCAGAAGGGCGTCATCGCCGCCAGCGCCGGCAACCACGCCCAGGGCCTGGCCTATCACGGCGCCCGCCTCGGCGTGCCGGTGACCATCGTCATGCCCAAGACCACCCCGTTCGTGAAGGTGCAGCACACCCGCGACTTCGGCGCCAACGTGGTCATCGAGGGCGAAACCTATGACGACGCCAACGCCCATGCGCGCAAGCTGCGCGAGGAGCAGGGCCTGACCTTCGTCCACCCGTTCGACGACTACGACATCATGGCCGGCCAGGGCACCATCGCCCTGGAGATGCTGGAAGACGTGCCCGACCTGGAGATCCTGCCGGTGCCGATCGGCGGCGGCGGCCTGATCAGCGGCGTCGCCACGGCGGCCAAGGCGATCAATCCCGACATCCGCATCATCGGCTGCGAGCCGGCGATGTATCCGTCGTTCACCGCCAAGATGCGCGGCGTCCAGGCCCACTGCGGCGGCCAGACGATTGCGGAGGGCGTCGCGGTCAAGCAGGTCGGCGAACTGACCTACAGCGTCGCCCGTCCGCTGATCGAGGACGTGCTGCTGCTGGAGGAGCCCTATCTGGAGCAGGCGGTCTCGCTCTACTGCAATGTCGAGAAGACCATCGCCGAAGGGGCCGGCGCGGCCTCGCTGGCGGCGCTGCTGGCCTATCCGGAACGCTTCCGCGGCAAGAAGTGCGGCCTGATCCTGTGCGGCGGCAACATCGACACCCGCCTGCTGGCCTCGGTGCTGACCCGCGAACTGGTGCGCGCCCAGCGCCTGGTGTCCCTGCGCATCGTCGGCGACGACCGCCCGGGCCTGCTGTCGACCGTGGCCAGCGTGATCGGGACCATGGGCGCCAACATCATCGAGGTGAACCACAACCGCCTGGCGCTGGACGTGCCGGCCAAGGGCGCGGAGTTCGACATCACCATCGAGACCCGCGACGCCCAGCACACCCAGGAAGTCATGAACGCCCTGCGCGAACACGGCTACCCGCCGCGCACGGTGTGAGGCGACACATAAGGTTCCCAAAGCTCGTCATCCCGGGCGAAGGGCCGCGCAGCGGACCGTAGACCCGGGACCCAGGGGCGGCCGCACAGCAGTCGCCACCACCGGGCGCTTGACCCGGTCGCCGCGCCCAGTCCCCTGGGTCCCGGCTCTCCGCTTCGCTGCGGCCGGGATGACGAGGTTGGGTTGCGATACGAAAAAGGCCCCTCATCGCGTGATGAGGGGCCTTTTTGTTTCTTGTTCCGAGAACCCTACAGCAGCGCCGTGATCGCCTTGCGCGCGGCTTCGCCGAGGTCCGGACGCTTCAGGGCCAGGGCGACATTGGCCTTCAGCAGGCCGATCTTGTCGCCGCAGTCGTGGGTGTCGCCTTCGTAGACATAGGCGTGGAAGGCCTGGTCCTGCATCAGCTTGGCCATCGAGTCCGTAAGCTGGATCTCATTGCCGGCGCCCTTTTCCTGGCTGGCCAGCAGGTCGAAGATCTCCGGCTGCAGGATGTAGCGGCCGGCGATGGCCCAGTTCGACGGGGCCGTGCCCTTGGCGGGCTTCTCGACCATGCCGCTCATGGTGGCCAGGCGCCCCTCGACCTTGCTCGGGGCGACGACGCCGTACTTGTGGGTCTCGCTCTCGGGCACTTCCTCGACGCCGATGATGTTGCCGCCGCCGACCTTGTCATAGACCTCGATCAGCTGGCTGAGGGCCGATTGCGGCGCATCGACGATGACGTCGGGCAGCAGCACCGCGAACGGCTCGTCGCCGATGATGTCGCGGGCGCACCACACCGCATGCCCCAGGCCCAGCGGGGCCATCTGGCGCACGAAGCTCATCTCGCCCGGCTTGGGCAGCTCGTCGCGCAGCTGCTTGAGGATGTCGAGCTTGCCCTTGGCCTCGAGCTGCATCTCGAGTTCGATCTGGTGATCGAAATAGTCCTCGATGGCGCCCTTGCCGCGGCCGGTGATGAACACGAAGTGTTCGATGCCGGCGGCGCGGCCTTCCTCGACGATGTAGGACAGGATCGGCCGGTCCACGACGTTGAGCAGTTCCTTCGGCGTCGACTTGGTGCCGGGCAGGACCCGGGTGCCAAGACCCGCGACGGGAAGAACGGCCTTGCGGACAGGTTTCATGAACGCCTCGTTTTACGTCTTGATGGATGCGTCTTAAGGGCTCGGAGCCGCACGCGCCACCACCGTTGCGTGACAACGGTGTCTGGAAAGCGTTCCAAGCATGGAATGATTGATGTTCGCGCCAAGCCTGCTAGCTCAGGGCGCGGTTTCGCCCTCGGAAAGACTTCACATGCGTGCTCGGTTCCTCGTCATCGCCGTCCTGGCCGGCCTGTCCCTGGCCGGGTGTGGGCCGTCGAAGGAAGACCTCGCCGCCAAGCAGGCCGCGATCTCGGCCAACAAGACCGCCGGCGTGGGCTTCCTGGCCGAAAACGCCAAGCAGCCGGGCGTGGTCACCCTGCCCAGCGGCCTGCAGTACAAGGTGGTGCGCTCGGGTCCGGCCGACGGCCTGCATCCGCGCCCGATCGACGAGGTCAAGGTCCACTACGAAGGCAAGCGCCTGGACGGCATGGTGTTCGACAGCTCCTACGAGCGCGGCGTGCCGGCCTCGTTCCAGCTGCGCGGCCTGATCCCGGGCTGGGTCGAGGCCATGCAGCTGATGCGTCCGGGCGACGAGTGGATGCTCTACGTGCCCGCCGACCTGGCCTATGGCGACATGCAGGCCGGGCCGGACATCCCGCCGGGCAGCACCCTTGTCTTCAAGATCGAGCTGATCGACGTGCTGCGCAGCAAGCTGCAGGCGCCGAAGGGCTGAAGCTGTAATAGAGTGCCGGCCTGTCCGTTCGGACCCGGCGCGACGACCAGCCGCCAGGGGGGCGCGTGAAAATCGTATTCGTGGAGCCTGGGGCGAGCCTTCGCCCGGTGGGCGGAACGCGTGTCGTCTATGAGCACGCCAATCGGCTGGCCGAGCGCGGGCACGACGTGACCGTCGTCCTGCCGGCGGCGCAAAAGCCGGCCGCGCGCCTGGGTAAGAAGGTGCGCCTGTGGCTGCGCTGGCGCCGGTGGAAGCGCGACGGCCGCTGGCGGCCGACCTGGGCCAGCATCTCGCCCAAGGTCCGCGTGCTGTGGACCCTCGACCTCTCGCCGAAGTGGACGCCGCCCGGCGACGTCGTGGTGGCGACGGTGTGGAGCGCCGTCGAGGCCGTCGATCGCCTGCCCGCCGCCCATGGCGCCAAGGTCTTCTTCGCCCAGCACTGGGATTTCGGCTTCGAGCGCGACGCCGAGGGCGTCGAACGCGCCTGGTCCGCGCCGATGCCCAAGATCGTCATCGCCCGCTCGATCCGGGCCAAGGCGGCCGAGCGCGGCGTCGAGGCGGCGCTCGTGCCCAACGGCCTGGCGTTCGAGACCTTCGGCCTCGACACGCCGCTGGCCGGGCGCGATCCCTGGCGGGTGGCGATGATCCACCAGCGGGCCAGCTACAAGGGCTTTTCCGACGCCCTGGAGGCGCTCGCCCTGGCCCACGCCGCCGAGCCGCGCCTGACCGTCGAGATGTACGGCCCCGGCGCGCCCGAAGGCCTGCCGCCCTACGTGACCTATCACGCCTCGCCCACCGACGCGGACCTGCGGGCGCTCTACAACCGCTCGGCCGTGTTCCTGTCGGCCAGCCACAACGAAGGTTGGGGCCTGCCGCCGTGCGAGGCGGCCCTGTGCGGCGCGGCCCTGGCGATCACCGACGTGCTGGGCCACCGGGAGTTCGCCGTCGACGGCGAGACGGCGCTGATGAGCGCGCCGCGCGATCCCCGCGCCCTGGCCGACAACCTGCTGCGCCTAGTCGCCGACGCCGAGCTGCGCGCGAGGCTGAACGGCGCGGTGCGCGAGGTGTTGGCCCAGTTCACCTGGGATCGCGCCTGCGACCGGATGGAGGCGACCCTGACGCGGATCGCCGCCGGCCAACCAGCGTCAGGACAGCCGGCCTCAGGCCAGTAGGACGCGGGCGCGGGCGGCGACCGTCTCGGCCTCCAGCGTCGCCAGATCCTCGGTCGCCTGGGCGTGCAGGAAGCGCGAATAGTCCAGCACCGGTCCTGGACCAAACAGCCCCAGGGTCGGCGCGCCGACCGAGGCCGACAGGTTCATCGGCCCGGAATCGTTGCCGACGAACAGGTCGGCCCGCGACATCAGGGCCGAGCCGACGTCGAACTTCAGGTCGCAGACATTGACCTCGGCGACGCCGGCCGGCGAGCCCTCGGCCAACTGGGCGTTGACACGGGCCTTGTCCTCGAAGCCGCCCAGCCAGAAGCGGGTTCCGCCGAGGTCGGAAAGCGCCGAGCTCAGGGCCGCGAAGCGAGCCAGCGGCCACATCCGCCGCGCCTCGCTGGCGCCGACGCCATAGACGATCCACGGACGCGGCAGGGCGCCGAAGCGGGCCTCGATGACATCGAGCGCGGCCGGAGTGGGGACCAGGGCCGGCTCGCGGCTGGCGACCTCCAGGCCGTGGGCCGTCTCGAAGGCGGCCAGCTTGTCGATGCGGTGGGCCGGACGCATGGCCTTGGGCAGGTAGGGACCGTGGGTCAGCCAGTGCTGCTGACCGTGTCCCAGGCCGAAGCCCCGTCGCTCCGGCACGCCAGCCAGGGCCGCGCCGATGGCCGGGCGGTCGATCTTTTCCAGGATCCACACCGCGCGTGGCCGGCGGGCCCGGCACAGGCGGCGGAAGTCGGCGATCTCCTGGAGGTTCTTCCAGGTCCCCGAGCGGTAGTCGAGATAGTCGATGGCGGTGACGCAGGTTTCCGCGCCCAAGAGGTCGCGTGCCCGGCTCGACGGTCGCGCGGCCAGCAGCACGGTCTTTTCCGGCGTCGTGGCGGCGATGGCGCGCAGGGTCGGCAGGTGCCAGGTCAGGTCGCCGACGCCGCGATCGGGCATGTAGACCAGGACCTGGCCGCGGCCGGTCTCGGGCGGAACGGCGGGGTCGAGGTTCATGCGCGGCCCGCCGTCAGTCGGTGAAGACCACGGTCTTGCGACCGTTCAGCAGCACCCGGTCCTCCAGGCGCCAGCGCAGGGCGCGGGCCAGGACGCGGCGCTCGATGTCGCGGCCCTTGCGGACCAGGTCCTCGGGCGTGTCGCGATGGCTGATGCGCTCGACGTCCTGCTCAATGATCGGACCCTCGTCGAGGTCGCCGGTCACGTAGTGGGCGGACGCCCCGATCACCTTCACGCCGCGCGCGTGGGCCTGGTGGTAGGGCTTGGCGCCCTTGAAGCCCGGCAGGAACGAGTGGTGGATGTTGATGCAGCGGCCGGCCAGCTTCGCGGCTAGGCCGTCCGACAGCACCTGCATGTAGCGGGCGAGCACGACGATGTCGGTGCGCGTCTCCTGGATCAGCTTCCAGAGCGCGGCTTCCTGCTCGAACTTGGTCTCCTTGGTCACCGGCAGGTGATGGAAGGGCAGGCCTGACAGGTCGACGTGGGTGTAGGTCTCGGCCGCGTGGTTGGCGACGATGGCGGTGACGTCCATCGGCAGTTCGCCGATCCGCCAGCGATAGACGAGGTCGGCCAGGCAGTGGTCGAACTTGCTGGCCAGGATCATGACGCGGTAGCGCTCGGCCGGGTCGCGCAGGGTCCAGCGCATCGAGAAGCCCTTGGCCAGCGCCTCGAACTCGGCGCGCAGGGCGTCGCGGTCGCTGCCGTCCGGATCGAAGACGACGCGCATGAAGAAGTCGCCCGTCTCCTGGTCGTCGAACTGCTGGGCGTCGAGGATGTTGCAGCCGCGCTCGAACAGGAAGGTCGAGACCTTGGCGACGATGCCGGGCTGGTCGGGGCAGGAGAGGGACAGGATCATGGTCCGCTTCCTCTAAAGCCTAGCCTGGGCGAAGGAAAGCCGCTGACAGGGACGTTTCTTGCGTGGCGCGCGAGGTTTTTCCGCAAGGCCGCATGATCCTGCCTGATCGCCGACTTGGGATTGGCGGAGCGGGGCGGCGCGGCCTAGGCTCTGGCCATGGTTTCCTCCGCTGAAGCGCTTTCCGTCCGCGCCGTCGACATCCTGGCCAAGCTGGTCGCCTTCGACACCACCTCGCGCGGCTCGAACCTCGCCCTGATCGAATGGGTCGAGGCTTATCTTTCCGACCTGGGCGTGGCCTCGCGGCGGGTCCCCAACGCCGACGGCACCAAGAGCAACCTGATGGCCAGCATCGGCCCGGCCGTCGAGGGCGGGGTCGTGCTGTCGGGCCACACCGACGTGGTGCCGGTCGACGGCCAGCCCTGGTCCAGCGACCCCTGGGTGCTGACCGAGCGCGACGGCCGTCTCTATGGCCGTGGAACCTGCGACATGAAGGGGTTCCTGGCCCTGGCCCTGGCCGCCGCGCCGGACCTGGTCGCGTCCGACCTGAAGCGTCCCGTGCACCTGGCCTTCTCCTACGACGAGGAGATCGGCTGCCTGGGCGCGCCCGACATGATCGAGGTCATCGCCCGCGACGTGCCCCGCCCGGCCCTGGTGGTGGTGGGCGAACCCACCGACATGGTCGCCGTCCAGGCTCACAAGGGCATCGCCAGCTACTGGGTGACGGTGACCGGCCGCGAGGCCCATTCCAGTCTCACCCACCTGGGCGTCTCGGCCAACATGGTCGGCGTGAAGCTGATGAGCCACCTCGTGGCGCTGTCCGAGCGGCTGGAGCGCGAGGCCGACCCGGCCTCGCCGTTCCTGCCCAAGGGCGCGACCCTGACCATCGGCCAGGTCAACGGCGGCACGGCGGTGAACATCCTGGCGCGTCAGTGCGTGTTCGTCTTCGACCTGCGCACCCCGCCGGGTCTGGATCCCGACGCCATCCTGGCCGACTTCTTCGCCCTGGCCGGGCGGCTCGACGCCGAGGTCAAGGCCAAGGCTCCCGAGGGCGGGGTCAAGGTCGAGGTGCGCTCGCTGACGCCGTCCTTCGCGCCGGAAAAGGACGGGGTCGCCGAGACCTTCGCCCGCCGCATGGCCGGCGACAACGGCCCGGCCCGCGTGGCGCCCTACGCCGCCGAGGCGGGGCAGTTCCAGGGGGCGGGCTTCTCCACCGTCATCTGCGGTCCCGGCTCGATCGACCAGGCCCACCAGCCCGACGAATATGTCGAGATCGCCCAGATGGAGCGCGGCGCCCAGTTCATGCGGCGGATGATCGACGACCTCGCCACTGCCTGATCACGATCCGGCGGCCGAAGAAGGCCACCGGGTCCAGCGCCATGGCCCGCAGGATGTCGATCGCCGGCGCCTTGCGGGCGGCCTGGATCTCGCGGCGCGAGGCCAGGATCGGATCGAGGTCGGCCTTGACGAAGGCGGCCTTGAAACCCTTCCACACCGGCCCGGCGTCCTTGCGGCGCAGGTGCAGCAGGAACAGGCCCGCGGTCACGCCGAAATGCAGCGGCGCGCTCCACCACAGCATCGGCGAGGGGGTGTTCTTCAGGAAGGTCCAGACCCGGTTTCGCGTGCCGTGGAAGAGGGCGAAGTCCGAGCGCACGCCCAGCGTCGCCGAGCCCACGTGCTCGACCTTGGCGTCCGGAACCAGCAGCGTCGGCTCGCCGGCCAGCCGCAGGCGGTAGCCGAGGTCGACGTCCTCGCAATAGCAGAAGAAGCGTTCGTCGAAGCCGCCGAGGCCCAGGAACAGGTCGCGCTCGACCATCATCGCCGCGCCGCAGGCCGAGAACACCTCGCCCTCGAACACCTTGGGCGTTTCCTTGCGGCGATAGCCGCCGCGGAACGGGATGCCGGCCGAGGTCATGACGTCGCCGGCGCCGTCCATCAGGCCGGGCTCGTCGGCGACCAGCTGCAGCGAGGCGAAGCTGCGCACATCGGGATGGCGCCGCGCCGCCGCCGCCAGCTGCGCCAGCCAGTCGGGGCGCGGATAGGCGTCGGGATTGAGCATCACCAGCCAGCGGCCGCGCGCCTGGCGGGCGGCCAGGTTGTTGGCGACCGCGAAGCCGGTGTTGGCGCCCGGCTCGACCAGCCGGATCGACGGGTCGGCCTTCGCCGCCGCCTGCGGTGCGCCGTCGGTCGAGGCGTTGTCGACCAGCAGCGTCTCGAAGTCCCCGAAGGTCTGGGCCGCCAGGCCTTCCAGGCAGCGCTGCAGGGTCGGGCCGCTCTCGTAGGCCACCACGATGACGGTGAACAGCGGCGCGACGCCCTTGTCAGCGACCGTGGATCGGGCCATGCGTGCCTGCTCACTTTCGAAGGGTTGTTGAAATGAAGGTCACACCGACGGCGATTCCCGAGGTCCTGCTTATCACGCCTGCGCGCCATGGCGACGAGCGTGGCTGGTTCTCCGAGACCTTCCGCCAGTCGGCCCTCGAGGAGGCGGGTTTCACCGGCGGGGTGTTCATCCAGGACAACCACGTCCGCTCGACCACCCGCGGAATCGTGCGCGGCCTGCACTTCCAGAAGCCGCCGCACGGCCAGGCCAAGCTGCTGCGTTGCGCGCGCGGCGCGATCTTCGACGTCGCCGTCGACATCCGCGTGAACTCGCCGACCTACGGCCAGTGGGTTGGGGCCGAACTGTCGGCCGACAACGCCCAGCAGCTGCTGGTGCCGGAAGGCTTCGCCCACGGCTACTGCACCCTGACCGACGAGTGCGAGGTGCTCTACAAGGTGACGGGCTACTACGCGCCGCAGGCCGAGGGCACGTTGCGCTTCAACGACCCGGCTATCGGCATCGACTGGACCCTGCCGGAGGCCGTGCTCAGCGCCAATGCCCGCGATGCGGCCGCGCCGGTCCTGGCCGACCTGGTCAGCCCCTACACCTACGGAACCAACGCGCTCTGAACGGCTCTAGCTAGCGGGCCGGCCCAGCCGCGACGCCGCCCAGTCGGCGGCGTCGCGCACGGTCGCGTCGGGATCGGCCCGCAGGGGCGCGACCACGCTCATCAATCCGGCGTCGCCGCTGTTGCCGATGGCGTAGAGCACGTTGCGCACGAAGCGGTCGCGACCGATGCGCTTGATCGGGCTCTTGGAGAAGAGCGCCCGGAAGCTCGGGTCGTCCAGCACGGCCAGCTCCGCCAGCGGCGGGGTCTTCAGCGTCTCGCGGGCGTGGAACTTGGCCTCGGCCGACAGGCTGGCGAACTTGTTCCACGGGCAGGCGGCCAGGCAGTCGTCGCAGCCGTAGATGCGGTTGCCCAGCATCGGCCTGAACTCGTCGGGGATCGGCCCGGCCAACTCGATGGTCAGGTAGGAGATGCAGCGCCGCGCATCCAGCCGGTGCGGCGCGGGGAAGGCGCCGGTCGGGCAGATGTCCAGGCAGGCGCTGCACGAGCCGCACCGGTCGATTTCGGCGGCGTCCGGCGGCAGGTCCAGCGTGGTCAGCACGCTGCCCAGGAACAGCCACGAGCCGAACTGGCGCGAGACCAGGTTGGTGTGCTTGCCCTGCCAGCCGAGGCCGGCGCGCTGGGCCAGCGGCTTTTCCATCAGCGGCGCGGTGTCGACGAACACCTTCACTTCATTGCCCCAGCGCCGGTGCATCCAGCCGGCCAGCTGCTTGAGCCGCTTCTTGACCACCTCGTGATAGTCGTCGCCCTGGGCGTAGACGCTGATAGCGGCGCGGTCCGGGTGCTCCAGCTGGGTCAGCGGATCGATGTCGGGGCCGTAGTTGACGCCCAGCACGACGGCGCTCAGCGCATCGGTCCACATGGCGGTGGGGTGGCTGCGCCGTTCGAGCGTCTCCTCCATCCAGCCCATGGCCCCGTGCAGGCCCTCGGCCACGAACTGGCGCAGCCAGTCGCCGTTGGGCCAGGCGTCGGCGGCGGACGCGAAGCCGCAGGCGTCGAAGCCCAGAGCGAGGGCTTCGCGGCGGATCTCGTCCTTGATCGTCTCGGGGGTCAGGTCAGAAGTCGAGGTCGTCATAGTGCGCGGCCGGCGCGAGGCCGGGCCAGCGGTCGGCCAGGATCGGCCTGAAGCACGGCCTCGATTTCAGCTTCATGTACCAGGTGCGCACCGCCGGGAAGTCCTTCCAGGGCACGTCGCCGAAATAGTCGATGACCGACAGGTGCGCGGCGCCGGCGAAATCGCCGAGACTCATGCGGCGGCCGGCCAGCCAGTCGCGGGCCTGCAGCAGGCTTTCCATGTAGCCCAGATGGTCGCGCAGGGCGTCGCGGCCGCGGCGCAGCGACGACAGGTCCGGCGCGCCCATGCGCAGGAGACGCTTCTCCATCTTCTCGTGCAGCAGGAAGCCGTTGACCTCGTTGTCGAACTTGCGGTCGAACCACTGCATCAGGCGGCGCGCCTCGGCGCGCTCGCCGGCCTCGCGGCCCAGCAGCGCCGGCTCGGGCTCCTGCTCCTCGATGTGCTCCAGGATCGCGCGGCTCTCGCAGACCACGGCGGTGCGCTGGTGGCGGGTCTCGACCAGCACCGGCGTCAGGCCCGACGGGTTCAGCTTGGTGAAGTCCGGCGGCGACTCCCAGTAGCGCACCTGCACCTCGGCGAACGGCAGCCGCTTTTCGCCCAGCACGAGGCGAACCTGGCGGGAGGCCGGGTCGAGGGGGAAGTGGTGAAGGGTGCGTTCGACGCTCATGCCCACATGCGTTCAGGCTGCATCGTCTGATCGATGCGCCGCTTTGCTTAACAAGATATTGCCGGAGCAGGACTATTCGGAGGAATGAGCGTTTTTGGGGCGAAACCCCCGTCCCTCTCCCCCTGCGGGAGAGGGTGGCCTGCGAAGCAGGTCGGGTGAGGGGTCTCTCAGACTTCTCCACCCCCGCAAAATCCCCGCGAAAGCGGGGACCCAGGCTTTTTCTGCAACCCGCCGCGCTCGACGATAAAACACCTGGGTCCCCGCTTCCGCGGGGATTTTATGGATTGGAGGATCGTCCCGATTTCCTCATCCGTCGGCTATCGCCGACACCTTCTCCCGCAAGGGGAAAAGGAAATCAGCTGTTGGCCCGCGCGATCAGGGCCGTGGTGCTCTGTCCCGCCTTCAGATCCGCCAGCACCACCCGGCCGCCATTGGCCAGCACCACGTCCGAGCCCACGACGGTCTCGACCGTGTAGTCGGCGCCCTTGACCAGCACGTCGGGCTTGATGGCCTTGATCAGCTCCAGCGGAGTGTCCTCGTCGAACAGGGTGACCAGGTCGACGGCCGACAGCGAGGCCAGGACGGCGGCGCGGGCGTCTTCCTTCTGCACCGGCCGGGTCGGGCCCTTCAGGCGCTGGACCGAGGCGTCGGTGTTGAGGCCCAGCACCAAGCGGTCGCAGGCGGCCTTCGCCTGGGCCAGCAGCGAGATGTGGCCGGGGTGCAGCAGATCAAAGCAGCCGTTGGTGAAGCCGACCTTCAGGCCGCGCGCGCGCCAGCCGGCGACGATCTCCATCATCCGGGCGCGGGCGGCGATCTTTTCCTGACCGGGATCGCCGTGGGCGCCGGACAGCACAGCCTTCAGCTCGGCGGCGGTGACCACGTCGGTGCCCAGCTTGGCCACGACCAGGCCGGCGGCGGCGTTGGCCAGATGGGCGGCGGCGGTCAGGTCGGCCCCGGCGGCCAGCGACAGGGCCAGGGTCGCGGCCACGGTGTCGCCGGCGCCCGAGACGTCGAATACCTCCAGCGCGCTGGCCGGCAGATGCACGGGCGCGGCGCCGCGCGCCGACAGGGTCATGCCGGCCGCGCCGCGGGTGACCAGGGCGGCGGTGAGGTTCGGAGCGGCGGACAGGATCGCCTCGCCGGCGGCCTCGGCGGCCTCGTCGTCGGCGCCGGTCACGCCCGTGGCCTCGGCGGCCTCGCGGCGGTTGGGCTTGATCACCGTCGCGCCGTCGTAGCGGGACAGGTCGCGGCTCTTGGGGTCGACGATCACCGGCTTGCCGGCCGCGCGGGCGGCGGCGATGGCGGCCTGCAGGACTTCGGGGGTCAGCACGCCCTTGGCGTAGTCCGACAGCACCACGACGTCGGCGCCCGCCAGGGCCGCTTCGAAGGCCGCCAGGACCAGGGCCTGATCGGCCGGATGGCGGTCCTCGCGGTCGGCGCGCAGCATCTGGTGCGAGGCGGCGACGTAGCGGGTCTTTTCGGTGGTGCGGCGGCCGGGATCGACGGCCAGGGCGCTTTCCAGGCCCGGCTCGCGCTCGACCAGCGCCGCGACGGCCTTGCCGGCGTCGTCGTCGCCGACCAGGCCGGCCAGCACGGCCTTGCCGCCCAGCGCGGCGACGTTGCGCGCCACGTTGCCGGCCCCGCCCAGCATGGTCGTCTCGCGCTCGATGGCGATCACCGCCACCGGCGCCTCGGGCGAGATGCGGTCGACCGACCCATAGACGAACCGGTCGAGCATGACGTCGCCCAGCACCAGCACGGTCTTGCCGGCGAAGGCGTCGGGCAGGCGGGCCAGGGTGTCGTCCATGGAAGCGGGCTCGTCGGTAGGGAGAAGGCCGCTAATTGGGCGCATCAGACGGTCAGGGCAAGTCCTGGCCGTCCGGCGCGTGCTTTTCGGCGAAACCTCGCGGATCCGGATGCAGCAGCACGTCGGCGCTGGGGAAGGCGGCCCTCACCCGGTCTTCGGCGGCGCTCATCACTGCATGCGCCTGCGCCAGGGTCTGGCCGGCGGCGAGGTCCATATGGCCCTGGACGTGGATGTTCGGGCCGGCGGCGCGGGTGCGCAGCTGGTGGACGCCGCCGACGCGGGGGTCGTCGACCAGCAGGGCCAGGATCGCCTCGCGCTCCTCGACCGGCAGTTCGTGGTCCATCAGCTGGTCGGCGGCCTGGCGGAACACCCCGACCGCGCCCCACAGCAGCCAGGCGGCGACCGCCAGGCCGGCGGCGGCGTCCACCCAGGTCCAGCCCAGCAGGGCGACGGCGGCCAGGCCCGCCAGGGTCACGGCGTTGGAGGCCAGGTCGGCGGCATAGTGCGCGTGGTCGCCGGCCACGGCCACCGAGCGGGTCTTGGCCATCACCGCGGCCTGGGCGCGGATCAGGGCCAGGGTCAGGCCGATCGAGACGATCATCACCCCGACGCCCCAGACGCTGTGCTCGACGGGCCTGGGATGCAGCAGGCCGCCGATCGCCTCGCGTCCGATCAGCGCCGCCGAGGCGAAGACCAGGCCCCCCTGGATCAGGCTGGAGAAGGCCTCGGCCTTGCCGTGGCCGAAGCGGTGCTCGGCGTCCGGCGGGACGGCGGCGTAGCGCACGGCGTAGAAGGTGATCAGCGAGGCCACCAGGTCGAGGCCGGAGTCGGCCAGCGAGGCCAGCATGGCCAGCGAGCCGCTGGCCAGCCAGGCGCCGCCCTTGATGACGATCAGTATGGCGGCCGTCCCCACCGACAGGGCGGTCACTCTTCGAGTAAGGGCGGCGAGCTCGGCGGGAGAGGCGGGCGCGGTCATGGCCCAAGCTGTAACACGACCGCGCCCAAGGTCAGTCCCCGCCTACTGCCGGTAAGTCAGGCGGAAGTAGAAGTAGCGCCCCGGCGCGTCATAGGCGTTGGGGTCGTAGTTGTTGAGGCCGCAGCTGATGCAGCCCGGCGGGTCCTTGTCGAACAGGTTGTTGACGCCGAAGGCGACCGCGGTGGTCTCGCCCAGGAAGGCGGGCTTCCAGCGCAGCTGGGCGTCGATATAGGTGCGCGAGGCCAGCTTGTTGTCGGCCGCCGCCGTCTCCTTGACCGACGACAGGTAGCGGGCCGAGGCGCTGGCGCCCCAGGCCTTGTGGTCCCAGTCGACGGTCAGGGTCGATTTGGTCTTGGGGAAGGCCTGGTCGGGGCTGCCGCGCTCGGTGCCTTCGCGCGGGATCTCGGTGAAGCCCGTCGCGGTGGGCACGATCTCGGTATATTCGAGCAGGAAGGTCGAATAGGAGCGCAGCGACAGGCGCCCGAAGTCGTAGGTCGGCGAGGACCACAGCAGGTTCAGGTCGATGGCCCGGGTCTGGATGCCGCCGATGTTGATCAGCGGATTGGTGATCGCCGCCACCTGGCCGGACGCGGTGCGGGTGATGGTCGAGCAGGCCAGGCTGTCGGCCAGCTCGGCGCAGCGGGCCAGCAGGCTTTCGCCCGAGAGCGCCTGGATCGCCGAGTCGAGCTCGATGTCGGAATAGGCCAGTTCGATCGAGCCGTTGCTGGCCCAGCTGGCGTCCTTCAGCGCCTTGGGCTCCCAGACGATGCTGACGTTCTTGCTCTCGCTGGTCTCGGGCTTGAGGGCGTTGTTGCCGCTGGTGATCACCGACAGCTGCGGATTGAGCTGCACGTAGCTGCCGCTGGCCGGCACGCCGGCGGCGATGCAGTTGGCGCGGACGGTGGCGCTGGCCGGGGTTCCGCCCGACAGGCCCAGCATGTCCGAGCAGGGATCGGTGATCTCCTGGTCGAAGCGCGAGGCCGCGCCGAACAGCTCGCCGATCGACGGGGCCCGGAAGCCCTGGCCCCAGGAGGCCCGGACCAGCAGGTCCTCGGCCGGCCGCCAGTTGACGCCGGCCTTGTAGATCGAGTCCCGGCCCGAGGTGGAATAGTCGAACCAGCGCCCGGCGGCCGAGACCTCCAGGCGGTGCACCAGCGGCAGGTCGGCCAGCAGCGGCGCGCGCAGTTCCAGATAGGCCTCGTCGACCTTGATCTCGCCCTTGGCGGGCTGGGCCGGGATGTCGGCCGACAGGCCGGCGGCGACCACGGCGTCGGGCTGGAAGTAGCCCTTGGTCTGCCGATGCTCGTAGCCGGCCGCGAAGGCCAGCGGCCCGGCCGGCAGGGCGAAGAGGTCGCCGGTCAGGTTGGCGGTGAAGTCGTGCAGTTCCTGCTGCGAGACGTCCTGCTGGGTGAAGCCGATGAAGCCCAGCATCTCCGAGGTGATCGAGCCGACCCCGCCGAAGATGTTCAGCGGCACGCACGAGCCGGTGCAGCCCGACAACGGGCCCAGCGCCTGCTGCACGCGGGCGGCGTTGACGTTGCCGGTGAAGCTCTGTTCGGCGTGGTTGCGCGAGGCGGTGGCGTTGACGTCCCAGTACCAGGTCTTCTCGCCCAGCTTCAGGTCGCCCGACAGGCTGGCGTTGACGTTCCAGGTGTCGACCGTCTGGGCGTAGTGGCGCGGCCCGGCTTCGATCAGGCGGCGGCCGACGAAGGCGTAGGTGCCGCTGGTCAGGGTGAAGCCGAACGGATTGTAGGGGTTGGTGGCGTCGACCGAGACCGTGTCGAGCAGGTTGCCGTTGCCGGCGTCGGGGCCGACGAACAGCGGCAGGGGGGCGGCCTGGTTGGCCGACTTGCGCTGCACGTAGCTGGCGCGGACCTTCAGCTTGACGCTGTCGGTGAAGTCGTGGGTCACGGTCCCGAACAGGCTGACCCGTTCCGACGGCGTGACGATGTAGTTGTAGGGCTGGAAGTTGAAGCGGTCGGCGGTGGTGAAGTTCTTGAAGCTGCTCGACGCGCCGGTGGGATCCAGCGGGTTGTAGGTGGGCCGCACGCCGACGCCGAGGGCGGCCTTCAGCGTCATGTCCAGGTCCTGCCCGGTATTGGGGTCGCTGACGATGAACCGGCCCAGCGGCGTGCCCGACGAGCAGCCGCCGTCCAGGCACGAGGTCGAGAAGGGGCTGGGGAACAGCGAGATGTCGCGGTCGGCCGACATGACGCTCTTCTGCTTGAAGTAGCCCCCGCCGACGACGATGCTGGTCTTGTTCTCCGAGGCCCCCCACGAGATGTTGTAGTCCTGGGCGAAGCCGTCGCCCTCGCCGTAGCCGCCCACCTGGGCCGACAGTTCCAGGCCCTGCTGGCGCTCGCGGGTCAGGATGTTGACCACCCCGGCGATGGCGTCCGAGCCATAGATCGGCGAGGCGCCTTCCTGCAGGATCTCGACGTTGCGGATCATGGCGTTGGGGATGGTGTTGAGGTCCACCACGCCGGGCACGCCCGAGGCCGCGGCCCCGCCGACCCAGCGCTGGCCGTCGACCAGCACCAGCACCCGGCGCGAGCCGAGATAGCGCAGGTCCAGTTCGGCCGAACCCGCGCCCACCCCGCCGCCGTCGGGCGGATTGCCGAAGTTGCCGGAGTTGTTGAACTTGGAATTGAGGCCGCCGCCGGCGGCCGGCACGCGCTGCAGCACGTCGACGATCGAGGTCAGGCCGGTCTTGGCGATGTCGTCCTGGCCGATCTGGAAGACGGCCTGGCTCTTGTCGAGCGGGCTGACCCGGATGCGCGAGCCGGTGACGACCACCGCCTCGACGCTGTTGTCGTCCGGGGTCTGGGCGGCCGCCGCGACGGGCGCGGCGGCGACGGAAGTCAGGAATAGCGAAAGAAGTCCTTGGCCGATGCGGTTCATGCCGTGCCCTTCCAGCAGCGATATCCCCACGGTCAAGGTTGAGTCGTGGATTCGCTCGCGCAGAAGGTGAATCGGCGGTCAAAAATGTGTCAAGTTCGTCGAACGGCGATACGTCGTTTCGCGGCTTTGTGTGTCTTTCGCAACAATCGTGCGCGGTTTGGCCGCGCCCTCATGCCGCCGCCTTGGGCCGAGGGCCGACATAGATCGACTGGGGACGGATCAGTTTGCCGCCGGCCTGCTGCTCGCGGGCGTGGGCCAGCCAGCCCACGGTGCGCCCGGCGGCGAACACGCAGGTGAAGGCCTGGGGCAGGAAGCCCAGCGCTTCGAGCAGCAGGGCGGTGTAGAACTCGACATTGGTCTCCAGCGGCCGGTCGGGCTTGCGCCGGCGCAGGATGTCGAGCGCCGCCCGTTCCACCGCCTCGGCCAGGGCGAGGCGGCCGGGCAGGGCGCCGGCGGTGCGCGACAGCCGGGCCAGCGCCGCCTTCAGGGCGTCGGCGCGCGGGTCGCGGACGCGATAGATGCGATGGCCGAACCCCATCAGCCGCTCGCCGGCGTCGAGCGCGGTCTCCAGCCAGGGGATGGCGTTGTCTGCGGTTCCAATGGCGTCGAGCATATCGATCACCGGCCCCGGCGCGCCGCCGTGCAGAGGGCCTTTCAGGGTCGAGAGCCCGGCCAGCACCGCCGAGCCCAGGCCCGCCCGCGTCGAGGCCGCCACCCGGGCGGCGAAGGTCGAGGCGTTGAGGCCGTGGTCGCAGACCGTGACCAGATAGGCGTCCAGCGCCCGGGCTTCACCCTCGGTGGCGGGCGCGCCCCGGATCATCCGCAGGAAGTCCGCCGCGTGGGGCAGGGACGGATCGGGCGCGACGGGCGCCTCGCCGCCCTGGCGACGCAGGACGGCGGCGGTGAACACGGCGGGGGCGGCGGCCAGGGCCAGGGCGTCGTGCAGGGTCTCGCCGTCGGGCAGGCGGGCCAGCAGGGCGCGCATGGCGTCGTAGGGATCGCGGGCGGCCAGGGCCTCGTCCAGCGCGGCGACCTCGGCGAAGGCCCGCACGCGCGCCGCGCCCAGGGCGGGGGCGAGATCGGTCGGCAGGTCGTCGAAGAAGCCGTCGAACAGCAGGTGGGCGGCGTCCTCGAAGCGGGCGCGGCCGGCCAGGTCTTCCACCGCCCAGCCGCGGATGGTCAGGCGGCCGGCCTGACCGTCGACGTCGGAAAGCACGGTTGCGGCGGCGATCACGCCTTCGAGGCCGGCGGAAACTTGGACCATGGGAAGGTCTCCTTTCGTCGCCGATAGTCTCCCGGTCTGCTTGATCGTCAATCTTGATCAATATAATCAATATCCATGGCGGACGATTGGCTCGATGCGGACCAGGCGATGGCGCGGCTCGGGGTGCGGGCCCAGACGCTCTACGCCTATGTCAGCCGAGGCCGGATCGAGGCCCACGCCCATCCTGAGGATCCGCGCCGCAGCCTCTATCGCGCCTCCGACGTGGCGAGCCTGGCCAAGCGCAAGGCCCGGGGCCGCAAGGCCGCCGACGTCGCCGCCGAGGCCATCGCCTGGGGCGAGCCTGTGCTGGCCTCTGCCATCACCACCGTGCGGGCGGGTCGGCTGTGGTACCGCGGCCGTGACGCCGCCGAGCTGGCCCGCACCGAAAGCTTCGAGGCCGTCGGCCGGCTGCTGCGCGACGACGCGGCCGAGGCGGCCGTCTCCGCCCATGCGCCCAGCCAGGCCCCGACCATCCGCGCCCGGCTGTTCGCCGACCTGGCCGCGCGGGCCGGCGAGGATCGTCCGGCCCGGGGCCGCGCACCGCTGATGCTGGCCCAGGAGGCGGCGGGCCTGCTCGACCTCGTCGCCGACGCCGTGGCGGGCGGCGCGGGCGATGGTTTGATCCACCAGCGGCTGGCCGCCGCCTGGGGCCTCGACGCGGCCGGCGGCGATCTCGTGCGTCGGGCGCTGGTGCTGCTGGCCGACCATGAACTGAACGCCTCGACCTTCGCGGCCCGGGTGGCGGCCTCGACCGGCGCGTCGCTGGCCGCCTCGGCCTTGGCCGGACTGTCGGCCCTGTCGGGACCGCTGCACGGCGGCATGGCCGCCCGGGTCGAGGCCCTGGCCCGCGAGGCCAAGCGCGAAGGCGCCGAGGCCGCTGTCGCCGTCCGTCTCGACCAGGGCGCGCCGCTGCCGGGTTTTGGCCATCCGCTCTATCCCGACGGCGATCCGCGCGCGGCGGCGCTGCTGGCGGCCTTCGATCCTGCGCCCGACATGGCCGCCCTGCATGCGGCGGTGGTCGGGGCGACCGGCCAGGCGGCCAATATCGACTTTGCTTTGGTCGCCCTGGCCCGGACCCTGAAGCTGCCCGAAGACGCGCCCTTCGCCCTGTTCGCCGTCGGCCGCACGGCGGGCTGGCTGGCCCATGCGCTGGAGCAGTCGAAGACGGGGCGGCTGATCCGGCCTCGGGCGCGGTATGTGGGCGTAGAGGGGTGATCCTCTCCCCGTAAAATCCCTGCGAAAGCGGGGGTTTTACGGAAAGGGCGAAGCCCGCGCCTCTTCCAGCACACCCACAAACGACAAAGGGGAACGCTCGGGCCGGAGCGTTCCCCTCGTCGTGCGGCGGGCTGGGAGGCGCGCCGCCCGCCGTCGCCCCGGAAGAAGGCGACGGATCTCTTGGGCGAGCGGGCTTTAGGCCCGCACGGGCGCCGCTTCCTCGGCCGCCAGCGGTTGCGGCAGGCGGTTGATCATTTCCTTCGGGCAGACCTGCCAGAAGAGGTCGCGGACGCGGTCCCAGTCGCGCAGCAGGCTCTCGGCGAAGGCCGAGTCCGTCTCGCGGGCGTGCTCGGCGATCAGCGAGCGCAGCACGCCTTCCCAATAGGGCGAGGCCAGGCGCTGGACGATGATGCTTTCGGGGTTGATGTTGGCCTGGAAGCGGTCGTGCTGGTCGAACACGAAGGCCATGCCGCCGGTCATGCCGGCCCCGAAGTTGCCGCCCGTCGGGCCCAGGATCACCACCTGGCCGCCGGTCATGTACTCGCAGCCGTTGGTCCCGCAGCCCTCGACCACCGTGGTGGCGCCCGAGTTGCGGACGGCGAAGCGCTCGCCGGCCTGGCCCGCCGCGAACAGCCGACCCGCGGTGGCGCCGAACAGCACGGTGTTGCCCAGCAGGGTGTTGGTCTCCGGCGCCGCCAGGCCGCGCGGCGGCTTGATGACGATCGTGGCGCCCGACAGGCCCTTGCCGACATAGTCGTTGGCCTCGCCGGTCAGCTCGATGCGCAGGCCCTGCACCGCGAAGGCGCCCAGGCTCTGGCCGGCCGAGCCCTTGAGCTGGACGGTCAGGTGGCCGGCGGGCAGCCCCTTCATGCCGAACTTGCGGACGATGTGGCTCGAGGTGCGGGTGCCGATGGTGCGCGCCGTGCTGCGGACCGTGTAGGTCAGCTGCATCTTCTCGCCGCGCTCCAGCAGGGGAGCGGCGTCGCGGACGATCTGGGCGTCCAGCGTGTCCGGCACCACGTTGCGGCCGACGACCGTGTTGTACGGCTTGTTGGCGCCCGGGTCGGCGCGAACCAGCAGCGGGTTCAAATCAAGGTCGTCGAGGTGTTCGCCGCCGCGCGAAACCTGCGCCAGCAGGTCGGTTCGGCCGACGATTTCCTGAAGGCTCTTGAAGCCCAGGCCGGCCAGGATCTCGCGCACTTCCTCGGCCACGAACGTGAAGAGGTTGACGACCTTGTCCGGCGTGCCGGTGAACTTGGCGCGCAGCTTTTCGTCCTGGGTGCACACGCCGACGGGGCAGGTGTTGGAGTGGCACTGGCGCACCATGATGCAGCCCATCGCCACCAGCGAAGCGGTGCCGATGCCGAACTCTTCGGCGCCCATCATGGCGGCGATGACGATGTCGCGGCCCGTGCGCATGCCGCCGTCGGCCCGCAGGACGACGGAGTGGCGCAGGTTGTTCAGCGTCAGCACCTGGTTGGCTTCCGACAGGCCCATCTCCCACGGACCGCCGGCGTACTTCACCGAGGTCTGGGGCGAGGCGCCCGTGCCGCCGACGCCGCCGGCGACCAGAATGACGTCGGCCTTGGCCTTGGCGACACCGGCGGCGATGGCGCCGATGCCGGTGGCCGCGACCAGCTTCACCGTGACCCGGGCGATCGGGTTGATCTGCTTCAGGTCGTAGATGAGCTGAGCCAGGTCCTCGATCGAATAGATGTCGTGGTGCGGCGGCGGGCTGATCAGCATCACGCCCGGCGTCGAGTGACGCAGACGGGCGATCATCTCGGTGACCTTGAAGCCGGGCAGCTGCCCGCCTTCACCCGGCTTGGCGCCTTGGGCGACCTTGATCTCCAGCTCGACGCACTGGTTCAGATATTCGGCGGTGACGCCGAAGCGGCCCGAGGCGACCTGCTTGATGGCGCTGTTGGGGTTGTCGCCGTTGGGCAGGGGCTTGTAGCGGGCCGAGTCTTCGCCGCCCTCGCCCGAGACCGACTTGGCCCCGATGCGGTTCATGGCGATGTTCAGCGCGCCGTGGGCCTCGGGGCTCAGGGCGCCCAGGCTCATGCCCGGGGTGACGAAGCGCTTGCGGATCTCGTTGACGCTTTCGACGTCGTCGGTCGAGATCGGGTTGCGGTCCGAGCGCCAGTCCAAGAGGTCGCGCAGCTGGATCGGCTTCTGGGTGCGCAGGCCCGAGGACCAGCGGCGATAGAGCTCATAGTCGCCGGTGTCGCACGCCGTCTGCAGGGTGTGCATCAGGCGGGCTTCGAAGGCGTGGGCCTCGCCCGAGCGGCGCGACTTGTAGAGGCCGCCGACCGGCAGGGTGACGGCCGCGCTCTCCCAGGCCTTCCGGTGCAGTTCGACGGTCTTGGTCTCGATACCGGCCAGGCCGATGCCCGAGATGCGCGAGGGCATGCCGGGGAAGAACTCGGCGGCCAGGGCGCGCGACAGGCCGACGGCTTCGAAGTTGTAGCCGCCGCGGTACGAGGAGATGACGCTGATGCCCATCTTGGAGATGATCTTCAGCAGGCCGCCCTCGATGGACGTCTTGAAGTTGATGCAGACGTCGCGCAGCGACTTGTCGCCGATCAGGCCGCGCTCCAGGCGGTCCTGGAAGCTTTCCTGCGCCAGATAGGCGTTGACCGCCGTGGCGCCGACGCCGACCAGCACCGCGAAATAGTGCGTGTCCAGGCACTCGGCCGAGCGGACGACCAGCGAGACGTACGACCGCAGGCCCTTGCCGACCAGGTGCGCGTGAACGCCGCCGGTGGCCAGGATCATCGGCAGGCCGACGCGGGTGGCGTCGCTGGCCTCGTCGGTCAGGACGATGGCGCCGCAGCCGCGCAGGACGGCGTCCTCGGCCTCGGCGCGGATGCGGTCGAGGTTGGCGCGCAGGGCGTCGCCCGCGCGGGCCTCCTCGGCCGGCAGCGGCATGGTGCAGTCGATGACCGCGACGTTCTTCTCACCCAGCAGTTCGTGGATGCGGATGTACATGCCGGTGGTCAGCACGGGGCTTTCCAGCACGTAGACGTCCGCCTGCGCCGCGTCCTGGGCCAGGATGTTGCCGAGGTTCTTGAAGCGGGTCTTCAGGCTCATGACGCCGGTCTCCCGCAGGGGGTCGATCGGCGGGTTGGTCACCTGGCTGAAGTTCTGGCGGAAGTAGTGCGACAGCGGACGGTACTTTTCCGACAGCACGGCCAGCGGGGTGTCGTCGCCCATCGAGCCGACGGCTTCCTTGCCGTCCTCGACCATGGGAGCCAGGATCATCTCCAGGTCTTCCAGGCTGAAGCCGGCGGCGGCCTGGCGACGGGTCAGCTCCTCGCGGCCGAACTTGCGCGGCTCGGGACCGGGCGCGATCTCCTTTTCGAGATCGACCATGTTGCCCAGCCACTCGGTGTAGGGGTGGCGGCCGGCCAGTTCGTCGACGATCTCGTCCTCGCCGTAGAGCTTGCCCTCGGCCAGGTCGATGGCGATCATCCGGCCCGGCGCGATGGCCAGCTTGCGGGTGATGCGGCTTTCCTCGACGCCGCACATGCCGGCTTCCGAGCCCATGATCACCAAACCATCGTCGGTGTAGGCCACGCGCAGCGGGCGCAGGCCCGAGCGGTCCTTGCCGGCCACGACCCAGCGGCCGTCGGTGGCGCACAGGGCGGCCGGACCGTCCCACGGCTCCATCACGGCGTTGCAGTAGGAATAGAGCGCCTTGTGCTCTTCGCTCTGGTTCGGGTTGCTGGCTTCCGGCACCAGCAGGGCCTTGGCCATCGGCGCGTCGCGGCCGGCGCGGACCAGCACCTCGAAGGTGTTGTCCAGGCTGGCCGAGTCCGAACCGCCCGGCTGGATCACCGGCTTCACGTCGTCCCCGAACTCACCGAAGGCGTCGGCCGCCATCTTGATCTCGTGGGACTTCATCCAGTTGATGTTGCCCTTGATCGTGTTGATCTCGCCGTTGTGGGCGAGCATCCGGAAGGGCTGGGCCAGGCGCCACTGCGGGAAGGTGTTGGTCGAGTAGCGCTGGTGGAAGATCGCCACGGCGGCGGCGAAGCGCTCGTCCTTCAGGTCCGGATAGAACTCGTCGATCGACTCGGCCAGGAACATGCCCTTGTAGATCAGCGAGCGGGCCGAGAACGAGCAGATGTAGAAGTCGGTGATGTTCTGGGCGTGCACGCGCTTTTCGATGCGCTTGCGGCACAGGAACAGGGCGCGCTCCAGGGCTTCGCCCTCGAGGCCGGCCGGCGGGGCCAGCATGATCTGCTCGATTTCCGGACGGGTGGCGTTGGCCTTCTCGCCGATCACCGAGGTGTCGACCGGCACCTGGCGCCAGCCATAGATGTAGAAGCCAAAGCGCAGGGCTTCGGCCTCGACGATCGTGCGGCAGGCTTCCTGGGCGCCCAGATCGGTGCGCGGCAGGAACACCTGGCCCACGCCGATCGGGCCTGGACGCAGGGCGTGGCCGGTGCGGCGCACCTGGTCGATGAAGAAGTCCTGCGGAACGCTGACCAGCACGCCGGCGCCGTCGCCGGTCTTGCCGTCGGCGTCCACCGCCCCGCGGTGCCACAGGGCCTTCAGGGCCTTGATCGCCAGTTCGACGACCTCGCGGCGCGGCTTGCCGTCGATGGCGCAGACCAGGCCGACGCCGCAGGCGTCGCGCTCGGTGGTCGGGTCGTAGGCGTGGCCGTCGATGAGGGCCTGGCGGTTCTTCAGATAGAGGTCGATCTGGCTCATGGTCTGATCTCTTTCCTCTTACTCAGCCGCGATCAGGGTCGCGGCCGCCTTGGCCTTCAGGTAGCGGTGCATGGCGGCGGCGGCGTCGCGGCCGTCCTTGATCGCCCACACCACCAGCGAGGCGCCGCGGACGATGTCGCCGGCGGCGAACACGCCGTCGAGATTGGTCATCTGGTGGCGCACGTCCGCCTTGACCGTGCCCCAGCGGGTGGTCTTCAGGTCGGGCGCGCCCCACAGTTCCGGCAGGTTTTCGGGCTCGAAGCCGAGGGCCTTGACCACCAGCTGGGCCGGACGGTCGAAGTCGCCGCCGGGGATCTCTTCGGGGCTGCGACGGCCCGAGGCGTCCGGGGCGCCCAGGCGCATGCGGATGGCGCGCACGCCGGTCACCGCTTGTGCGTCGCCCGACAGGGCGCGCGGGGCGGCCAGCCACTCGAAGGTGACGCCTTCTTCTTCCGCGTTCGACACTTCCCGGAGGGAGCCGGGCATGTTGGCCTTGTCGCGGCGATAGAGGCAGGTGACCGAGGTCGCGCCCTGGCGGATGGCCGTGCGCACGCAGTCCATGGCGGTGTCGCCGCCGCCGACCACGACCACGTCCTTGCCTTCGGCGTTCAGCTCGCCGCTGTCATAGGCCGGAACCTCGTCGCCCAGGGTCTTCTTGTTGGAGGCGATCAGGTAGTCGAGCGCGGGCACCACGCCCTTGTCGCCGCCGCCGGGCACGGTCAGGTCGCGCGCGGCGTAGACGCCGACGGCGATCAGCACCGCGTCATGCTCGGCGCGCAGGTCTTCCAGGCTGGCGTCCTTGCCGACTTCGAAGCCGAGCTTGAACACCACGCCGCCGTCGGCCAGGCGCTGGGTGCGGCGCTCGACGACGTCCTTCTCCAGCTTGAAACCGGGGATGCCGTAGATCAGCAGGCCGCCGGCGCGGTCGTGACGGTCGTAGACGGTGACGGCGTAGCCATCCTCGCGCAGCTTCTCGGCGGCGGCCAGGCCCGCGGGGCCGGCGCCGACGATGCCGACCGACTGGCCGCGGTCGGCCTTGGCGGTCAGCGGCTTCACCCAACCGTTTTCCCAGGCCTTGTCGGTCAGGTAGCGTTCGACCGAGCCGATCGTCACGGTGCCGTGACCCGACTGCTCTATGACGCAGTTGCCTTCGCAGAGGCGGTCCTGCGGGCAGATCCGACCGCAGACCTCGGGCATGGAATTGGTGGCCTGCGACAGGGCGTAGGCTTCCTCCAGCCGGCCCTCGGCGGTCATCCGCAACCAGTCGGGGATGTTGTTGTGCAGCGGGCAGTGGGTTTGGCAGTAGGGCACGCCGCATTGCGAGCAACGCGAGGCCTGCTCGGTCGCTTTGGCGTCGATGAAGTCGGCGTAGATCTCGTGAAAGTCGCCATTACGCTCTTCGGCCGCCCGCTTTTCAGGCGTGCGACGCGAGACGGTCGTGAATTTCAACATGCGCTCGGCCATGCGCTTCCCTCGCCCCCGATGCCGGGGAAAAATTTGCTTGCGAGGGCCTCATACGGACTCTCCCGGGCAATAAGAATGCGGTGGTCAAATCTTGGGACAAATATATCCGTGATGCCGCCATGGGCATTGCGATCGACTCGCATCTATGCCCTCAAATAGTCCACTTTATGGATAAACCCTTTTTTTACCGTGTCGGGCGCACGCCCGTTTCCGCTCGCAAGAGCCTGTTTCACAAGGGAATGACATGCCGGATTGGCTGATCGCGATCGTGCTGGGCCTGATCGAGGGCCTGACGGAGTTCATTCCCGTCTCATCGACCGGACACCTGCTGCTGGCGGCCAAGGCGATGATGCTGCCCGCCACGCCTTGGGACACCTTCGTCGTGCTGATCCAGCTGGGCGCCGTGCTGGCGGTGGTGGCGCTCTACTTCCAGCGCCTTTGGGGCGTGGTCGTCGGCCTGCCGACCAAGCCGGAGGCGCGGCGGTTCGCGCTCAGCGTCATCATCGGCTGCATCCCGGCCTTCGCCGCGGGCCTGGCCCTGCACGGCGTCATCAAGCACTTCTTCGAGAACCCGTTCCTGCCGCAGGTGATCTGCGTCTCGCTGATCATCGGCGGGATCCTGCTGCTGATCGTCGACAAGAAGGCGCCGCCGGCCCGCGAGCACGACGGCATGAAGCTGTCGCTGAAGACGGCCTTCTTCATCGGCCTCTTCCAGTGCCTGTCGCTGCTGCCGGGCGTGTCGCGCTCGGGCTCGACCATCGTCGGCTCGATGCTGCTGGGGGTCGAGCGCAAGGCGGCCGCCGAGTTCTCGTTCTTCATGGCCATTCCGATCATGGTCGGCGCCTTCGGCCTGGACCTGATCAAGAGCTACAAGGACATCGACGCCAGCCAGGCGGGGATCATCGCCATCGGCTTCGTGGTCTCGTTCCTGTCGGGCCTGGTGGTGGTGAAGTACATGATCGACTTCATCGGCAAGCGCGGCTTCGCGCCCTTCGCCTGGTGGCGCATCGCCGCCGGCATCGCCGGCCTGGCGTTCATCTACTTCCCGCGCTGACCCGAAGGGCTTGGGTCAGAGAAAACCCCGCGTCGGGCGACCGGCGCGGGGTTTTCTGTTTCGGCATCCGACCCGGCGGTCAGTCCCACTCGATCGGGGCCGATGGTGCGGGGAGAATCCGCGTGGGGCCGATCAACGGGGTGCAGAGATAGCCCTTGGTCTCGGGGTGGCCGGGGCCTTGGGCCAGGAAGGCGCTGGCGGCTTCGCTGGCGCGGCAAGGTGACGTGAAGACGCCCCGCGTCGTGAACTCGCCATAGCCGGAGGCTCGCAGCGTTTCGACCTCGACTTGGCTCGCCCAGCTATAGCGGGCGACCCAGAGAGCAGGCAGCGCCACAACGGCGGCCGCGACGGACAGGATGATCCATGTCCGCCGCGTCGCCATCAGATCAGAACGCGCCGGCCGGGGTCGGAGCGTACTGGCCGCCCTTGCGGTAGCGGTAGAGGTAGGACGGAACCACGGCCTCGACGGCGGTGGGAACCACGCCCAGGTCGGCCAGGCCCTTGGCGCCCGGCGTCACGACATTGTCGCCGGCCTTCAGCAGCGCCACCTGATCGGTGGTCAGCGGCGGGGCCAGCGGCAGCAGCGAGGCCTGGATGTCGCCCAGCTTGCCCACCACGCCGGCCAGCGGCCAGGGCAGGGGCGCCAGCACGCGGGCGCGGCCGGTTTCGGTCAGCACGAACTCCAGCAGTTCCTTGAAGCTGTAGACGGTCGGGCCGCCCAGCTCGAAGGTCTGGCCCGCGGCGCCCGGCGTGGCGATGATCTTGGCGATCGCCGCGGCGACGTCGCCGACGAACACCGGCTGGAACTTGGTCTGGCCGCCGCCGACCAGCGGCAGGGCGGGCGCCAGGGCGGCCAGCTGGCCGAACTTGTTGAAGAACTTGTCCTCGGGGCCGAACACCACCGACGGGCGCACGATCGTGGCGGCCGGGAAGGCGGCGCGGACGGCGGCTTCGCCCTCGGCCTTGGTGCGGGCGTACTTGCTGCCCGACTCGGCGTTGGCGCCGATGGCCGAGACCTGCACCAGGCGCTTGACGCCGGCGGCGGCGGCCTGCTCGGCCACGATCTTGGCGCCCATGGCGTGCAGCGACTGGAACTGCTGGCGGCCGCTTTCCCAAAGCACGCCCACCAGGTTCACGGCCGCCTCGGCGCCGTCGAGCGCGCGGGCCACCGAGGCCTCGTTGCGCACATTGGCCTGGAAGACCTCGATCTGACCGACATCGCCCAGCATGCGCATGCGATAGGCCAGATTGGGCTGACGCACGGCTACGCGTACGCGATAGCCCGCCTTGGCGAGGGCGCGCACCACCTGGCTTCCTACGAAGCCCGAGCCGCCGAACACCGTGACCAGACCCTGCATCTTCATTCCTCGTCGCTGCGATGAAGGGGGGATTAGACGAGCCTGGGGATGTTCGCAAGAAAAGTGAGAAATGCGATTGACGCCGCCAGAACCTTTGCATAAACGTCCGGCCCTCGCAGCGGCCCAACGGGTTGCGCCGCGGGCCCAGGTGGCGGAATTGGTAGACGCGCTGGCTTCAGGTGCCAGTGACCGAAAGGTCGTGGAGGTTCGAGTCCTCTCCTGGGCACCACCCCTTACCAACCCTCGCAGATGCGAGGAGCGGGGTGGTTCCAAGCTTTCCATGCAATAGATATTCGGTTCATCTGGCGTGCATCGCCGACGTCCCACTATAAGGCGTCGGAGCGGCGCCGTTCGCGACGACGCCGACGCGTGGAGACGAAAGACACTTGGCCAGCTTTGTTCATGAAGGCGACCTGCCCGACGGCGTGTTCGCCGGGGCGACCGCGATCGCCATCGATTCGGAAACCATGGGCCTGCGCCTCGGGCGCGATCCGCTGTGCGTGGTGCAGCTGTCGTCCGGCGACGGCGACGCCCACGTGGTGCGCCTGGACCGCTCGACCTATCACGCGCCGAACCTGAAGAAGCTGCTGACCGACCCGGCCGTGCTGAAGCTCTTCCACTTCGGCCGCTTCGACATCGCCATGTTCCTGCTGCATCTGGGCGTCATGACGGCGCCTGTGTACTGCACCAAGATCGCTTCCAAGCTCGCCCGCACCTATACCGACCGCCACGGCCTCAAGGACGTGACGCGCGAACTGATGGGCGTGGAGCTGTCCAAGGCCCAGCAGAGCTCGGACTGGGGCGCGGCCTCGCTGAGCCCCGAGCAGGTGGCCTACGCCGCTTCGGACGTCCTGCACCTGCATGGCCTGCGCGAGCGTTTGAACACCATGCTGGTGCGCGAGGGCCGCATGGCCCTGGCCCAGGCCGCCTTCGACTATCTGCCCCACCGCGCCGCGCTCGACCTGGCCGGTTGGGAAGACGTCGACATCTTCGCGCACGCTTAAGGGAGACCCGGACGGTGTCGGACGTGGCGATGAGGAGCGGCTTCAAGCGCGATCTGCGGCGCTGGCGCCGGCGCTCGCGCCTGGTCCGGGCCGCGCGCGCGGCCCTGCCCGTCGCCATCCTGGCCCTGATCGGCTCGGCCGTGGGCCAGGTGGTCTGGCTGACGGTGACGGCGGCCGAACGCGCGCCGGAAAGGCCGCAGGCCCAGATCCGCATGCTCAACCCGCGCTTCTACGGTCAGTCGAGCGACGGGCGCGCCTTCCTGATCACGGCCCGCTCGGCGGTCCGCGACGACGCCGACCTCAAGCGCGTGCTGCTGGACGATCCGACCCTGACCCTGGGCATTGACGAGCCCAAGCCCAGCCGGGTGACGTCCAAGAGCGGCGTCTATCGCGAGGACAACCTCAAGCTCGTGCTGCGCGGCGACGTGCGCATGGACGACGGGGGCGGCTATCGCTTCGCGTCGGACGAGGCTTTCGTCGACACCAAGACCGGCGTGATCACTGGTGAATCCGTGCTGCAGGGCGAAGGTCCTACAGGACAGGTGAAATCCAACGCTTATTCCGTATATGACAAGGGCGACCGCATCGTTTTCCGCGGTGGAGTCCGTACGCGCCTCGATCGCGTCGACGGCGACGGCAACTGACGGGACCAAAGGACGATGCGACAGATGAGGGCGAGGTCGATGAAACGAGCAATGGCGGTCGCTGGCGTCGCCGCGAGCCTCCTGGGCGGCCTGATGGCTGGCCCGGCCATGGCGCAGAACAATTCCAGCGCGCCGGTCGACATCTCGGCCGACGAGCAGGAGACCATCTCCAGCCAGTGCAAGACCATCTTCCGCGGCGCCGTCGAGGTGCTGCAGGAGACCTCGCGCCTGCGCGCCGCCAAGATGACCCTCTACAATCAGAAGAAGGCCGGCGGCGGCGGTGGCGGCAACGGTTGCGGCAACGTCGACCGCGTCGAGGCCGAGGGCGAGGTCTTCTACGTCACCCCCAAGCAGGTGGTGCGCGGCGACCGGGCGACCTACGACTATTCGTCCGACACCATCGTGGTGACCGGCAACGTGGTGGCCGTGCAGGGCCAGGACGTGGCGCGCGGCGACCGCATGGTGGTCAACACCAAGACCAACGACGTGCGCATGGAGTCCAGCGCCAAGGGCGCCGGCAAGAAGAACCGCGTGCGCGCGGTGGTCTATCCCAGCACGTCCGACGATTCCAAGAAGCCCGCCGCCAAGCCCTGAGGCCGTATAAATGCAGTTTCAAACCCTTGGGGGCGGCCCGACCGAGGACGGTCTCTATGTCGACGGCGTCGGCAAGACCTTCGGCGACCGGGCCGTGGTCAAGAACGTCTCTCTGCGCCTCAAGCGCGGCGAGGTCGTCGGCCTGCTGGGCCCCAACGGCGCCGGCAAGACCACCACCTTCTACATGGTCACCGGCCTGATCGCCGCCGACTACGGCTCGATCTATCTCGACGGCGAGGACATCACGGCCCAGCCGATGTTCCAGCGCGCGCGCCTCGGCGTCGGCTACCTGCCGCAGGAAGCCTCGATCTTCCGCGGCATGACGGTCGAGCAGAACGTCATGGCCGTGGTCGAGATGCGCGAGAAGAACGCGCGCAAGGCCCGCGAGACGGTGACCAGCATCCTGGAAGAGCTGCGGATCACCCATATCCGCAAGTCGCCGGCCGTCGCCCTGTCGGGCGGTGAGCGCCGCCGCGTGGAAATCGCCCGGGCCCTGGCCAGCGAGCCGTCGTTCATGCTGCTCGACGAACCCTTCGCCGGCATCGACCCCTTGGCCATCTCCGACATCCGCGAGGTCGTGAACTACCTCAAGAACCGCGGCATCGGCATCCTGATCACCGACCACAACGTCCGCGAGACGCTGGACATGGTGGATCGGGCCTCGATCATCGCCGCCGGCGAGGTGCTCTTCGAGGGCTCGCCGAAGGAGATCGTCGACAATCCGGAAGTGCGCCGGGTTTACCTGGGCGACAGCTTCGCCGACCGGGCTTAAGGCCTCGGACACGATTGAGGCGGCGTCGTCTCGCCGCATCGACCTCGAGAAAGGCCTTGTTCTGCAAGGCCTTTTTCTTTTTCCGAGGACGGATGGTCGCACTGGCCCGATATTTGCTGGCGTTCGCGCCCCGTTAACCAGACTGCCCTTTCAATGGCGATCGTAAGTTTCGTTCGATTTGCCAGGAGGGCGCGTTGGCGCTCAGCCCAAGACTCGACATCCGGCAGGGCCAGGGCCTTGTCATCACGCCGCAGCTGCAGCAGGCCATCAAGCTTCTGCAACTGTCGAACATCGAGCTCGACGCCTTCGTCGAGGCCGAACTCGAGCGTAATCCGCTGCTGCAACGCGACGACAGCGAGCGCGAGGTCGAGCGCGACGGCGAGCCCGAGCGGGCCGTCGAGAACCTGGGCATGGAAAACGTGTCGGACTCCGCGGCCAACCGCGAGATGGACACGCCCGGCGACGACGTCTCCCCCGGCGAGCGCGCCACGGGCGACGGCGAGAGCGCCGACGCCGAGCACGCCGGCGGCCAGATCGACTGGTCGCGCGCCGGCGGCGGCGGCAGCTTCGAGGGCGACGACAATTTCGAAGGCGCCCTGAACCGTCCCGAGACCCTTTCCGAGCATCTCAACGGCCAGCTGGTCCTGGCCGGCCTGTCGCCCGCCGACGAGGCCATCGCCGCCATCCTGATCGACGCCGTGGACGCTGGCGGCTACCTGCGCGCCGATCTCTGGGAGATCGCCGAGCGCCTGGGCTGCGAGCTGGAGCGCATCGAGCGCGTGCTGAAGGTCGTCCAGGGCTTCGAGCCCTGCGGCGTGGCCGCCCGCGACGTGCGCGAGTGCCTGGAACTGCAGCTGCGCGACGCCAACCGCTACGACCCGGCCATCGCCGCCCTGCTCGACAATCTCGACCTGCTGGCCCGCCGCGACCTCGTCGCGCTGCGCAAGATCTGCGGCGTCGACGACGAGGACCTGCGCGAGATGATCGCCGAGGTCCGGGGCCTGACGCCTCGCCCGGGCGCGGCCTTCCACAGCGATCCGCCCCAGACCCTGGTGCCCGACGTCCACGTCCGCGAAGGCCTGGGCGGCATGTGGCACGTCGAGCTGAACACCGACACCCTGCCGCGCGTGCTGGTCGACCAGCGCTACCACGCCCGCGTCTCCAAGGGCGCGCGCAGCGACCAGGAAAAGACCTTCGTCTCCGACAGCTTCGCCAGCGCCAACTGGCTGGTCAAAAGCCTCGACCAGCGGGCCAAGACCATCCTCAAGGTGGCCAGCGAGATCGTGCGCCAGCAGGACGGCTTTTTGGCCTATGGCGTCGAGCACCTGCGTCCGCTGAACCTGAAGACCGTCGCCGACGCCATCGGCATGCACGAGAGCACGGTCAGCCGCGTCACCTCCAACAAGTACGTCGCCACCCCGCGCGGGGTGTTCGAGCTGAAGTTCTTCTTCACCTCGGCCATCCAGTCGTCGGAAGGCGGCGAGGCCCACTCGGCCGCCAGCGTCCGCCACAAGATCAAGGGTCTGGTCGAGGCCGAGCGGCGCGAGGCCGACGTCCATTCCGACGATCGCATCGTCGAGATCCTGAAGGCCGCCGGCGTCGACATCGCCCGCCGCACCGTGGCCAAGTACCGCGAGGCCATGCGCATCCCCTCGTCGGTCGAGCGCCGCCGGCTGATCAAGGAAGCCTGCTGAGCAGGTTCTCCGGCCCCTGCGACGCGACGCCGCACCCTGTTTCTCCCCGCCTGTGACGCTTTCGAGCAAGCGGTCCGGCCGTTTCCCGCGTTATAGGGAAGGGTGAAACAGGACCGCGCATGAGCCAGGAGAAACTGTCCGACGTGATCGAGGGGTTCGGCGACGACCCCCGGCCCGTATTGACCGTCGGTCAGATGCTGGAGGCCTTCGACAGCCGGGCCTTCGGGGCGACGCTGCTGGTGTTCGGCCTGCTCAACTGCCTGCCCCTGCCGCCGGGCTCGTCAACCCTGCTGTCGCTGCCGATCCTGCTGCTGGCGCCGCAGATCGCCCTGGGCGCCAACGCGCCGTGGCTGCCCGAGCGGCTCGTGGAAAAACCCCTTAAGCGCGACGACCTAAGGGGGCTTTTCCGCAAGATCACCCCCGTTCTGCGCCGCCTGGAGGTGGTGACCAGGCCGCGTCTGGGCTTTTTGTTCTCGACCGGCGGCGAGCGCTTCATCGGCGTGGTCTGCACCCTGCTGGCCCTGGTGCTGGTGCTGCCGATTCCCTTGGGAAATCTGGCGCCTGGCGCGACCGTGGCCGTCCTGGCCCTGGCGCTGCTGCAGCGCGACGGCCTGCTCGCGCTGCTCGGTTACCTGATGGCGGCCGGCAGCACGGCCCTGCTTTTCGTCAGCGCTAGTGTCGTGACGGCCGCCGTCAAGAGCCTGATCGGGGTCATTTCGGGACTCTTCTGAGGCCCTTTTCCTCCCGCTTGACACCGCCCCCGGACGGGCGCGTTGATAGGGCATGCAAGTCCAAATCTCCGGCAAGCATGTCGACGTTGGTGAGGCTCTGCGAGCGCGAGTCGCCGACGAAATCACCCTGAGCATCGGTAAGTATTTCGACCGCGGCGGTGACGCCGACGTCGTGATCAGTAAGGAGGGTTACGCCTTCCGCGTCGATTGCTCGGTCAAGCTGGCTTCGGGCCAGCAGCTTCTGAGCCACGGCTCCGGCGGCGACGCCCACATGGCGTTCGACCAGGCCCTGGCCAAGATCGAGACGCGGATAAGGCGGTACAAGCAGCGGCTCAAGAGCCACTCGATCGCCGCCACCGCCAAGCAGGCCGAGAACGCGGCCTTCTACGTGCTGCGCGCGCCCGACGGCGAGGAGGGCGGCGACCAGGAAGATTGGGCCACTGAGGAAGCCCACCCCGCCGGCGCCCCGTCGGCCATGGTCATCGCCGAAACCCAGGCCGCCCTCAAGACGATGACCGTTTCGATGGCTGTCATGGAACTGGACTTGACCGAGTCCCAGGCAATCGTGTTTAGGAACGCCGCCCATGGCGGATTGTCGGTGGTCTACCGCCGGCCGGACGGAAATATCGGCTGGATCGACCCCGAGCGCACCAAGCCGCTGAACGGAAACGGCTCGACCCTGAGCTAGCTGGAGCCTAAGCGGTCCCGGCGCGTTTCCGGGACCGCGGCGGCCGTGTTTCGGCGGCCGGCATAGAGCGAGCTAGTTGAAGTCCATGATGATCGGCGATCTTCTTGACCAGGGGGCTGTGACCCTGCGCGTCAGCGCCAAGGACAAGCGCCAGGTGCTCGGCGTCATCGCCGACGTCGCCGGGCGCGTGCTGGGCGTCGATTCCGACCTTGCGCTGGACGGTCTGGTCGAGCGCGAGGCCGCCGGCTCCACCGGCGTCGGCCAGGGCGTGGCCCTGCCGCATGCCCGCGTGCCGGGCCTGGACCGCGTCCGCGCCGTGTTCGTCCGCCTGGAAACCCCCGTCGCCTTCGACGCGCTGGACGACAAGCCGGTCGACCTGTTCCTGGCCCTGTTCGCCCCGCCCGAGGCCAACACCCAGCATTTGCGCGCCCTGGCCCGCGTCTCGCGCATGCTGCGCCAGCCCGACCTGCGTGAACAGCTGCGCCAGGCCCGCTCGGCCGACGCCGTGCACGTGCTGCTGGCCCGCGAGATCGCGACCCCGACGGCGGCTTAAGACCCCCTCCGGCCCTCCGGGCCACCTCCCCCAGAGGGGGAGGATCGCGACCGACGTCGCGCCATCAAGATGCTCCCCCTCTGGGGGAGCTGTCGCGAAGCGACTGAGGGGGTTTTCCTCTCAGCGCGCGAAAATGCTCCGCGTCAGGCACGAGAACACCAGCCGGCCGGCCTCGTCGAGCAGGTCCTGCTGGGCGATGACGATGCCCTTGCCCTCGCCGACCGGGTCCTTGCCCATCACCGTCATACGGCCGCGCAGGAGTTCGCCAGCCGGCGGATTGCGCAGCCAGCGCAGGGCGTCGACGCCCACCCGCTTGGTCTGCGGCCAGTCTGCGGTGGCCTCGCTGTCGAGGCGGCTCCAGATGGCGAAGACCATGGCGTCGGGCGCGCCCAGCGACAGGTCCCAGCCCGGCTGGAAGGCGGCGATGAAGGTCGCCAGGGCCCGCTCGTCCACCACCGTGGTTCCCAGGGTCACGACCTGGCCGATCTCGATGTCGTCGAAGGAAGCGGGCATGAATTCCCCTGGTTCGAAGCGTTCCCCGACCTGACCACGACGGCTTGACGGTTGTCGAGAGCGCGCGCACGGGCCATGTGTCTTCGCGAGTTTTCTTTGCAAGGTCGCCGATGCTGTCGCGCCGTCTGTTCGCCGCCGTCCTGGCCCCCCTGGCCCTCTTCGCCGCCGTCGCGGGGCCTGTCCGCGCCGAGGTGGTCAAGACCGGTCACCTGGAGGTCGAACTGGTTTCCCAGGAGGCCGCGGCCGTGCCCGGCTCGACGGTGTTCGTGGCCCTGCGCCAGAAGATCCAGACCCACTGGCACACCTACTGGCGCAACCCGGGCGACGCCGGCGACGCGACCAAGATCGTCTGGACCCTGCCGGCCGGCTGGACCGCCGGCGACATCGTCTGGCCGACCCCCGAACGGGTGCGCGTCGGGCCCCTGCAGGACTACGCCTACAACGGCGAGGTGCTGCTGCCCGTGCCGATCACCGTGCCGGCCTCGGCCAAGCCGGGGCAGACCGTGACCCTCAGGGCCGCCGCCGCCTTCCTGGTCTGCGAGGAGATCTGCGTTCCCGAGGACGCAGTGGTGACCCTGACGCTGCCGGTCGTCGCCGGCCCGGCCAAGCCGGATCCCAAGTGGGGCGAGGTGGTCGCGACCGTGCTGGCCAAGGCCCCCAAGCCGGCCGGCCTCAAGGCGGTGTGGACCCGCGACGGCCAGGCCGTGAAGCTGTCGGTCACCGGCGCGGCGCTGAAGGGCGGCGACTTCGCCGACGCCTATTTCTTCCCCTATTCCGGCCAGGTCATCGACCACGCCGCGCCCCAGGCCATCGAGCGCGGGCCCGACGGCCTGACCCTGACCCTGGCTCCCGGCTTCGCCTTCGGTCCCGAGGCCACCGAGCCGGTGAAGGAACTGGTCGGCGTCGTGGCCACCAAGGGCGGCTCATACGAGATCACCGCTGTCGAAGGAGCGCCCCTTCCGGGCTCCGTAGGGCTAGGCTCTCTGCCCGCGGCCGGCGCCGGTTCGACCGGTGGTTCTTCGCAGGCCGGCGGCGACACGGTCGCTTCCAGCCTCGCGGGCGGCCTGCCGGTCGCCCTGCTGTTCGCCTTTCTCGGCGGCCTGATCCTCAACCTGATGCCTTGCGTCTTCCCGGTGCTGTCGATGAAGGCCGCCAGCCTGGCCGCCCATGCCCACGACGCCGGCAAGACCCGCGTGCAGGGCCTGGCCTTCCTGGGCGGCGTGGTGGCGACCTTCCTGGCGCTGGCCGGACTGCTGATCGCCGTCCGGGCCGGCGGCGAGGCGGTGGGCTGGGGCTTCCAGCTGCAATCGCCGGCCGTTGTGGCGGTGCTGTCGCTCTTGATGCTGCTGGTGGCCCTGAACCTGTCGGGCGTCTTTGAAGTCGGCGCCGCGGCGCAAGGGGCGGCCGGCCGCGTCTCGGGCGGTTCGGGCCTGGCCGGAGCCTTCCTGACCGGCGCCCTGGCGGTGATCGTCGCCGCCCCCTGCACCGCGCCGTTCATGGCCGGGGCGCTGGGCTTCGCCTTGACCCAGCCGCCGGCCTTCGCCCTGCTGGTGTTCCTGGCCCTGGCGCTCGGTTTCGCCGCGCCCTTCGTCATCCTGGCCTTCGTTCCGGGCCTGCTGCGCAAGCTGCCCCGGCCCGGTCCGTGGATGGACGTGCTCAAGCACGCCCTGGCCTTCCCGATGTACGGCGCGGCCGCCTGGCTGGTCTGGGTGTTCAGCCAGCAGGCCGGCGGGATCGCCCTGGCCCTGCTGCTGGCCGCCGCCGTGCTGGTCGCCTTCGCCGCCTGGGCCTACGGCCTGGGCGAGACCCGCCGCTTCGCCGGCAAGACCCCGCTGGTGGCCTTCGGCTTCGCCCTGGCGGGCCTGGCCGGCGGCGTCGCCCTGACCGTCGGCGCGCTGCAGGTCCCGGCCCCGGCCGCCGCGGCGGGCTCGCAGGCGGCGCAGGTCGCCGGCCCGGGCCTCACGTCCGAGCCCTGGAGCCCCGAGCGCGTCGCCGCCCTGCAAGCCGAGGGCAAGGTGGTGATGGTCGACTTCACCGCCGACTGGTGCGTGACCTGCAAGGTCAACGAGCGGACCGCCCTGTCGGGCGCGCGCCTTGCCGACGCCTTCAAGGCCCAGAACGCCGTCCTGCTGAAGGCCGACTGGACCAAGCGCGACGCCACGATCGCCAAGGCCCTGGCCGAGCAGGGCCGCGCCGGCGTGCCGCTCTATCTCGTCTATCCCAAGGGCGGCGGCGCCCCCGTCATCCTGCCCCAGCTGCTGACCGAGGGCCTGGTCATCGAGGCGGTGGAGAAGGCGGCCAAGGGCTGAGCAGGCCGGCTCGCCTTCGGGCGGGTGTTGCGATTTGAGGTTGCGTTGTCGGGAGCGCGCGCAATCATCGCCGCATGAGCCTGCACGCCTACCTGCTGTTCGTGACGGCCAGCGTCGTCCTGGTGCTCGTGCCGGGACCGGACATGGCCTACATGCTGACCCGCACCCTGGCCCAGGGGCGACGGGCCGGCGCCATGGCCGCGCTGGGGATCAACGCCGGCGCCTACGTGCATCTGGCGGCGGCCGTGGCGGGCCTTTCGGCGCTGCTGCTGGCTTCGGCGACGGCCTTCGAGATCGTCAAATGGGCGGGCGCGGCCTATCTCGTCTATCTGGGCGTCCGCGCCCTGCTCAGCCGGACGGCGGCCAGCGAACTGGCTGACGGCGAGATGCGCGGGGCCGGCCTGGGCGCGATCTTCTGGCAGGGCTTCTGGAGCGACGTGCTCAATCCGAAGGTGGCGGTGTTCTACGTCGCCCTGCTGCCGCAGTTTGTCGAGCCTTCCGCCGGTCATGCGACCGCGCAGCTGATCCTGCTGGGCGTCACGGCAAACATGACGGCCATCGTCATCAACCTGATGCTGATCGCCGCCGCCGCGCGCCTGACGACGAGCCTGCGTCGCAACGCCAGGGTGGCGCTGTGGCTTCAGCGGGCCATGGGCGCGCTGTTCGTCGGGCTGGGCCTGCGGCTGGCGGCGACCAGGGCGGCGGGCTGACCGCTGAACCTGTCAGAAGCTTCATTTGTCACCTCCCGCCGCGTCGCTACCGTGCGGCTCGCACCCCAGGGGCGGAGGGCGAGATGCGGGCTTGGGTTGTTTTCGGGGCGATCCTGGCGTTGGCGGGACCGGCGGCGGCCGCGCCTCAGACCTGGCTGATGTCGGTCGACCGGTGGGGCAACGCCGAGCATTCGGTGCTGACGCTGGACGCCAAGGATGGGGCTCTGTCGGGCGCGGTCGACGACTGGACCCTGACCGGCAGCCGGCGCGGCGACAAGCTCAGCTTCGTCGCCGTCGACAGCCACGGCGTTCCGCACCGCTATGAGGCGACGCAGCGGGACGGCGTCCTGACCGGCTGGGCCGACTATCCCGACACCAGCAACAAGGCCCGCGCCCGCCACGCCTTCACCGCCCTGCGGCTGGAGATCCCGACGGGACCGCCGGGGCGGGTGACCTATTCGCCCGCCAGCTTCTCCAACACCTTCACCGCCGACCTGCCGCCGGCCCTAGTCATCCGGCCCGGCGACGTCGTGGCGACCCGCACGATCGATTCCGGCGGCGTCGACGAGCAGGGCAAGGTAGCGGCGCTCTACGGCAATCCCCAGACCGGGCCGTTCCTCGTCGCCGGGGCCAAGGCCGGCGACGTGCTGGCGATCCACATCCGCAAGCTGACGCTCAATCGCGACTATGCCGACAGCCTGGACGGGGTGGCCGGCCGGGCCATGTCGCTGGGCCTGGCCGCGCGATCGGCGGGGCTGGGCAAGCCGGTCCGCTGGCGGCTGGACCGCGCGGCCGGGCTGGCGCGCCTGGAGGATCCGCCCGAGCGGCTGAAGGACTACGCCGTCCCCGTCCGGCCGATGCTGGGCGGGCTGGGCGTGGCGCCGGATTTCGGCTTTCCGCCGCAGTCGGCGGGCGACAGCGGCCGCTGGGGCGGCAACATGGACTTCAACGAGATCGGCGAGGGGGCCACGGTCTACCTGCCGGTGTTCCAGCCCGGCGCCATGCTGTTCCTCGGCGACGGCCACGCCCTGCAGGGCGACGGCGAGACCACCCAGTGGGCGCTGGAGACCTCGCTGGACGTCGAGTTCAGCGTCGAGCTGCTGCCCTCGCGACCGCTGGCCGCGCCGCGCATCGAGACCGCCGACCGCATCACCGTGCTGGGCCAGGCTGCGTCGCTGGACGAGGCGGCCCGGGCGGCGACCGGGGCGATGATCCAGTGGCTGGAGCAGGACTATGGCCTCAACCCCTCCGAGGCCTCGCTGATCCTCGGCGGCGCGGCCGAGTACCGGGTGGCGACCCTGGCCGGCCGCAACGCCGGCCTGGCGCTGAGCCTCGACAAGGTCCGCCTGCGCGGACTGGCCAGGAAGCCCTAGCGGCCGCGCACGGCCTCTCGGATCACCCGCGTGGCGCGGAACCAGCCCACCAGCATATTCACGGCGTAGACAGCGGCGAGCAAGTAGGCGCCGTGCAGGGTGACGTCTTTCTCGCCCGGCCCAGCCTTGAAGGAAATGAAGGCGAAGAAGACGGCGAATAGCACGCAGACCAGCAGCAGATGCAGGCAGTTCAGCTGATAGCGCAGCACCCGCCCGTCCAGGCCGTGCTCGGTCCAGAACCGGCCTTCGTTGTAGATCTGCAGGGCCTTCCAACTGCGCCGAAACGACGAGAACGGCGTCTTGAACGTCACGACATTGGCCTCGACGCGCCGGGGCGGCTTGTTCTGCTGCTCGAGCAGGGTCGCCACGCGGTCGAGAACGCCCCCGTAGGCGGTCGTCGGGTCCAGCGGGATCGAACCCTTCAGGGTCCACAGGAAGTCGAGCATGGCCTAGCCGTACGACCCACGATCAAGCTGGGCAATGGTGGAAAGAGCGCGGCCTTGTCCGCTCGCGCGTCCTGTGGGAGCTTCAACCCATGGACGATCTCATCCGCAACCTTCGGGGAAGCGTCGCGGCGCTCGTGGCGATCGGCGTCGCCTTCGCCCTGGCTTCGGCCTGGCCGCTGACGACCGGGCGGGCGCCGAACCCGGCGTTGCTGATCATGGCCGTGCTGCTGCTGGGCCTCGCCGCGGTGGTCTGGCTCCGGCGTCGCCGCTAGCGGCCTCTACTTCTTCTTGTCGCCGCCCCAGGGCAGGCGCGCCCTCACGTCGTCGATCGGCGTGCGCGTGGTCGTCACCGGCGGCGGGGCGGCGATCACCGGCCGGGGCAGGGGATAGGCCCGCCAGCCGGTCTGGATCAGCGCCTCGAAGCCCTGGCAGCGCGGCATGATCCGCACCGCGCCGGTCTTCGGCCGGGCGAAAGGCGGCGGCTGGCGCACGTCCTGGCGGCGCGGGTCGATGAACATCCAGTCGCCGGGCAGGGCGTAGCCCCGCTCGCCGCCGGTCTTGACGGCCTGGTAGGCGAGGTTGGCCTGGAACGGCTTGACCCCGTACTTCAGCATGGCGCGCAGGAAGATGGCGTCGGCCTCGGCCCGCTTGCCCGGCTCGCCCACCGCATAGAGCCAGTCGTGGACGATGGCGGCGCGCGCCGTCGGCCCTTGCGGGTCGATGAAGCCCTGGCCGTACCAGGGCACGCTGGCGAAGTCGGTGACGTACCAGCGCGGCACGACGATCACCTTGCCGGTCTCGACGTCGCAATAGGGGAACTCGGCCTCCAGGGTGAAGAGCTTGCGCCCCTCCTTGGCCTGGTTGAACAGCATGATCGGCTGCGGCGTCAGCGAGCTGGGCGGCGTCGGCGCCACCACCGGTACGAAGACGGTCGTCTCCTTGGTCGTCGTGCAGGCGGCTACGGCGAGGCCGGCGGTCAGAGCGGCGACGAGGGAAAGCTTGGAGCGGAGCGTCATGATCGTGGCGTTCGGGGAGAAACGGGGCGAGCGATGCCGTCTTCTGGCGGCCGAAATGCGGCGGATCAAGCGCTCATGGGCAAGCTTGGCCGTTCGCGACAAAAGATTGCGCGCCCGGTGCGCTGTTCCACCGCAGGACGATCCGTGAGAATGTCTCGCAACGCCGACTGTCGCCCCTCGGAGGTTCCCCATGATCACCCGTCGCCTGATCGTCGCCAGCGCCCCGCTGGTCGTGCTCGCCCCCAGTTTCGCGCTCGCCGCGCCAGCCCCGGGCTTCACCGCCAGGGACATCGACGGCAAGACCCGCTCGCTGGCCGAGTTCAAGGGCAAGACCGTCGTGCTCGAATGGGTCAACGAGGGCTGTCCCTATGTGAAGAAGCACTATTCCGGGAACATGCAGGGCCTGCAGCAGGCCGCCACGGCCGACGGCGTGGTCTGGCTCAGCGTCGCCTCCTCGGCCCCCGGCAAGCAGGGCTATTTCGCCGACGGCGCCCAGGCCAGGACCTGGATGAGCGCCAAGGGCGCCAAGCCGACCACCCTGCTGCTCGACTCCGACGGCGTGATCGCCACCGCCTACAAGGCCAAGACCACCCCGCACATGTTCGTCATCGATCCGGCCGGACAGGTCGTCTACCAGGGCGCCATCGACGACAAGCCCAGCAACAAGGTCGAGGACATCGCCGGCGCCAAGAACTACGTCGCCGCCGCGCTCGCCGACCTCAAGGCCGGCCGCAAGGTCGCCGTGCCGTCCAGCCAGCCCTATGGCTGCGCGGTGAAGTACAAGGACGCGTAGAGCGCTTCACCACCCGTAAAATCCCCGCGAAAGCGGGGACCCAGGTGTTTTATCGTCGAGCGCCCCACGTTTCAGAAAAAGCCTGGGCCCCCGCTTTCGCGGGGGTTTTACGGAAGAGAAGGTGGCGCCCGCCTCAAGCCGCCGGCTGCGGCGGCGCCGTGATGACCTCGACGTTGTCGTTCAGCAGATAGACCATGTCGCGCAGGGCGAGGTCCTGCTCCTTGACGGTCTTGGCCGCCGACATGGCCGAGAGCTTTTCGGGCAGGTCCTGGCTGATGCCGCGCAGGATGCATTTGAGGTCGTCGACCGCGCCGCGTTCCTTCAGGGTGACGTGGCCCTTCATGTCCAGCGCCGACAGGGCCTCGATCTCGGCCTTGAAGGCGGTGAAGCCAGAGAGCGGGACGGCCGCGGCGGCGGCGTCCTTCGGCAAGGCCTGGCGATAAGCCTCGGTCTGGCCCTTCAGCGCGCCGGCCCTTTTGACGATGTCGGCGAACAGCGGCTCGCCCGCCACCGACGCCGGGGCCTGGCCCGGTTGCACCACGGCCGGAGCCTGGTCGACGGGCGCCGCCGAACCGGTCGAAGCCAGCCACAACATGGCGGAAAAGGCGATCGCGTCGCAGGACATCATGCGCTCCAGGCGAAAAACGTCATTGGTCTTCATGACGCCGAGACTGACCTTTGGTAAGCCCGCTCCCGTAAACACCGTTTTACCACATATGGAGTTGCCCGTGGCCGACCTCGACGCTGCCTGGACCCGCCTGGAAACCGCCGCCAAGGCCGCCGGGGAGAAGCGCATCGTCGAGTTCTTCGACGCCGAGCCCCAGCGCCTCGAGACCCTGACCCTCGACGTCGCCGGCCTGCATCTCGACCTCTCCAAGCAGGCCTGGGACGAAGCCGGACTGGAAGCCGCGCTCGACCTGGCCTACGCCGCCGACGTCGAAGGCGCCCGCGCCCGCATGCTGGGCGGCGAGGCGATCAACAGCTCCGAAGGCCGCGCCGTGCTGCACGTGGCCCTGCGCGCCAAGGCCGACGCCGACATAAAGGCGCAAGGGCTGCCGGTGATGGCCGATGTCGAGGCCGTCCGGACCCGGATGAAGGCCTTCGCCGACGCCGTCCGCTCGGGCGCGATCAAGGGCGCCACCGGCAAGCCGTTCAAGGCCATCCTGCACATCGGCATCGGCGGCAGCGACCTTGGTCCCCGCCTGCTGTGGGACGCCCTGCGCCCGGTGAAGCCGGAGATCGACCTGCGCTTCGTGGCCAATGTCGACGGCGCCGAGTTCCTGCTGACCACGGCCGACCTTGATCCGGAAGAGACCCTGGTCGTGGTGGTCTCCAAGACCTTCACCACCCAGGAAACCATGTCCAACGCCGCCGCGGCCCGCGCCTGGCTGGTCGAGGCCGTGGGCGAGCAGGGCGCCAACGCCCACCTGGCCGCCGTCTCCACCGCGCTGGACAAGACCTCGGCTTTCGGGGTTTCGGACGAGCGGGTGTTCGGCTTCTGGGACTGGGTCGGCGGCCGCTATTCGCTGTGGTCGGCGGTCAGCCTGTCGGTGGCCGTCGCCGCCGGCTGGGACGTGTTCCAGGGCTTTCTCGACGGGGCGGCCGAGATGGACGCCCACTTCGCTTCGGCCCCGCTGGAAAAGAACGCCCCGGTGCTGGTGGCGCTGGCCCAGATCTTCAACCGCAACGGCCTGGACCGCCGCGCCCGCTCGGTCGTTCCGTACTCGCACCGCCTGCGGCGTCTCGCCTCCTTCCTCCAGCAGCTGGAGATGGAGAGCAACGGCAAGTCGGTCGGCCCGAACGGCCAGCCGGCCGTGCGCGGCACGGCCACCGTGGTGTTCGGCGACGAGGGCACCAACGTCCAGCACGCGTATTTCCAGTGCATGCACCAGGGGACCGACATCACCCCGATGGAGCTGATCGGCCTGGCCAAGTCGGATGAAGGTCCGGCCGGCATGCACGAGAAGCTGCTGTCCAACCTGCTGGCCCAGGCCGAAGCCTTCATGGTCGGCCGTACGACGCAAGACGTGGTCGCCGAGCTGCAGGCCAAGGGCGTCTCGGAAGCCGAGATCGCGACCCTGGCCCCCCAGCGCACCTTCGCCGGCAACCGCCCGTCGACCCTGGTGCTGCTCGACCGCCTGACGCCCCGGACCTTCGGCGCCCTGATCGCCCTCTATGAGCACAAGACCTTCGTCGAGGGCGTGATCTGGGGGATCAACAGCTTCGACCAGTGGGGCGTGGAGCTGGGCAAGGTGATGGCCGGCCGCATCCTGCCGGAACTGGAAGCCGGCGCTGTGGGCAGCCACGACGCCTCGACCAGCGCCCTGATCGACCGGCTGAAGAAGTAGAAGCCTGGGGCGGGTAGGCATTCAGGCGCTTGAGCCGATTTTTCATCGAGCATCCCCGCGAAGGCGGGGATCCAAGCCGAGCCCACAGGTGATCCGCAGCCTCGCCTCTTCCTGAACGTCCGCGTGGATCCCCGCCTTCGCCGGGAATAGCGGATTTGGGGTGGCCGAGTGCCGATCCGCCCTCAGCCCTTCCAACCCACCACGGTCAGCGAATAGGCCGGCAGCGTCAGCGCGCCGGCCGCCGCCGTGAACCGCCGGGGCGGTAGCGAGCGCGCGGGCCGGCTTTTCGGCCCCGCGTCGCGCCAGGCGTATTGCGCGGGGCCGAACTGGACGACGTCCAGCGGTCCCGCGACCGGCCGCCGGCCCTGGTTGGTCAGCAGGTCCAGCGCGATGCGCCGGGCATGGGTCTTGTCGCGATTGACCAGCATCACCGCCCAGCGGCCGTCCGGCCGGCGCAGGGCGTAGGCGGTGACCAGCGGCCGGCCCTTGGCGTCGAGCGCCGCTCCGGTCGCCGGCCACACCTCGTGGACCCCGCCGCCGGGCGCGGCCCAGTCGCGGGTCATCATCCGCGCGGCCCAATAGGCCGGCATCGGCCAGCGCGCCTGACCCTTCGCGTCGGCCTGCCACAGCATCATGTTGCCGTAACCGGCGCAGGCCAGGTGCTGGTTGATCGGCACATTGGGGCCGTAGCCGAACAGGTAGGCCGCATCCCCGCCCAGGGTCAGGAATTGGCCGACGATGTCGGCGTTCAGCAGGGCGCTGGGCATCTGCGCCATCGCCCGCCCCGAATAGGCCGAGAAGCCGTACTCGCTGATCACCCAGGGGATGTCGGCCGGGATCTCGTCGTCGGCGAAGCGCTGGAACAGGGCCGCGTTCAGCGTGGTCTGCTCGCGCAGCTTGTCCTCGATGTCGCCGCATAGATCGTCGAACGGATAGCGTTCGTAGGAGAAGAAGCCGAGGCGCCCGATCTCACCGCGCTGGCGCAGGTAGCGCATCAACCGCCGGGTCCAGGAATGGTCGGGGTCCTCGTCCAGCCAGGTGTCGGCGATCCCGCTCTGCAGGCTGGGACCGCCGAAGACCAGGGCCGGATCGATCGCGCCCAGGGCCTTGGCGAAGGCTAGGTACAGCGCCCCATAGCTCTCGGCGTCGACATACTGGCCGTCGGGTTCCTCGCCGAGTTCGACCTGGGTCACAGGGTGACCTTTGCTGCGCAGGTAGCGGATCAGCGCTGCGCCGTTCTCGGGCGTGTCGTACAGCACCCCCACCGGAACCATCATCGGCCGGCCGTTCGTCAGGCCGCTGGCGTAGACGAGGTCGATCCCCGGCTGCTCCAGGTCGCGATCCTGGTCGATGGCCCGGTGCCATGGATCGGTCGACGACACCTGGGCGTAGGTCTGTCCACGTCCGGAGCGGGCGTGGCGGACGCGGTCGATGAAGCGGCCGTCCGTGTCGACCGTCCCGAACCCGGCCTCGCGGATGGCGTAGCCCAGACCGTCGCGGACGTCGGTCGAGCCGACCGGCGCGGTCCCCGACGACTTAGTCATCAGTATACGGACGAATCGGGCCTCGACTGGCTTCTCGAACCGCAACAAGGCCTCGCCGCCATGGCCGTCGGTCACCGCGCCGCCCGGAAAGTCGACCCAGCGCCCGGCGGGGTCGTATTCGTCGACCCCCACCCAGTGCTGCACCCGATAGGCGACGGCGTAGGGTGTTCCCCAGCGGATGCGCGCGGCTGAGACCGGTCCGTTGGCGCCGAGGTCGAACTTGGCCCATTCGGGCAAGGCCGGCGCGCCGGTGTAGCGTGGGTCCAGATAGGGGTTCGACTTCCAGAAGCTTTCCGGATCACCGTCGTCCAGCCGCGAGAAGCCGCTGTTGTTGGCGTTGTCCACGCTGTCGCCGCGCCGGGGCAGGGCGTAGCCGTGGCTCAGGCGGATCGGCGGACCGGGCTGGTCGCTGGAGGTCCAGTAGCCCTGGCGGCGGGCCGGATCGCTCCAGCTTCCGCGCGGGTTCCAGTGCCAGGCCTCGATGCCCAGTTCGGTGCGCAGGCGATAGGTGATCGGCTTGAGGCCGCCCTGGCGCATGCGCGCGACATTGTGGGCGGTGTAGAGCGGGGCGACCTCGCCTCGGCCCATGCCGTCCAGTCCCGCCCCGAGGGCGGCGGCCGGATCGATGCGGTTGGCCGGCCGCCCGGCCGTCAGGTCGATGGTCACCGTGTCGGCCGCCGGGGTCGCTGCATAGCCTTGCGAGACGGCGAGGCCCGTGCAGGCGATCAGCAGGGCGAGAACCGGGCGACGCATGGACGACCTCCGTCGGGAGGATCGGCCTTTGGCCCGGCCCCGCGCCGCCGTCAACGCTCCTAGAAGGTCTTGCGCACCCGCAGCTGCACGAAGGTCCGCGGATCGATGTCGCGCACCTCGACATAGTCCACCGTGCGCGGGCTGCGGCTGGCGTAGACCGTGCGGGTGACGACGAAGTCGTCCCAGATGTTCAGCTGGGCGCGGATGGCCAGGGTCGGGGTCGGCTTGTACTCGGCGAAGGCCTCGTAATAGTTCGTGCCGCGCCACTTGCTGGTCTGGTCGGGGCCATAGGTGCCCTGGCCCAGCAGCGGCAGCCAGTTGATCCCCCACTGGGTCTTCCAGGCGACGATGTCCTGCTCGAAGCCGATATTGGCCTGGGTCGGGCGCACCTGCGAGATCGGCCGTTCCTTGGCGGTGGTCGGGTCGGTGACCTTGGTCTGGTTCCAGTCGTTCTTGAAGGTGAAGCGGCCGCCCTTGATCCCCAGCTTGTCGGTCGGGACCACGATGTTGAGCGCCAGCTTGTCCAGCGTGCCGTCGCCGATGTTGCCGGTCGCCGACAGGCCGCCGGGCAGGGGCAGGCGGTCGATGACGCCGACGATCTCGTCGTGGCGCAGGGTCAGGGCGACCACGCCCTGGCCCCAGAACCGGCGCTCATAGGTCAGTTCCGAGATCCAGCGCTGCTCGGGCACCAGGTTGACGTTGCCGGCATAGACGTTGCCGTCGCCGAACTCGGCCGAGGCGGCGAAGTCGCCGAAATCCAGCTGACCCAGCTCGCGCTCGAAGCGGAAGCGCACCTGGTGGCCGGCCTTGGGCGTCCAGGTCGCCTGGAAGCGGGGCTTGGCGTAGAAGAAGCTTTCTTCCTGGTCGGCGTCGCCCGACTGGCTGATGGTCGAGGTCTCCAGCCGCAGGCCGCCCTCCAGGGTCAGCTTGGGGCTGACCCGCCAGGTGCCCTTGGTGAAGAGCTCGCCGCGCAGTTCCTCGACCTTGACCGAAGCCGAGGGCAGGACGATCGGCGTTCCGCCCACCGAATAGGCCTGATCGACGTCGAGCATGTTGTAGGCGACTTCGCCGCCGGCCTCGATCGTCAGGCCGGCCGAGCGCTCGTGGCGAACCAGGGCGCGCAGGATCGATTCCTGGGTCTTGCCCTCGGCCGTGAAGCGCTCCGGGTCGCCGGCGACGCCGCCGACGGTCTGGCCGTAAGTCGCCACCTCGTCATAGCTGCTGAATTCGTGGATCGCCCGGGTCTCCAGCGCCCAGCGCGGGGCCAGGGGGCGGGTGTAGGTCAGGCCCAGTTCGCCCGACTTGTTGTCTTCCTCGTAGGCGCTGCGGCGGAAGGCGGTGGCCGAGGCGGTCTCCTGCCATTCGTCCCAGTTGCTGATGCCGTACTTGGCCGTGGCCTCCAGCTTGCCGCCGGCGACCGGGCCCGAGAAGTTGCCACGGATCCCGGTGCTGCCGCCGTAGCCGTCGTTGAGATAGCTCTCGTCGCGCAGCAGGGCGCCCGAGGCGCTCTTGCGGGTCAGGCGGCCGGCGCCGTTGGAGTCGCTGGAGCTGATGCCGTTCGACAGGGTCACGCCCCAGCTCTTCTCGCCGTTGCGGGCGGTGAACTGGTAGGAGCCGCCGTAGAGGTCCTTGCCGCCGTCGAAGATGGCGGCGTTGTAGGTCAGCACCGACTGGCGGCTGACGCCCTTCTTCAGGATCACGTTGGCGACGACGCCGTAGCCCTGCATGTCGATGCCGGGCGCGCCGCCGCGGATCAGCTCGATGCGCTCGACCTGGTTGGCCGGCGTGCGCGACAGCACGTTCGAGCCGGTGTCGTTCTTCGAGGCCGGGCGGTTGTTGTTGATCAGGATGTTGCCGACCGAGCCCTCGAAGCCGCGGGTGCCGGCTCCGTCGTTGACCACGAAGCCGGGCAGGCGGTCGACCATGTCGAGCGCGGTGTTGGGGCGCAGGGTGGCGAAGAAGTCCGGCGTGAACACCAGCACGCCCTTCTGGGCGGCGTCGTCCATCGGCGCCTGGCTGGTCGGGCCGGTCGGAACCGGAGCCTGGGCGGCCTGCGCGCTATCTGCGGCCTGGGCGGCGCCAGCGGCCCCAGCGGCAATGCACAGCGCCAGGGCGGCCCCGGCGAACAACACGGACTTGGACATCTCACTTCCCCTCAATCCCGGGGAAGGTCTTGCCGCGTGGAGGCTCCGATCTCAAATTAAACGGCTGAAATGTGGATTAAATATAGGAAATCATTACGGGAAGTTCAGGATCGGGATCTCCCGTCTTGCTCTCAAACCCCGAGCTGCCTTGTCTTGCTGGTGTTCATGCGCTTTGAGAGGTCCATGAACAGTCTTCGGGTGCAGATATTGGCGGGAGACACATGGATCGGCGACGCCGTCCTGATCCCGTCGGATCCATCCATGGGGGTGGCGTTCGCGGTGTTCGAGCCTGGTCCCGACTATGTCGCCGACCGACATGCCCGCGCGACCGAACGGCGAGAGCTCATGAACGACCCGGCTGCGCTGAAGGTCCACACCGCCAAAGGCGCTGTCCTCGTCTGCGCAGGCGTCGATCTGATGGACTTCTCCGAAACCCTGGGCGCGGACGGCCGCGAGATCCACGTCATCGGCATCGAGCGGTTCGAAGACTATTTCGATTGATCCATTTATGACCCCCGATCTGAAATCGCTGCTGTCCCGGCGTATCCACCCGGACGACTCCCTGCCGGGCGAACCGGCGAAGGATGACCCCTATCGCGAATGGGGCGACCTGCCGGTCTCCGTCTCGGTTTTCGACCACTGGCTGTCGGAGGAGGAGTACATCGCCGAACCCGTCGTCCGCCACCACGACGCGGTGAAGAAGGGCCTGATGGCGGGCTATCTGGAGGGCGAGCGGCGGTTCGAGGCGTTTTATGCCGAACTCGGCCGTGAAGGCGCCTATCTGGAGGCGCGCTGGCGCCAGGGCGGACGCCGCTTCGTGCCGGCGTCGAGCGGCCTGCTGAAGCGCATTGTACGCCACAGCCTGCGTGAAGGACGTGGCATGGACCTTGTCTTCGTGGCCGCGCCCGTGCGGGTGATCGGCGGCTGGAACCGCACCGACCTGCTGCTGTCCGAAACGGCCGCCATCCGGAACGAGGTGGCCGCAGCGGCGATGCGCCATGGCCTTCACGTCCTGCCCTAGACGCCGAAGGGGCGGGCCCTACCGCTTCCGGTAAATCTCCGCCTCGATGATCCCCAGCGCGCCGCCGGCCTTGACCTTCTCGGCGCCGGTGTCGAAGCCGGCCTTGGCGCCGGTGATCTCGACGATCTTGCCGAAGCCGTCACGGTCGGCCGTGGCGCCGGTCAGGGCGATGCGCAGGCGCGAACCCTTCACCGGCTTCAGGGGCAAGGTGACGTAGCCCAGGCTCTTGGGCGCCTCGCCCTCATAGACCACCTGGCCGTCCATGGTGATGCGCAATGGATAGGAGCGCAGGCGCCAGCCGATCAGCTTCAGCACCACCTCGTCGGCGACCTGGGGCTTGCCGAGGTCGTACTCGATCCAGGCGTTCTCCAGCTTGCCGTCGCTGGCCCAGTGGGTGGTCTCGTCGTCGTCGGTGGTCGCGCCGGCCGTGTCGGCGTTCGAACCGGCCAGGATCTTGGCCGGCCCCAGCGTGTCGCGGCGGACCTTGAACGCCGGCGTCGCCGGCGTCGGGCCGCGCGCAAGGCTGACGGGAAGGAGCGGCGCCTCGTTCGACGCGGCGACGGCGTCCAGCGTGATGGTCGCCGGCTTCAGCCCTTTGGCCGTGGCGGTCACCGTCACCTTGCCGGCCGCCAGGGTCGAGCGCAGGGCCACGCGGTTGACGCCGCCCTCGACCGGCAGGGTCTTGGCCAGGATGTAGTTGTCGTCCTTGCGGCTGGCGCCGGCGTACTGGGTGACGGCGTCCACGCCCGCTGGACCCTTGGTCACCGGCTCGCCCGAGGCCGAGACCGGGACGTCGGTCGGCTTGGCCGCGCTCCTGGAGTCGCCCTGGGCGATGCCGCCGCGCCATTCGGCCGGACCGGCTACGTCGAAGCTGACGGTGTCGAGCGCCGTCGGCACGCGGCGGCCCTCGCTGTCCACCGCCTCGACATCGACCAGCGCCACGTCGGCGGCGTCGGCCTTCCAGCCGCCGGGGCCGGTGCGCGGCGTCAGGCGCAGGGCGACGGCCGGACCGGTCGTGACCCGCTCGTCGCGCGCCGTCTCCTTGCCCTTGGCGTCGTGGGCGATGGCGACCAGCGTTCCGGGCGCGTAAGGAACGCCCTTGAAGGTGAAGAGGAAGCCGTCCGACTTCGCGCCCTGGCCCAGCGACTTGCCGTTCAGCACGAGCTCGACGCTGTCGGCGCTGGACACCACGGTGACGTCCTTCACGACGCCGGCCGCATAGTTCCAGTGGCCGACGATGTGGGCGCGCGGCTTTTCCACGTCGACCCAGCCGTCCCACATCACCTGGTGAGCGTAGAAGCCCTCCTTGGGGAGGCGCATGGCGTCCACCTCGCCGCTGCGGCGGTAGTTGTTGTCGCCGCGGAAGTGGGTGTTGCTGTCGGAGAAGATGATGTTGACCCCGCCCGAACTGACCCGATCGCCGCCGCCGGGCCGTTCGCGCCAGTAGTCGAACCAGCGGCGCACGGTCTCGGCGACCATGCTGTCCTGGTTGCGGTTGTAGTCGGGGCTGTCGGCGTGGAAGGGCGCGGTGAAGGCGTCCTGGAACTTCCGCGCCGACTCGTCGCGGGAATACTCCATCGCCCACATCGGCTTGCCGGCGCTCTTGTTGATGTAGAGCATCTCGCCGCCGTATTCGGCGACCTTGCTGTCGAGCATCTCGCGCGAGCCGATGGCGCGGCCGCCGTGCGGGTCGAACTGGTCGCGCACGGCCTTCAGCTGGGCCATGTGGTCTTCGCTGATGTTCTCGTTGCCGCCCTCATAGAAGACGATCGACGGGTTGTTGCGGAAGGCGATGATGGCGTCGCGCATGGCCTCGACCCGCTGGTCCCAGCGACGGCCGGTGACGTCGCTCTCGGCGTCCCCCGCCGGCATGGCCTGCAGCAGGCCGACGCGGTCGGACGACTCCACGTCCTGGCGGGCGGGGGCGATGTGCATCCAGCGCACCAGGTTGCCGCCGCTCTCCACCATCAGGCCGTTGGAGAGGTCGCTGATCCACGGCGGGATGTCGGTCCCCAGCGCCGGCCACTCGTTGCTGGTGCGCTGGGCGTAGCCGTGCACCTGGATGGCGCGGTCGTTGAGGAAGACGGTTCCGTTCCTGAACGCCGTCTTGCGGAAACCGGTGCGGGTCAGGGCGCTGTCCACCACCTTGCCGTCCTCCACCAGCTCGGTGGTCACCGCGTAGAGATAGCCGTAGCCCCAGCTCCAGAAGTGCAGGTCGGAAAGCCGCTTGCTGGCCGAGACGGTCTTGGTCTCGCCCGGCGCGATCGTCACGACCGGGGCGGTGAACTGTCCGGCCGGCCTGCCGTCGACGTCCTTCAGGGTGACGCGATAGCTGAACGTGCGCGGTTTGGCGCCGTCGTTGCGCACCTGGCTCTCGGCGTGGGCGGTGGCGGCGCGGCCCTTGATGTCGAAGCCGTCGGCCCAGACGTAGACGCCGGTGGTGCCCAGGCTGGAATAGAGCGGCAGGGTCTGGTGCAGGTCGCCGGTCAGGTGCAGCCGCACCGCGCGGTGGATGCCGCCGTAGTTCACATTGAAGTTGTTGTTGTTCCACTGGAAGCCGCTGCCGGTGGCGCGCTCCTTGTACTTCCAGTCGTTGTCGACCCGCACGGCGATGACGTTCACGAACGGGGCGGGCTTCAGGAGCTTGGTGGCGTCGACCCCGAAGGCGGTGACCCCGTTCTCGTGGCCGCCGGCCAGCACGCCGTTGATGTAGACGTCGCCGGCCTGGCGTACGCCCTCGAAGTCGAGGATCGCCCGGCCGCCCACCGCCGGGCCCTTGTCGGCCGGCAGCACGAAGCGCTTGCGGTACCAGGTGATCCCGGTCGAGTGGTCGTGGATGTCGCGGGCGAAGGCCTCGTCCTCGTTGAAGGCGCGGGGCAGGGTGACCGGCTTCCAGGCGGCGTCGTCGAATTCGACCGCTGCGGCGCCCTGGACGTCGCCGGTCGTCATCCGCCAGCCGTCGTTGAACGGGGCGTCCAGGCGCTGGGCGAGGGCTTGCGTGGCCGTCAGGCCCAGCAGGCCGGCAAGGCCCAGCTGGGCCAGCGAACGGGGCATCGAACGGGTTTGGGGGCGCCGCATGAACCTCTCCCAGTCACTACTTATTGGTCAGGCCAATTTATCGTTGGGCGCAGATGTGGCTTGACCGCCATCCGTGTGTCAAGTCGATCTCACAATTACGGACTGCGTCCCGTATTGTGAGAAGTGTCGACCAGGTCGATGCGCGCTGGTCACCGTCGCGAGCCTGCGCTATACGCCGCCGCGATGACCCGCACGCCGCACCACCACGGCCACCACCACCATCCGACCTCGCCTCGCGGGATCGGCCGGGTCTGCTCGCTCTAAAGCGAACGCCCTGCCAGAGCCCCGCCTAGCGGATGGGGCTTAAGTGCAAGCGCCATCCGTCGAAGCCTAGAGATTTCTAAGGACCGACGATGACCGACGCCGCCGACGACGCCAAGACCCAAGACTTCCGCCCCGAGGCTCGCGCCCCGCGCGGCTTCGCCGACAAGCGCGCCCGCGACCTGCGCGCCGAGAAGGCGATCCTCGAGGCCGTCTCGGCCGTCTATGAGCGCTACGGCTTCGAGGCGCTCGACACCGGGGCCTTCGAATATGCCGACGCCCTGGGCAAGTTCCTGCCCGACAGCGACCGCCCGAACGAAGGCGTCTTCGCCCTGCAGGACGACGACGACCAGTGGATGGCCCTGCGCTACGACCTGACCGCGCCGCTGGCCCGGTTCGCCGCCCAGAACTGGGAAACCCTGCCCAAGCCGTTCCGCCGCTACGCCTTCGGTCCGGTGTGGCGCAACGAGAAGCCGGGTCCTGGCCGCTTCCGCCAGTTCATCCAGTGCGACGCCGACACCGTCGGTTCGGCCCGTCCGGAAGCCGACGCCGAGATCATCGCCATGGCCGTCGAGGGTCTGGAGGCCGCCGGCCTGCCGCGCGGCGCGGCGGTGCTGAAGATCAACAACCGCAAACTCCTCAACGGCCTGCTCACCGGCGCCGGCGCGACCAGCGAAGGCCAGAAGCTGGCCGTGCTGCGCGCGGTCGACAAGCTGGACCGCCTGGGCGTCGAGGGCGTGCGCCTGCTGCTGGGCGAGGGCCGCCTCGACGACAGCGGCGACTTCACCAAGGGCGCGGGCCTGGCCGGCAAGGCCATCGACTCGGTGCTGGACTTCGTCCAGGCCGGTGTGGGCGGCCGTTCGGCCACGCTGAACAACATCGCCAAGGTCGTCGCCGGTTCGGCCGAGGGCGACGAGGGCCTGGAAGAGCTGGCCAAGATCGACGCGGCCCTGACCAGCCTGGGCGTCGCCGACGACCAGGCGATCATCGACCCGTCGATCGTGCGCGGTCTGGAATACTACACCGGCGCGGTGTTCGAGGCCGAGCTGCTGCTCAGCACCACCGACGAGAAGGGCAACAAGATCTCGTTCGGCTCGATCGGCGGCGGCGGCCGTTACGACGACCTGGTGGCCCGCTTCACCGGCCAGCCGGTGCCGGCCACGGGCTTCTCGTTCGGCGTCTCGCGCCTGGCGGCGGCCCTGCGGGCGGCCGGTCGCGAGCCCGCTTCGGCGGCGCGCGGTCCCGTCGTGATCATCAATTTCGACCAGGCGCACATGGGCGAGTATTTCGCCGTCGCCGGCCAGCTGCGCGCGGCGGGGATCCCGGCCGAGGTCTATCTCGGGACCTCGGGCATGCGTCCGCAGATGAAATATGCCGACCGTCGCCTGTCGCCGGCCGCCATCATGCTGGGCGGCGACGAGATCGCCGCCGGCACGGTGACGATCAAGGACCTGGACCTGGGCCGCGAGCTGGCCTCGGGCGTCGCCGACAACGCCGCCTGGAAGGCCGAGCGGCCGGGCCAGCAGACCATTCCGCGCGGCGACCTGATCGCCGCCGTCCGTAAGATCATCGGGGGCTGATCCGTTGAGGCTAGAGCGTTCCATCCCGGCGGAGGCGCTCGACGCCATCCGCGCTCCGTTCCTGTCGGCCGGGGCCGTCCCGACCGACGCCCCGGTGTTGCAGCCCCTGGGCCTGCTGCTGGACCTGGCCGGCGAGGCCATGCGCTCGCGGCTGTTCGTCGTCTCCGGCGACGGCGGCGACGAGGCCTGCCTGCGTCCGGACTTCACCGTCGCCGTGGCCCGTCAGCACCTGGCGTCTGGCGTGGCTTCGGGCCGCTACCTCTATGAAGGCAAGGCCTTCCGCGTCGCCCCGCGCGGCAGCGACCGGGCCGAGGAATTCCTCCAGATCGGCGTCGAGGCCTTCGAGGCCGCCGATCCCGTGGCCGCCGACGCCGAGATCGCCGCCCTGGCCTGGGCCGGCGCCGCGGCCGGCGGTCGCGACGACCTGACCCTGCTGCTGGGCGACGTGGGCCTCTTCGCCGCCTTCGTCGACAGCCTCGATTTGACCCCGCCGCTGGGCGCGCGGCTGAAGCGCACCTTCTCGCGTCCGCGCCAGCTGAAGGCCGAGCTCGAGGGCGAGGCCGCTCCCGGCGCCGCCCTCGGGGGGAGCAGCGAGCGCAGCCGCATCGCCGCCCTGCTGGCCGGCCTGCCAGAAGCCGAGGCCGCCGCCGTGTTGCAGGAGCTGTGGTCCCTGGCCGGCATCGAGCCGGTCGGCGGCCGTCGCCCCGCCGAGATCGCCCATCGCCTGGTCGAGAAGGCCGAGGTGGTGAAGGCCGGTCGCCTGTCGCCGGCGGAAGCCGACAAGGTGCGCGCCTTCCTGGCCGTCGGTGCTGCGCCGGACGCCGCGCTGGACGCCATCCAGGCCCTGGCCGGTCCCAACCGCGCGCCGCTCGACACCGCGATCGAGGGCTGGCGCAAGCGCCTGGCCGGCATGGTCGCTGGCGGTGTTCCGATCGAGCGCATCCGGCTGAACGCCGCCTTCGGGCGGGCCTTCGGCTATTACGACGGCTACCTGTTCGAGGTGCGCAGCGCCGCCCTCGGCGAGGAACGCCCGGTCGCCGCCGGCGGCCGTTACGACGGTCTCCCGGCCCGCCTGGGCGCCGAGACGAAAACCGGGGCTGTCGGCTGCATGGTGCGCCCGGCCCGCGCCTATGCCGGAGGCGGCGAATGACCGACACCCCGATGATCTTCGCCATCCCCTCCAAGGGTCGCCTGAAGGAACAGGTCGAGGCCTGGCTGGCCGAGTGCGGCTTCCGCGTCGAGATGACCGGCGGCGCCCGCGGCTATTCGGCCGAACTGTCGGGCCTGCCCGGCGTCTCGGTGCGCCTGCTGTCCGCGGGCGACATCGCCGCCGGCCTCGACAGCGGCGACCTGCATCTCGGCGTCACCGGCGAGGACCTGCTGCGCGAGCGCGGCGACGACATGGACAGCCGGGTGATGCTGCTGCGCGCCCTGGGCTTCGGTCGCGCCGACCTGGTGGTGACCGCGCCCAAGAGCTGGCTCGACGTCGACACCATGGCCGATATCGACGAGGTCGGGCACCTGCACCTGGCCAAGACCGGCCGTCGCCTGCGGGTGGCCACCAAGTACGTCACCCAGACCCGGGCCTTCTTCGCCAAGCACGGCGTCGCCGACTACCGCATCGTCGAGAGCAGCGGCGCGACCGAAGGCGCGCCGGCGGCCGGCGCCGCGGAACTGGTGGTCGACATCACCACCACCGGCGCCACCCTGGCGGCCAACGGCCTGAAGGTGCTGTCCGACGGCGTCATCCTCAAGAGCCAGGCCCAGCTGACCGCCTCGCTGGTCACGCCGTGGACGGAAGGCCAGCTCGACTGTCTGGCCCGCCTGCTGTCGGTGGTCGAGGCCAAGGGCCGGGCGCGCACGCTCGCCACCCTGGTGTGGCCGGCCGAGCAGGACGTCGCCGGACAGGCGGCCGTCGCCCCGTTCGTCGAGGCCGGCGGTTCGCGCCGGGCCAACGGCGCCCTGCTGGCGACCGGCGACCTCTTCGCCGCCGCCGCCGCCCTCGCTCAGGCGGGCGTCGAGCCGGTAACCGTGTCGCGTCCCGACTACGTGTTCGAATCCCGCTCGGCGGTGCTGGAGACGCTGAAGGGTCGCCTGGCGGTTGATATTTGACTAGTATGTCAAAAATTACCGAACCAAACGGTGATTAGTTTGACTTCGGCGTCCAAACTACGGGTCTGATGTCAAAAAAACGTCGAAACCCTTGTGGAATCTAGATCGTTGCCGTTGACACGATCTCGGTTTTGCCGTTTTCTGACTGGGCAAGAGAGAAACGGGTCCACAGAGAACCCCCTCTCTTCGGCGTTTCGGGGAGGAAACGCCCGCCTAGATCGAATGATCGAGAAATAGCCAGGCCCGCCGCGATTATCCCCCGCGGCGGGCCTTGGTGTATCTGGGCCCCGGTTGCCATTTTCGACAAAAGAGTCAAAAACGGCGAACAAGCGTTTTAGCTTGAGTGTTAACAATTCCTACGCCCAGAAATCCCATCGATCGTCATCCCGGCCGGAGGCGCGCAGCGCCGCAGAGCCGGGACCCAGGGGCCGCCGTAGGACGGCGCCGCTGCGAAGGGCGATCCAGCCGCTGCGCCCAGTCTCCTGGGTCCCGGCTCTACGCTGCGCTTCGGCCGGGATGACGAGTGAGGAGGATCGCGGTCGGCCGGCGGATCAAACCCGCGCCAACCGCCCGTCCTTCAGCCCCAGCGTCGCCACCTCGCCGGTCCGCAGGTCCAGTGTCACGCTCTCTCCGCCCAGCTTCACCACGTGCTTGCCGGCCTTGGCCGCCGTCAGCCGGGCGCCCTCCAGCCGCCCCTCACGCCAGCGCACGTCGACGCCGACCGCGCCCCGCGCCTTCAGTCCGGTCATGTGCCCAGTCGGCCAGGCCGAGGGCCGGGCGGGCAGTAGGTGGATCGCGCCGTTGCGGCTTTGCAGGACCATCTCGGTCATGCCCGAGGTCCCGCCGAAATTGCCGTCGATCTGGAACGGCGGGTGGGCGTCGAACATGTTGGGATAGGTGCGCTCGGGCCCCAGCAGCAGCTTCAGGATCCCGTGGGCGTGGTCGCCCTGGCCCAGCCGCGCCCACAGGTTCAGCCGCCAGGCGATGGCCCAGCCGGTCGAAAGGTCGCCGCGCGTTTCCAGGGTCTTGCGGCAGGCGGCCGCCAGGTCGGGCGTGGTGTCGAGGCTGATCTGGTCGGACGGGAACAGGCCATAGAGGTGCGAGACGTGGCGGTGGTGGATGTCCTTGGCGTCGGCGTCCCAGTCCTCCTGCCACTCCTGCAGCTGGCCGTCCTTGCCGATCTTGTAGGGCGCCAGGCGGTCGCGGGCGGCGGCGAACTCGGCGGCTTGGGCCGCGTCAACGCCCAGGATCTTCGCCGCGTCGATGCAGGCGTTGAACAGGTCGCGGACGATGGCCTGGTCCATGGTCGGCCCGGCGACGATCGACGAGCCGTGGCCGTGGTCATTCTCCGGCGAGATCGACGGACTGGTCACCAGTTTTCCGCTCTTGGGATCGACCACCAGGGCGTCGACGAAGAACAACGCCGCGCCCTTCATGGTCGGATAGACCGTGGCCAGATAGGCGCGGTCGCGGCCGTAGTCATAGTGGTCCCACAGGTGCTTGCACAGCCAGGCGCCGCCGGTGGGCCAGACGCCGAACTTGGCGCCGTCGATCGGGGCGGTTGCCCTCCAGAGATCGGTGTTGTGGTGGGCCACCCAGCCGCGCGCGCCGTACATGCCCTTGGCCGTGCGGGCGCCGGTGATCGCCATCTCCCGCACCATCGCCACGAGGGGCGCGACGCATTCCGAGAGGCCGGTCGGCTCGGCCGGCCAGTAGTTCATCTCGGTGTTGATGTTGATCGTGTATTTGCCGCCCCAGGGCGGGCTCATCTTGTCGTTCCAGATGCCCTGCAGGTTGGCCGGCTGGCCGCCGGGGCGCGAGCAGGCGATCAGCAGATAGCGGCCGTACTGGTAATAGAGCGCCGCCAGGGCCGGATCGTCCGTGGTCGGCGACAGGCGGATGCGCTCGTCGGTCGGGCGGGCGGCGGCCGCGGTGGTCCCGAAATCGACAGAGACGGCGCGGAACAGCCGGCGGTGGTCGGCGCGGTGGTCGGCCAGCAGCGCGGCCCACGGCCTGCGGGCCGCCTTTGCCAGCACCGCCTTGTTCGCGGCGACCGGATCGCCCGAGACGTCGTCGAAGCGGCGATAGCTGGTGGCCGCGGCGACCAGCAGCAGCACCTCGTCGGCGCCGCGCACCGACACGGCCCTGTCGACCGCCGAGACCTTGCCGCCCCGCGCGATCACCTTCACGCGACAATCGACCTTCAGCGCCCCCTGGATGCCGAAGTGCGTGCCGTTGCGGCCCGACAGCACGAGGGTGTCGCCGCCCTCGACGGTGACGGTGGGCTTCAGCGGGCTGTCGAAGGCCAGGTCCAGCGCGATCGCGCCGCGCCTGTCGGCGGTCAGGCGGATGGCGATCACCCGGTCGGGGGCGCTGGCGATCACCTCGCGGCCATAGGCGACGCCGTCGTGGGCGAAGCGGGTGCGGGCGGTGGCGGCGTCGAGATCCAGGTCGCGCAGATAGGCGTCGGCGGTCTCCGGCAGGCCGGGGAAGGTCAGCACCAGGTCGCCCAGGGTATTGTAGGGCTGCTGCCGCAGGGGCGTGGCCATGAACTTGGCGTTGGCCAGGTCCGTGGCCGCCGCGTAGTCGCCGGCCTCGATCAGGCGGCGGATCTGCGGCAGGGCGCCGGAGGCTTCGGGATTGACCGGGTCGTAGGGCCCGCCGCCCCACAGGGTGTTTTCGTTGAGCTGGATGCGCTCCCTGGCTACGCCGCCGAACACCATACCCCCCAGGCGTCCGGAGCCGACCGGCAGGGCTTCGACCCATTCCTTGGCCGGCTGGCGGTACCACAGTTTCAGGTCGCCGGCGGGAGCTGGAGGCAGCGGCGTCGCGAGGGCCTCGCCGGCCAGGATCGCGGTCGCGGAGCCGCCCAGCAGGGCGTGGCGTCGGTTGAGGTGCATCTGGCGTGGTCCCTTCCCAAGGCGCGCGCCTGTGTCCGGCGCTTCGCGGGCATCAACTCATGGGAGCGCTAACATTACAAGATGACACCGGGGGACATTTTCGCTGACCGCGCTGTCAGATCCGCCTCACGGGTTGCCGCAGGAGGGTGCGGAGCCTCTCGGGGGCGACCTTGCGCGGGTCGCCCAGATAGACCTCGTGGTGCCGGCCCGCGAAGGCGTAGCCGCCGGCGGGCATGATCTCGTCGTGCAGCCTGGCCAGCAGCGGACCCTCGTCGTCATAGGATCCGACGTGCAGGGCCTGGAGGCAGAGGCCCTCCTCCAGGCGCTCGAGCCGCAGGCTTTCCGAGACGGCGCCGAGCTTCCTGGCGGCCTTGGCGCGGGCCGACTGGAAGGCCGCCTCGTCCACGTGGTCGGGGACCATGATCATCATCGTCCAGTCCCACTCGTGCTTGCGCCGGGCGGTGAAGCTTTCAGGATCGGGCGCCGACCACAGGCCCTCCAGCGGCGCGACGACGAAGTCGAGGCCGTCGGCCTTGCGGGCGAACTTGATCGTATAGGCGGTCGCATAGAGGCTTTCGACGGCGAGCCGGTAGGCCGGGACGGTGTTCGGATCGCCGTGGCCATCGACCATCAGGTAGGAGACCGGCGGCGCCTCGATCGTCTCGAAGCGGCCGAGGGGCGCGGTGAACAGCGCCTTGCGCGTCTTCTTCAGGTCCAGCTTTTCCATGGGCCCATCAGGGCGCTAGAGCCCCAGCCCCTCCACCGTCTCCGGCTTCAGCCGCTCGGCCGCCTTCGCCGAGATCCCCACGGCCTTGCGGGCGTCGAGGTCGAAGGTGATGGCGCTGACGGTCGAGGTGGCCCAGGCCGCGCCGGTGGCGGGATCGAGCAGCCAGTGGGCGCAGCGCAGGACGCGGCCGTCGGCGCCCATCAGGCCCGAGCGCACCTCCAGCCGGTCGCCCAGGCGCGGCCAGGCCCGATAGACGATCCGGTATTCCAGCACCGCCCCGCCGACCCGGCCGGGCGCGGCTTCGGCCGCCTCGGCGACGATGTCGCGCAGAGGAGCGATGAAGGCCCCGATGCCGTCGGAGACCCGGCCGATGAACTGTTCGGCCCGCATCCGTCCGAAGGCGTCGACCTCGCCGGTCGTCAGGGCGCCGAGGCTGATGCGGGTCAGGCCAAGGTCGTTGGCGCGGGCCAGACTGGCCTGCGAAACGGCCGGCGACAGGTCGACGCTGCGGGCCTGGGCGCGCTCGGGAACCTCGACCGCCAGGGCCTTGGCCCGTTCACGGACGATCGACGGCCAGGGAAAGGCCTCTCCCTCGCGCGGGGTGACGTGGGCCACCGTGGTCTGGAAGGTGGCCGCCAGCTCGCCGGTGGCCGAATGGACCAGCAACTGTAGCAGCTTGGCCTCGGTCTCGCCGATCTCGATCACCCCGCCCAGCATGTGCAGCGGCGCGCCGGCGTGGGCTTCCTTCAGGAACCGGATGTGGTGTTCGCGGACCACCAGGGTGGCGTTGGCGTGCGGGGCGAAGGCGTGCGGCAGGCCCATCTCGGCCGCCAGTCCCACGAGGCCCTCCATCGCCCGGACGACGTAGAAGCGCACGTTCATGTGCCCCATCTCGTCGCAGTCCCAGGTGTTGACGCCGCCGCGCCAGATCTCGACGCCGGGGAGGGTCTCAGCGGTGGTCATGCGGGCGTCCGTGATTTGGGCTTGGGGGATCAAACCTGATCCGCGGGAGGTGCGCCACCCCACAACCGCTCACCCCCGCGAAGGCGGGGGCCCAAGCCGAGTCCAGCGCCGTGCGCCTCGCCAGCCGTCAGGCGCGGCTTGGATCCCCGCCTTCGCGGGGATGCTCGGAGAAAGGTGGAGCGGAGAGGGGATTACTCCCTACAGTCCGCGCACTTGCCGTGCGCCTCGATCGTCACGCCGGTCAGGGCGTAGCCGGCCGCCGAGCCTGCCGCGATGATGTCGGCCGTGGCCGCCGGCTCGAACTCGCGGGTCGCGCCGCAGCAGTCGCAGATCAGGAAGGCCGCCGCATGCCCGTCGGCCTCGCGCCGGCAGGCGACATAGGAGTTGAGGCTCTCGATGCGGTGGGCGAAGCCCTGCTTTTCCAAGAACTCCAGCGCCCGATAGACGGTCGGCGGCTTGGCCGGCGGTCCGTCGACGGCGAAGCTGGAGATCAGGTCGTAGGCCTTCACCGGCTGGCCGGCTTCCAGCAGCAGCTCCAGCACCCGGCGGCGCGGCGCGGTCAGGCGCTGGTCGGACGCCTGGCAGCGCGCCTCGGCGGCGGCCAGTTCGGACGCGAGCGCGTCCCCGGCGACGCCGTGGTGGTGATGGTCGTGGTCGCACGCGTTATGGGCCATGCCCTATCAGGTAAAGGCCGCACGGGGCGCGTGCAAGGTGGGTGCGGCGTCGGGTGTTCGCAGTCCCATCAGTCACACACCCCATAACGCCTTCCTGGGCCTCGTGCCCAGGATCCATCGTTCAGCCGCTCAGACCTTTGCCGGACGCTAGAGGTTTGAGCTGCCGCCGGCATGGGCCCTCGCCACAAGGGCGAGGGAGGCGGAGAAATATGAGCGAGCGCCGGCAGGCTGCCCGCACGCCCTCGCCGTAAGAAAAGGCCCCCGGAGCGGTCGCTCCGAGGGCCTCGTTCATCACGTCAAACCAAACGGCTTACTTGCCGAACAGCTTGTTCCAGCGCGGCTTCTCGCGGCCCTTCCAGGCTTCGCGGTGGTAGGCGTCGCTGGCGATCAGCGGCACCACGGTGGTGGCTTCGGCGAAGACCATCTGTTCGTAGGTGGTCGAGACCTTGCCCCACGAGGCGGCTTCCTTGAGGGTCGAGGACGAGCAGGCGCCGTCGCGCACGTCGGCCACCGTGATCTGGATGGCGTACTTGTGCATGTCGGCCTCGACGCCGAGGATCTCGGCGCAGACGACGGTGTCCTGGGCGAAGTTCTTGGGCACGCCGCCGCCGACCATGAACAGGCCCGTGGTGCCGGCCGCGATCTTGACGTCGGTCAGTTCACGGAAGTCGGCCACGGCGTCGATCATCAGGTAGGGCGCCTTCTCGGCGATCTTTTCCTTCTGGTGCTTGACCAGGCCAAAGCCCGCCGAGCTGTCGACGAAGGCCGGGCAGAAGATCGGCACGCCTTCTTCGTAGGCGGTCTGGATCAGGCTGCCTTCCTTCTTGGCGTTGCCTTCCGACAGCCACTTGCCCATCTCCCAGATGAACTCGCGCGAGGAATAGCCGCGCGGCTCCAGGCGATTGCAGATCTCGAGGATCGTGTGGTCGCAAGCCTGCAGTTCTTCTTCGTCGATATAGGTGTCGTAGATGCGGTCGATGTAGTTGTCGCGCAGCACGTTGTCGTCGACCGGGCCGGCGGCCTGATAGTGCTTGAAGCCGAGGGCTTCGAAGAAGTCCATGTCGACGATCGAAGCGCCGGTGGCGACCACGGCGTCGATCATGCCGTTCTTCACCATGTCGCGGTAGACGTGCATGCAGCCGCCGGCCGAGGTCGAACCGGCCAGGATCAGCCAGGTCGAGCAGCCCTTGTCGGCCAGGGCCATGTTGAAGATGTCGGCCGCGCGGGCGGTGTCGCGCGAGCTGAACGACATCTTGCGCATGGCGTCGATGATCGGGCGGGCGTCGTACGACGTGATGTCGACGTGCTCGACCACGTTCTGGAGGAGCTCGGCCTTTTGGTTGTTCGGAACGGGAGCGTTCATCGCTTCGGTTTCCCTGACTTTGGACGCCCGTCGTTGGAACAAGCTCTTCGCCGGGACGGAGCGACCGGCGGGAGCGAAAAATGCGGCTACGCCCGACGTCTGTAACGTCGGGCGCGGCGCGCGGTTTAACTCAGAACTGACTTAGTGGCGAACCACGTCGGTTTAGCGACGGCGCTTGCGCTTGCCGGCCGCGCCCTTCGGACGCGAGAAGCGAACGACCTTACGTTCCTCGGTCTCGGTGCGGACCATCGGGATCGAGCGCTTGGCCAGGCCGTACATCGAAGCCATCGGGGCGTCCTGCACTTCCACGGTGTCGGTTTCGCCGAAACCGTTGAAGCGGGTCGACATCGCCACGCCATAGGCGCCGAGCATGCCGATCTCGATGTAGTCGCCCTCGTCCACGCTTTCCGGCAGCCAGAACGGGCCGGGCATGTGGTCGACGCTGTCGCAGGTCGGGCCGTAGAAGCGGAAGGGCTTGAGGCCCTCTTCCACCACTTCGCCGTTCTTGCGGTACAGCTTCACCGGGAAGGGCCACTTCATGTGCGCCGCGTCGAACAGCGAGCCGTACGACCCGTCGTTCAGATAGAGCGCGTCGCCCTTCTTCAGCTCGACCTTGACCAGCAGCGACGAGGCCTCGGCGCACAGGGCGCGGCCCGGCTCGCACCACAGCTGCGTGGTCTCGTGGACCATCATCTCGGCGAAGCCGCGGTCGATGGCCGCCAGGTATTCCGACAGATCCGGCGGGACCATGCCCGGATAGATCGACGGGAAACCGCCGCCCACGTCGACGACGTCGGCCAGCACGCCGGCGCGCACCAGCGCCCGCGAGGCCTGGGCCATCGCCGCCTGGTAGGCGGTGGGCCGCATGCACTGGCTGCCGACGTGGAAGCTGACGCCCATCAGGTCCTGGGTGGACCGGCGGGCGGCCAGCAGCAGGGGCGGGGCCGTATGCAGGTCGACGCCGAACTTGCCCGACAGCGAATAGGCCGCGCCTTCGGCCTGCACGCCCATGCGGACGATCAGGTTCAGGTCCTTGGCCTGGCCGGTCGAGTCGATGATCTTGGCCAGCTCCTCGTGCGTATCGAACGAGAAGGTGCGCACCCCGTGGTCGAAATAGGCGGCCGAGATGGCGCGCCGGCTCTTGACCGGGTGCATGAAGGCCATGCGCGAGCCGGGGGCGTGTTCGGCCACCAGCTCGATCTCGGCCACGGAAGCGACGTCGAACGATCGCACGCCGGCCGTAACCAGCTCGCGGATCACCCACGGGGAAGGGTTCGCCTTCACCGCGTAGAAAACATCGCCTTTGAATTCAGACTGGAACCAGCGCGCCGCTACCGACACCGCGTCCGGTCGCACGAGTGCGACAGGACGTTCCGGTGACCGCTCGCGGACCAGGTCCAGGGGCGTGTGGTACGTGGACAATGCACGTAACCCCCTGTTGGAAGTTAAACCCAGGCCGGCGTTAGCAGCGCTTTAGAGGACTTCGGGTCCGCCGGAGCCGAGCGAGATAGGGGCAATGGACAGGGATGTAAAGTCCCTTTTGAACCGACCGTTCCCCGACCGCCCCCCCGCCGCCTTGGGGGGTGAATTGATCCACCGCATGTCACAAATCCGTTGCGCGGCGCACGCAAAGCAGGGAACGGATTTGCCCGCGTCGGAAACCACGTTAAGGATTCGTCCCGACCATGACGTCGGACCCAGTTCTCTCGATCCGTTCCGTCTCCAAGACCTTCGGGTCGCGGAAGGCCTTGAACGCCGTTTCGCTCGACGTCGCGCGGGGCGAGATGATCGCGCTCATCGGTCCGTCCGGCTCCGGAAAATCCACCCTGCTACGCTCGATCGACGGTCTGCAGACCATCGATGACGGGAACGGGGCGATCACGGCCTTCGGTGGTCCCGTGCAGGCCAGGGGCCGCGTCGAGGACCAGGTGCGCAAGGCGCGCATCCGCATCGGCTTCATCGCCCAGCAGTTCAACCTCGTTGGCCGGCTGTCGCTGTTCAGCAACGTCGCGCTCGGCTCGCTGGGGCGTATCCCGCTGGTCCGCGGCCTGCTGGGCTGGTGGCCGAAGGAGACGCGCGAGGCGGCCATGGCCGCCCTGCACCGCGTCGGCATCTCCGACTATGCCGGCCAGCGCGCCAACACGCTTTCGGGCGGCCAGCAGCAGCGCGGCGCCATCGCTCGGGCCCTGGTCCAGAAGGCCAAGATCATCCTCGCCGACGAACCGGTCGCCTCGCTCGATCCGGTCTCGGCCCGCAAGGTCATGGAGATCCTCCGTGACCTGAACGCCAGCGACGGCCTGACCGTCATCGTCACCCTGCACCAGGTGGACTACGCCCTGCGCTACTGCGACCGGGTCGTGGCCCTGAAGGCCGGGCAGAAGGTCTACGACGGTCCGGCCGACGCGCTGGACCGTGACAAGCTCATCGACATCTACGGCCCGGAATTCGAGGACGTGTTCTGGGAAGGAGCCCCGCAATGATCCGCCGCAGCCTGATCGCCGGCCTCACGCTCTCCGCGCTGGCGCTCGCCGCCTGCTCGGGCCCGTCCGAGGCGCCCAAGGCGACCGACACGGTGACCTTCTCGATCCTGTCGACCGAGTCCGCCCAGAACATGGAAAGCTACTGGGGTCCGATCCTGGCCGACATGGAAAAGCAGACCGGCCTCAAGGTGAAGCCGTTCTTCTCGTCCAACTACTCGTCGCTGATCGTGGCCATGGGCGCCAAGCAGACCGACCTGGGCTGGTTCTCCAACCAGTCGGGCCTGGAGGCCGTGCGCCGCTCGAACGGCGAGGTCTTCGCCCGCACCTTCGATCCCTCGGGCGTCGACGGCTACAAGTCGGTGATCATCGTGCCGAAGGACAGCAAGCTGACCCTCGAGCAGCTCCTGAAGTGCGACAAGTCGCTGAACTTCGGCATCGGCGACAAGAAGTCGACCTCCGGCACCCTGGCCCCGATGACCTACGTGTTCATACCGGCCGGCAAGAAGCCCGAGACCTGCTTCAAGACCGTGCTGACCGGCAACCACCAGGCCAACCTGTTCGCGGTGGCCAACGGCAAGCTCGACGCGGCCACCAACAACACCACCAGCCTGCGCCTCAACGCCGACCGCAAGGACGGCCAGGCCGACCGGGTCAAGGTGATCTGGGAGTCGCCGACCCTCCCCGAGGATCCGATCATCTGGCGCAAGGACCTCGACCCGGTCGTGAAGGAAAAGCTGCGCCAGTTCTTCCTGACCTATGCGCAGGGCGACACGCCCGAGGCCCAGAAGCAGCGCGACAACCTCAAGCGCCTGTCGATCGGCGGCTTCAAGCCGGCCGACGACACCCACCTGCTGACCGTCCGCGAGATGGAGGCCCTGGAGGGCCTGGGCCTGGCCAAGGAAGGCGGCGACAAGGCCAAGGTGGCCGCCGCCGAGAAGGCCCTGGCTGATATCCGTGCCCAGCGCCTGGCCGCCGAGGCCAAGGCCGGCCTCCCGGCCGTGAACTGATCCGGCGCCCCGCTCGATGACCGACGCCCCGATCCCGGCCCCGCCGAAGCGCTCCGCCACGGCGCTGGCGTTCGACGCCCTGCTGTGGGGCGGCGTCGCGCTGCTGCTGATCATCAGCTTCAAGCCGGCCGAGATCGACAAGTTCCCCGAGCTGTTCAGCGGCTCCAGCCGCATGAGCGAGTTCGCCCGCGGCTTCTTCTCGGCCTTCACGGACCCCCAGCTTTTCATGTCGATGAGCTGGGGCCTGTTCATCGCCAAGATGTGGGAAACCATCCAGATGGCGCTGTGGGGCACGGTCCTGGCGGTGCTGGTGGCCATCCCGCTGGGCATCCTCGGCGCGCGCAACATCACGCCGTGGTGGATCCAGCAGCCGGTGCGCCGCCTGCTCGACCTGATCCGCTCGATCCCCGACCTGGTCGTGGCCCTGATCTTCATCACCGCCGTGGGCCTTGGCCCGTTCGCCGGCGTCATGGCGATCATGTTCAACACCGGCGGCGTGCTGGCCAAGCTGTTCGCCGAGGCCGTGGAGTCGATCGACAAGGGTCCGGTCGAGGGCGTGCGCGCCACCGGCGCGGTGAAGCTGCAGGAGATCGTCTGGGGGGTGATCCCGCAGGTCGCCCCGCTGTGGACCAGCTACGCCCTCTACCGCTTCGAAAGCAGCGCCCGCGCCGCCACCGTGCTGGGCCTGATCGGCGCCGGCGGCATCGGCGCCATCCTCATCGACTCGATCAACGCCTTCCAGTTCGACCAGACCGGCTGCATCGTGCTGGTCATCGTCGTGGCGGTGTCGATGATCGACCTGCTGTCCCAGGCCATCCGCTCGCGGCTGCTCTGACGGAAGGCGGGCGAGGCGTCGGCGCATCGATCCGGGGAGCGTCATGATCCGCATTCGGCTCGCGCTGGCGCTGGTCGCCGCCTGGCTCGCCGGTCCGGCGGCCGCCGCGCCCGGTCTTGCCGTGGCGATCACCTTTGACGATCTGCCCTATGCCGGCGCCATCGGCGCGGGCGAGGCGGCGCTGTCGCCGGCCGAGGTCGCGCGCCTCAACGCCCGCATCCGCGCGGTCCTGAAGCGCCACTCGGCGCCGGCGACGGGTTTCGTCGTCGAGCAGACGGCGCAGGCCCTGGGCGACAAGGCCGCGCCCGTGCTGGCGGCCTGGACCAGGGGCGATCTCTCGCTCGGCAATCATGGCTACGCCCACGCCGACGCCAACACGCTCGACCTGGCGGGGATCGAGCAGGAGATCACGCGGGGCGAGGCCTCCATCCGTCCGCTCATGGACAAGGCGGGCAGGCCGCTGCGGTTCATGCGCTTTCCGATGAACCACACGGGCGAGACCGCGGAGAAGCGCGACGGGATCGCCGCGCTGCTCGACCGATTGGGCTACACGGCCGCGGCCTCGACGATCGACACCTCCGACTATGTCTTCGAAGCCGCCTATCGCGCCGCTCTCCTCCGGGCCGGCCAGGGACACGGCGACGGGGTCTGCGCCGGCCGGATCCGCGAGGCCTATCTGCGGCGCTCGGCGATCCAGATCGACTACTACGCCCGCCTGGACGCCAAGGTGCTGGGCTACGCGCCGCCCGAGATCGCCCTGCTGCACCTGAACCGCATCAACGCCGACACGCTGGACGAGCTGCTGGATCTCTACGCGGCGCGCGGCTACCGGTTCGTGACGCTCGACGAGGCCCAGAGCGACCCGGCCTACACGGCCAGGTCGACCTTCGTGTCGCGCTTCGGACCGATGTGGGGATACCGCTGGGCGCGCGAGCGCGGCGTGAAGGTCAACGGCGCGGAGGAAGTCGAGCCGCCGCCCTGGCTGGCCCGCTACGCCGCCGACGCGGCCGCGCCCTGCGGGCCGGAAGCCGGCTGAGCGGCGGCTGCCGAGCTCCGCGCACCCCGCCGTACGCGGACAATTCCAGTCTGCCCCCTGTGTCCCCCACGACACAGATTAACCCCTTGAAAACACGTGTCATCGGGCTGTCACAGATCGGTGTCGGAACCGTCATGCCCCGTCCGTAAAGGCCCTCTCATCCTGATCCCGCACCTAAGAGGGGGGCGAGGCGCAGGGAAAGCCTCAAGGGGAATTCTCAGATGCGGAACAAGACCTCGCTGGTCGCCGGTTCGGCCCTCGGCGCGATGCTCGCGCTCGGTCTCGGCGTCGCGGCCCAAGCCCAGGACCTGGGCGTCAAGTGGAGCGGCTCGCCGCAATTCTCGAACGACGACGTGGCCTTCAAGGTCCGCGGCCGCATCCTGATCGACGCCGTGTTCCAGGACGTCGAGCGCGACGGTCCCGGCGGTGACTTCGACACCCGCAACGTCCGCGGCCGCCAGGTCTTCCTCGGCGTCGAAGGCAAGCTGAACAACTACTTCGCCTACAAGGCCGAAGGCGGCGCGGTGAACGGCGGCGCCTGGAGCTGGGACGACGTCGTCATCGAGTACAAGCCGGTCGAGCAGGTCTCGCTGCTGTTCGGTAACGTCAAGGCGACCGGTCTCGAGAACCTGACCTCGACCCGCTTCACCACCTTCATGGACCGCGGTCCGTACGGCGACTTCGGCGTCGACTCCTACCTGCTGGGCGTCGTGGCCAAGTACCAGGGCCTGAACTACAGCTTCACCGGCGCGGTGCAGGGCAACAGCATCAACACCGCCGACGTCGCCAACGCGGGCGCCGACTCCAAGGAACGCATCGCCGTCACCGGCCGCTTCCACTACGCGCCGATCAACACCGACATCGACAAGCTGCACCTGGCCGTGTCGTACCGTTACCGCAACCGCGGCGACGAGACCGCCTTCGCCTACACCGGCCGCACCAACACCGCCTACACCAACGGCACCACCTTCTACACCACGGGCGCCATCGGCAACCGCGACAACACGCTGGCCGTCGAAGGCGCCTACGTGCACGGCCCGTTCTCGGTGCAGGGCGAATATTCGTCGATCGACGTGACCCGCGTCGGCGGTTCGGCCGTCGGCGGCGACCCGAAGGTCAAGGTCGGCTACGCCTACGTCACCTTCTGGCCGACGGGCGAGATCCGCAACTACGACGCGGCCGCCGGTGAATTCAAGCGTCCGAAGATCCTCAACCCGGTCACGGCCGGCGGCTGGGGCGGCGTCGAGCTGGCCCTGCGCTACGACCTCGCCGACACCACCGACGCCTACGACACCCTGAAGACCAAGCCCGCCACCTCGCAGGCCGGCAAGTACACGGGCGTCACCCTGGGCGTGAACTACTACCCGACCTCGTACGTCCGCTTCCAGGCGAACTACACGGACGGCGACGTCGACAACTTCGGCGCCAACCAGGACTACGCCATCAAGCAATTCCAGCTGCGCGCTCAGCTGGACTTCTAAGGCCCGACCCCGCCGGACGGGCGTCGCGCCCGTCCGGACACTTCCTTTTCCTCTCAGGAATTTCCGATGAAAAAGCTCCTGTCCTGCGCGGCCGCCGCCGTCGCCCTGTCGGGCCTGGCCGCCGTCCCCGCCAACGCCGCCCGCGACTACGTCTGGGCCGCCGGTTCGTCGACCGTGTTCCCGTTCGCCACCCGCACCGCCGAAAACTTCGCCAAGAAGACCGGCAAGAAGGCCCCGAAGGTCGAGAGCCTGGGCACCGGCGGCGGCATCAAGCTGTTCTGCGGCGGCCTCGGTGAAGGCTTCCCGGACATCGCCAACGCCTCGCGTCCGATGAAGAAGGCCGAGTTCGATCAGTGCGCCGCCAAGGGCGTCAAGGACATCATCCAGATCAAGATCGGCTTCGACGGCATCGTGGTCGCCACCGACAAGGACGGCGCCGACTACAACTTCAAGACCGAGCACCTCTATCTGGGCCTGGCCAAGCAAGTGCTGAAGGGCGGCCAGTTCGTTGCCAACCCGTACAACAGCTGGGACGACGTCGGCGCCGGCCTGCCGGGCAACCGCATCCAGGTCTACGGCCCGCCGCCCACCTCGGGCACCCGCGACGCCTTCGTGGAACTGGCCATCGAAGCCGGCGCCCGCAAGTTCCCGACCGCCGACGCCATCCGCTCGGACAACGAAAAGAAGTTCAAGCAACTGGTCGACCCGCTGCGTAACGACGGCTGGATCGACGCCGGCGAAAACGACAACGCCATCGTCGGCACCCTGACCAAGACCCCGGGCTCGCTGGGCGTCTTCGGCTGGTCGTACCTCGAAGAGAACATGGACAAGATCAAGGGCGCGACCATCAACGGCGTGCGTCCCTCGGCCCAGACGATCGCCGACGGCTCCTACCCGCTGTCGCGCTCGCTCTTCATCTACGTCAAGAAGGCCAACATCGGCGTCACGCCGGGCCTGGAAGACTTCCTGAAGGAGTTCACCTCCGACGCCGCCACCGGCCGTGGCGGCTACCTGCAGGGCCGCGGCCTGATCCCGCTGCCCCCCGGTCAGCACCAGGCCCAGAAGGACGTCGTGGCCAAGAAGGTCTCGATGCCGCGTCCGGCCGCCTAAAAGACCCGATCCGCGGCGATATCTCGCCGCGCGACCGAAGATTGCGCCGCGGTCCTATGGGCCGCGGCGTTTTCTTTTGTATAGTGTCCTCCGGTCCGCCCGCGCCGCGTCAAGAAAGTCTGGGCCGTGGCCGCCGTCCGGCGCCGCGTCACTTGCCCCTAGGGACAATGATACTCCTCGCGCTCGCCGTCGTTCTGTTCCTCGTTCTGTTGAACGGGGTCTTCGCCATGTCCGAACTCGCGGTGGTCTCCGCGCGGCGGGCCAGACTGCAGAGCCAGGCCGACCGGGGAGACCGCGGCGCCAAGATCGCCCTCTCCCTCGCCGAACACCCCACCCGCTTCCTGTCGGCCGTGCAGGTCGGCATCACCCTGATCGGCATCCTGGCCGGCGCCTACGGCCAGGCCACCATCGCCGGCGCGCTGGACAAGTGGCTGGAGCCGATGCCGGTGATCGGCCCGCACTCCGAGGCCATCGCCACCACCATCGTCGTCATCGGCCTGACCTATGTCTCGGTGATCCTCGGCGAGCTGGTGCCCAAGCGCCTGGCCCTGATCTTCCCCGACACCATCGCCCGGGCCATGGCTCCGTTCCTGGCCTTCGTGGCCACGATGCTGCGCCCGTTCGTCACCCTGCTGACCGTCTCGACGGCCGCCATCCTCAAGCTGATGGGCGTGCGCGACGAGCGCAACAGCGGCATCACCTCCGAAGAGGTCGAGACAGTGCTGGCCGAAGGCGCCGACGCCGGCCTGATCGAGCCGGAAGAGCGCACCATGATCCAGGAGGTGCTGCGCCTGGGCGACCGTCCGGTGCGCGTGGCCATGACCCCGCGTCGCGACCTCTACTGGATCTCGCTGTCGGACGAGCCCGAGGCCGTGCAGGCCGAGGTCCGCGAGTGCCCCTATTCGCGCATTGTCGTGGCCCTGGAAGGCGACCTCGACGGCGAGATCGGCGTGGTGCTGAAGAAGGACCTGCTGGACTCCTGCCTTGGCGGCGAGCCGCTGGACCTGCGCGCCCACATCCAGCAGCCGATCGCCATCCCCGAGACCATGTCGCTGCTGCGCGCCATGGCCGTCTTCAAGCAGACCTCGCTGCACATGGCCCTGGTCGTCGACGAGTTCGGCTCGGTGCAGGGCGTGATCACGCCGCTGGACCTGCTGGAAATGATCGCCGGCGACTTCCCCGAGGACCACGACGAGGGCGAACGCCGCATCCTGCGCCGCGAGGACGGCAGCTGGTTGGTCGACGCCCGCCTCGACATCCAGGAGCTCAACGACGCCCTGGGCGAGAACTTCGAGGCCGAGGGCGGCTACCACACCGTGGCCGGCCTGATCCTCGACCGCCTGGGCCGTATCCCGGCCGAGGGCGAGATCCTTCACCTGGGGGCGTTCGACGTCGAGATCGTCGACATGGACGGCTCGCGCATCGACAAGGTCATCCTCAAGCCCGGCAAGCGCCGCGAGGACAACGAGGACTGAGCGTCGGGGGACGCCGGAGTTAGGGCGTAAAGGGATAGCCAGATGAGCCAGCCGGGACCCTGGGGCGCCGAGCCGCCGCCGGAAACCGAGGTCGCGCCCGCCAAGGCCGCCAAGGTCGCCAGGCCGGAGGGGCCGCCGCGGCCGTCCTGGCGGCGCTGGCTGGCCTGGGCGCTGCTGGCCGGCGGCATCGTGGCGGTGCTCGTCCTGGTGGGTCGTTTCGCTCCCTGGGGACCGCGGGACGGCTACGATCGCACCTATGTGCTGATGTGGGGCGCGGCGGCCGTGGTGTTCTCGGGCGCGCTGCTGCGGGCGACCCGGCGCGAGGCCTTCCGGGGCGTCGGCTTCGCGGCCCTGTGGCTGGTGATCGCCGCCGTCCTGGGCATGGGCTATCTCTACCGGGCCGAACTGGCCGAGGCGCCGCAGCGTCTTCTGATGGCGCTGAATGTCGGCGCGCCGGTGACGACGGGCGAGCGGGAACTGCGCGTGGCCAAGAACGCCGGCGGCGCCTTCATCATCATCGGCGAGGTCAACGGCCAACGGGTGCCGTTCATGGTCGACACCGGCGCCAGCCACACCGTGCTCAGCCCCGCCGACGCCCAGCGCATCGGCGTGCCAATCGAGACCCTGAACTACGACCAGACCGCCGAGACCGCCAACGGCCTGGGCTACGGCGCGGTCTGGACCGCCGATCGCCTGGCCATCGGCCCGATCGTCCGCAGGGACTTCGCCATGGACGTCAACAAGGCCCCGATGAGCGGCTCGCTGCTGGGCATGAGCTTCCTCGACACCCTGGAGTCTTACGAGGTCCGCGACGGGGTGCTGATCCTGAGGTGGCGGGAGTAGCACCGTCCTGGCGCGTATCGCCAGGTGGGCAAGCATTCAGGGTTGTGTAAGTGAGTGCTCGCTACTAACCTGGCGGCATGATCAAGCTGTCCAGCCTCGTAGTGGTGACGGTCCTGGCCCTGTCCAGTCAGGCAGCCGCCGAGCCCGTGAAGGCAGCCGTCCGGGTGTTCTATTGCGGCGAGCTGTCGGACGAGGCCCAGGCGACCAAGCTGAACTACTTTCGGCTAGGCGAGGGGATCCAGACGGTGACCTGGATGGGCGTGGTGCGCGCGCCGAAGGTCCGACCCGGTCCGCCGCCGCTGTCCTGGTGCCGCGCGATGATGTCCCAGGACGTCGATCCGACCACCTGCCGGCAGGACGGCAATCCCCCCGTCGTCAGCGGCGCGCTCGCCTTCACCGTCGTCGAGACGCTGATCGGCGCGCCGACCCAGGAGATCGAGGTGGCGCCGGAGCCCGGCGTGCGCGTGCTGCTCAACGCCGAATATCGGGCCAAGTCTTCGCTCTCGGCCTGCCGGCAGGCCAACGAGTTCGATAGCAGCGGCGGGACGCCCTATTTCTCGCCGACCATCGTCTCGCTCGACCCGCGCCGGGACTACGTGCTGCTGCTGAAGCCGGGCGCCTATGTCCAGCCTGGTGCGGACCCGCAATCGTCCCCCGGCGTCTGGGCGGCCGCCTTCGCCCTGGTGCAGAACGGAGACCGGCTGCGCGGCGACCTGCGCCAGGCCGTGAAGGCCTGGGAGCGCCACCGCCTTGAAGAGGGCGAGGCCAAGCCGCCTGAGGAGCGATAGAGCCTGGGCCCTTAAGCCGCCGTCTTCCGGCGGATCCGCGCCAGCCGCCGAAGCCGCCGCCAGAAGCGGGTCTTTTCCGGTTCGGGATAGGGCTGCAGGTTCTTGAAGAACTCCTCGGCGCAGGCGCGCCACGAGAAGCCCTCGGCGAACTTGCGCACCGTGGCGTGGTCGATGTCGAGGCAGGCCAGGCACGCCTCGCGCAGGCCGTCGGTCTGGCCGGGCGCCAGCACGCCGGCGCCGGAGCCGGGGATGATGTCGATGGGCCCGGGCGCCGAGAAGGCCGCCACCGGCACGCCGGCGGCCATGGCCTCCAGGATCACCAGGCCGAAGGTGTCGGTCAGGGAGGGGAAGCAGAAGACGTCGGCGCAGGCGAAGTAGCGGGCCAGCTCGTCGCCGAACTTGGCGCCGAGGAACTTCACCTCGGGATATTTCTCGGCCAGCTCCTCGCGCTGGGGACCATCGCCGATGACGACCTTGGTGCCCGGCAGGTCGAGGCTGGCGAAGGCCTCGATGTTCTTCTCGACGGCCACGCGGCCGACATTGAGATAGATCGGACGGGCCAGGCCCTCGAACAGGTCCGGCTCGTCCGGCAGGCGCGGCTTGAAGACGTCGGTGTCGACGCCGCGCGACCAGGGCGAGATGTTGCGGAAGCCGTGGCGCACCAGCTCGTCGCGCATGGTCGGCGTGGCCACCATCAGGCGGCCCGACGGCTTGTGGAACCAGCGCATGTAGGTGTAGCCGGCCGCCAGCGGCAGCGGCAGGCGGGCCGAGACGTACTCGGGAAAGCGCGTGTGATAGCTCGTGGTGAACGGCAGCTTCCATTCCAGGCAGATGCGGCGCGCGGCCAGACCGATCGGACCCTCGGTGGCGATGTGGATCGCCTCGGGCTCGAACGACTTGAAGCGCTCCTGCACTGGCTCGTAGGCGCCGATCGCGAGCTTGATCTCGGGATAGGTGGGCAGCGGGAAGGTCGGGAACTGGTCAGGGCTGACCACGTCCACCTCATGGCCCATGGCGCGAAGCTCGGCCATCACCTTGGTGAGGGTCCGAACCACGCCGTTGACCTGCGGCTCCCATGCGTCGGTGGCGAGAAGTATCCGCATCAGGCGGCGGCAGGCTCCGGCAACGGGGGCTCGACGGCGAGCGCCCGGGCCCGGTCGATCACCGACCAGGACCTCATCTTCGACCATTCGAGGATTTCGAGTTGGCCGTCCATATGCTCCACCAGAGCGGTGCAGCTTTCAACCCAGTCGCCGTCGTTGACGTAAAGAATACCGTCGATCTCTCGCATCTCGGCCTTGTGGATGTGGCCGCAGATCACGCCGTCGACGCCGCGACGGCGAGCCTCGTCGGCGACGGCGGCCTCGAAGTTCTCGATGAACTGCAATGCGTTCTTCACCTTGACCTTCAGATAGGCCGAGAGACTCCAGTATCCGAACCCCATTCTCCGCCGCGCGCGGTTGAGCAAGGTGTTCAGCATGAGGATGGTTCTATAGGACCAATCCCCGAGGAAGGCGAGCCACTTGGCGTGCTGCACGACGCCGTCGAACTCGTCGCCGTGGACCACCAGGTAGCGCTTGCCGTCGGCCGCTTCGTGGATCACGTCGCGGGCCACGACCACGCCGCCGAAGTGCGTGCCGCAGAAGTCGCGGACCCGGTCGTCGTGGTTGCCGGGCACGTAGATCACCTCGACGCCTTTTCGGGCGAGACGCAGGATCTTCTGCACCACGTCGTTGTGGCTCTGGGGCCAGTACCAGCCGCTGCGCAGCTTCCAGCCGTCGATGATGTCGCCGACCAGATACAGCCGGTCGCATTCGACGTGGCGGATGAAGTCGAGCAGCAGTTCGGCCTGACAGCCGCGCGTGCCCAGATGGATGTCGCTGATGAAGATGCTGCGATAGCGGCGGACTTCGATCTCGGCGGCCATGACCGGCTCCCCAGCGCTGTGCGGCCTTCGCCCCCGCGATGGCCGCTCCCCAAGCGAGAACTGAGGGTGGCGGATAAGCTGATTGCATGTCGCTTTGATGAAACCGTCCGGGTTCGGCGTCCTTCGAGGGCGCGGCGAATCGCCCGGTGGTGGCCGAACGAGGGTAGGCGCCGTAGGGTCAGCCTCCCTTTCGACCAGTTCCTGCGCGTGCGGCAGGCGCGTCCGCGACGGCGCGACACCGGCCTCATCCCTTGTGTTCTTTGGGAAAACGGCTGTTGCAGCGCAGCATGCTCCGCACTAGATCACGCCCATGGACGCCGCCCGCCTCGCCAAGGACACGCCGAAATCGCTGAAGACGCGCGCGCGGATTCTCGATTGCGCCATGCGTCTGTTCGCCGAGACCGGCTACCACGCGGCCACCAACCCGGTGATCGCCGACGCCGCGGGCCTGACGCGCGGGGCGATGCTCTATCATTTCCCGACCCGCGAAGCCCTGGTCGAGGCCGCCGTGGCCCACGTCCAGGCCGCCCGCTCGGCCCTGTTCCGCGCCGCCGCTGACAGCATTCCAGCCGGGGCCGACGTCACCGAGCACGCCATCGACAGCTATTGGGACCTGCTGCAGAGCGAGCCCTTCCTGGCCTTCGCCGAGCTGGAGGCCGCCGGCCGCACCGACCCGGCCATCCAGGCCCTGCTGGCCCCGGCCCAGGCCGAGTTCGACCGCGCCCAGGCCGGCGACCACTTCCTGAAGATCCTGCACGCCGGCGCCGGTCCGCGCTTCCAGGCCAGTCGCGATCTGGCCCGCTTCATGCTCGAAGGCCTGGCCCGCACCACCCTGACCTATGACGGCGAAGGCCGCCGCGAACGCCTGCTGATGCTCATCAAGCGCGCCACGCACATGCTCAACCGCAAGGGCGATATCCAGGACCTGTGGCCGGACTGACCGGGGAGCCCCCTCCGGCCCTCCGGGCCACCTCCCCCAGAGGGGGAGGATCTTGACGCCTCAGATGCTCCCCCTCTGGGGGAGCTGTCGCGGAGCGACTGAGGGGGCCGCCGAAGGCGTCTAGGCCCCCGCTATCGGCAGCGCCGTCGTGAACTTGATCTGCTCCATGGCGAAGCTCGACGACACGTCGCTCAACGGCGCGGTGGCGATCAGGCGTTTGTAGAAGCGGTCGTAGGCGGCGATGTCCTTGACCACCACCTTCAGCAGATAGTCGACCTCGCCGCTCATCCGGTAGAACTCGACCACCTCGGGCAGGGCTGAAGCGCCCTTGGCGAAGGTCTCCAGCCAGGCCTCGTCGTGGCGGCCGGTCTTGACCGCCACGAACACCGTCAGCGAGACGTCCAGGGCCTCGCGGTCGAGCAGGGCGACGCGGGCGGTGATGACGCCGGTGTCCTGCAGGCGCTTCAGCCGCTTCCAGCACGGCGTCTGGGACAGGCCCACCCGCTCGGCCAGATCGGCGATCGAGACGGTGGCGTCCTCCTGCAGGATGGCGAGCAGGCGGCGGTCGATGGAATCGAGATCGATCATCTCTCAATTTCGGAATCTGGAGATTGAAGTTCTCCAAACCTGCGCGTTCGCCCGAAGTTCGACAATGCCTTTCTCGCCGGCGCGCCGCATCCTGGCGTCCTCCATCGAAGCAAGGGGACCTTTGATGTTCGCGCTGTTCACCCGCCACCCGCGCCAGGTCGGCGAAACCTATGGCGAGCATTTCGCCATGGCCTGGAGCTTCGGCCTGCCGATGGTCGCCGCGGGCTTGGCCTGCCTGGTTCACGGCCTGCTGCCCTTCCTGTTCGAGCGCACCGGCAGCGACTGCGTGAAGCGCTTGCATGCGCGGATGAAGGGGCGCGGGGCTCCAGCCGCCAGCGGCCCGATCGGCTACCAGGCGTTCGACGCGGCGATCTGATCCGACGATCCTTCGGCCGAGCCCGGCCTTTTCCGGCGTTTCGTCCGTGGAAGGCGCGATTTCGAGGCGCGGCCGAAGATATGTCGTCTTTGCGGTCCGCCCTCTTGGCGGGGCGCCGATCCCCAGCCATGGTCGCCCGGCAGTCGGGAGGACGAGCATGAGTTTCTGGACGCGCCGCAAGGCGATCGACGGGGCGGCGGGCCATGGCGGCCATGAGCTGAAGAAGACCCTGAGCTGGCCGCACCTGGTGGCCCTGGGCGTCGGCGCCATCGTCGGCACCGGCATCTACACCCTGACGGGCGTGGGCGCGGGCCTGGCCGGGCCGGGCGTCATCCTGTCGTTCCTGATCGCCGGCGCGGTCTGCGCCTGCGCGGCGCTCTGCTACGCCGAACTGTCGACCATGATCCCCGCCTCGGGCAGCGCCTACACCTACAGCTACGTCGCCATGGGCGAGCCGGTGGCCTGGGTGATCGGCTGGAGCCTGATCCTCGAATACACCCTGGTCTGCGCCGCCGTGGCGGTGGGCTGGTCGGCTCACGCCCAGGGGCTGTTCCGGATGATCGGCACGCCCGAGTTCCTGCTGGCCGGCCCGCACGCCGGCGGCATCGTCAACCTGCCGGCCGTGATCATCTCGATGGCGGTCGCCGGCCTGCTGGCGCTGGGCACCCGCGAGAGCGCCACGGTCAACATGGTGCTGGTGGTGATCAAGATCGCCGCCCTGGCCATCTTCGTCGCCCTCTGCCTGCCGGCCTTCGACGCCAGCCACTTCACTCCGTTCATGCCCAAGGGCTTCGCCGCCACGCCTGGCCCCGACGGGGTCAAGGTCGGCGTCATGGCCGCCGCCAGCCTGATCTTCTTCGCCTTCTACGGCTTCGACGCGGTGTCGACCGCCGCCGAGGAGACCAAGAACCCCAAGCGCGACCTGACCATTGGCATCGTCGGTTCGATGGCCGCTTGCACCCTGATCTACATGGTCGTCGCCGCCGTCTCGATCGGCGCCTCGCGCACCGAGGTGTTCTCAGCCAGCGAAGCGCCGCTGGTGTTCATCCTGGAGAGCCTCAAGCACCCGAAGGTCGCCCAGGTCGTCGCCCTGGCCGCCGTCGTCGCCCTGCCGACCGTGATCCTGGCCTTCATGTACGGCCAGAGCCGCATCTTCTTCGTCATGGCCCGCGACGGCCTGCTGCCGCGCGCCCTGGCCCGGGTCAACGCCAAGACCGGCACGCCGGTGCTGATGACCATGCTGACCGGCTTGCTGTCGGCCTTCCTGTCGGGCCTGCTGCCGCTGAAGGAGATCGCCGAACTGGCCAACGCCGGCACCCTGGCCGCCTTCATCGCCGTCGGCGCCTCGGTGATCGTGCTGCGCCGGCGCGAGCCGAACCGCCCGCGGGTGTTCTCGGTCCCGGCCTGGCCGGTCGTGGCCTCGGGCGCGATCCTCGGCTGCCTCTATCTGTTCGCCAGCCTGCCGGCCAAGACGCAGCTTTATTTCCTCTGCGCGCAGATTGTGGGCTTGCTGATATATTTCGTTTACGGCGTGCGCCGCAGTGTCCTCGCGAAAGGCTCGCCGCCGACGGTGTAAGCTCGGGCGCGGGGACGGGCAGGGGTTCTGATGACCGGCTTCGACCGTATCCTGCGCATCTGGCCTGTCGCCCTGGTCATGGGCGGCGCGCTCCTGGTCACCGGCTGCGGTGGAGGCGGCGGCGGGGGCGCTCCTTCGACGGGCGTGACGACGCCGGTCACGCCGCCCGCGCCGCCTCCACCCCCGCCGCCTCCGCCCAGCGTCACCAGCGCCGAATACACGCGCAGCTGGGGCCTGGCCGCGATCCACGCCAACACCGCCTATGACGCCGGCTACACCGGCGCGGGGATCACGGTGGCGGTGATCGACACCGGCGTCGATCAGTCCCAGGCCGACCTGGCCGGCCGGGTCTCGGCCGCCTCGACCGACATCGTCAGCGGCCGCAACGAGCTGGCCAACGCCGACCGTCACGGCACCCGCGTGGCCGGGATCATCGCCTCCAACTTCAACGGGACGGGCACGATCGGCGTGGCCTACGGCTCGACCATCCTGTCGATCCGCGCCGACACGGCGTCAACCGATCCCGACTGCGAAGAGTGCATCTTCAACTCCAGCAACCTGGCGCGGTCGATCGACTACGCGGTCGCCAACGGCGCCAAGGTGATCAACCTGTCGCTCGGCGGCGAAACGCCGCTGGGCGCGACCTTCGAGGCGGCCCTGGCCCGCGCCACGGCCGCCGGCGTCGTCATCGCCGCCTCGGCCGGCAACGAAGGCGAAGCCGATCCGGGCTGGCCGGCGCGCTACGCCGTCGACACCCGCTACCAGGGCGCGCTGCTGGCCGTCGGGGCGCTGTCGCAGAGCGGAACCCTGGCCAGCTTCTCCAACAAGGCCGGGGTGGCGGCCAACGGCTACCTCGTCGCCCCGGGCGACCAGGTGATCACCGACTGCGATACGGCCGGCAGCTGCTGGCGGATCTCGGGCACCTCGTTCTCGGCCCCGCACGTGGCCGGGGCCCTGGCCCTGCTGCTGCAGGCCTTCCCCAACATCTCCGGCCGCGACGCGGTCTCGATCCTGCTGCGCACGGCCGCCGACCTCGGGACGACCGGGACCGACAGCACCTACGGCCGCGGCTCGCTGGATCTGACCCGCGCCTTCCAGCCGGTGGGGACCAGCAGCCTGGCCGTGGGCGAGGACGAATCGGTCGCGCTTGACGCCAACGAGCCGGGGACCAGCCTCGCCGGTCCGTTCGGCCAGGCCCTGGCGCGCACCGACGCCCTGAGCACGGTGCTGACCGACGACTATCACCGCCGCTTCGTGGTCGACCTGGCAGGCTCCGTGCCGGGCGCGTCGCGCCGGGGCGTGGGCGATCTGCCGCCGCCGACCGCCTCCAGCGCGGTGGTGCTGGGCGGCCCCAGCCTGGGCGGCGCCCAACTGGCCTTCAGCGCCGAGGCGCCGCTGTTCGAGCCGACGCCCAACGCCAGCGCGCCGGACATGCTGCTGGGACCCCAGCCCATGCGCTCGGCGCGGATGCAGGCGGCGTTCGGCCGGTTCAGCTTCTCGACCTGGAAAGGCGAGGGCGGCGCGCCGGCCCCGGCCGGTCCGGAGGGCCGCGACGCCTTCCGCCTCGTCGCGCATCCCGATCAGACGGTGCAAGCCGCTGTACGCCTGGGCCGCTTCGCCTTCAGCGCCGAGCAGGGCGAGGCCGTGCGCCGCCGCCCGATGCAGACCACCGAGATCAAGGCCTCCAGCTACGTCGCGGCCACCGGCCAGACCGCGCTCGCCGGCGGCGTGCTCAGCGTCACCGCCGGGACCCTGGACGAGCCGCTGGGTCCGTTGGGCTCGTTCCTGGCGCCGGGCTCGACCTTCGCCCTGCCGACCTCGACCCGTTTCACCGCCGCCGCCTTCGACCTGTCGCCGCGTCCCGGGGTCAGCCTGCGGGCCGAGGCCTCGATGGGGCGGATGTCGGCCCAGGGCGGGCTGCTGGGCCTGGACGGCGCGGTCAGCGGCGCCTGGCGCCTGATGGCGGCGGCGGACTGCGACCTGATCGGCTGGTCCTGCGCCCTGCTGACCTTCGAGGTCAGCCAGCCCCTGCGCGTCGAGCGCGGCCGGTTCACCGCGACCCTGGCCGACGCGCCGCTGTCCTATGACGACCCGCTGACCTACTCGACCCGCCGCTTCAGCGCCTCGCCCGACGGGCGCGAGATCGACCTGCGGCTGGGCATGGAGCGGTCGCTGGGCGGCGAGCGGCGGATCAGCGTGCGCGGCGGCGTGGCCCTGCAGCCCGGGCACGACGCCTCGGCCGATCCGGAACTGAACCTGGCGGCCACCTATCGGGCCCGCTTCTGACGGCTCTTCCATTCCCGCGAGCGGCGGGTACAGTCGGCGAATAAAACGATCGTTTGACGCGACGACTGACAGGAAGGAACCGCCATGGCCCTTGACCGCGAGACCCGCGACCAGCTGCTCGAGATGGTCGCCCGCTTCGTGGCCGAACGGTTGCGGCCGATCGAGGCCCAGGTGGCCGAGAACGACGCGGTGCCCGAAGGCGTGATCGCCGAGATGCGCGATCTGGGCCTCTTTGGCCTGTCGATCCCCGAGGAATATGGCGGGCTTGGCCTGTCTATGGAGGACGAGGCGCTGGTGGCCATCGAGCTGGGCCGCGCCTCGCCGGCCTTCCGCTCGGTGTTCGGCACCAATGTCGGCATCGGCAGCCAGGGCCTGGTGATGTTCGGCTCCGAGGCCCAGAAGGCCAAATGGCTGCCCGGCATCGCCTCGGGCGAGACCGTCACCAGCTTCGCCCTGACCGAGCCCGAGGCCGGCTCCGACAGCGCCGCCGTGCAGACCCGCGCCACGCTGGACGGCGACGCCTATGTGCTGAACGGGACCAAGCGCTTCATCACCAACGCCGGCAAGGCCTCGCTGTTCACGGTGATGGCCCGCACCAACCCCGAGGCCAAGGGCGGCTCGGGCGTGTCGGCCTTCCTGGTCGAAGCCGGTTTGCCGGGCCTGCACGTGGGCAAGGCCGAGAAGAAGATGGGCCAGCAGGGCGCCCACATCCACGACGTCACCTTCGACAACGTGCGGGTTCCGGTCGAGAACCGGCTGGGCGCGGAAGGCGAGGGCTTCAAGGTCGCCATGCAGGTGCTCGATCGCGGCCGCCTGCACATCGCCGCCGTCTGCACGGGCGTGGCCGAGCGGCTGATCGCCGACTGCGTGGCCTACGCCTCCGAGCGCAAGCAGTTCGGCCAGCCGATCGCGAGCTTCCAGCTGATCCAGGCGATGCTCGCCGACAGCAAGACCGAGGCCCTGGCGGCCAAGGCCCTGGTTCTGGAGACCGCCCGCAAGCGCGACGCGGGCGAGGGCGTGACCCTGGAGGCCGCCGCCGCCAAGCTGTTCGCCTCGGAGATGGTCGGACGGGTGGCCGACCGGGCGGTGCAGATCTTCGGCGGCGCCGGCTATGTCGCCGACTACGGTATCGAGCGCCTTTACAGAGATGTCCGGATTTTCCGGATCTACGAAGGCACCAGCCAGATCCAGCAACTGGTCATCGCCAGAGAAACCCTGCGTCGCGGCGGATAGCCGCAAGCACATCCGGCGGGAGTGCGGCGGTATGACGCGCTCATAGCGGGAAAAGTTGTACTGCGATTAACCATCAGCCGTGAGATTGAACCTCGATATTCAAGATCGGGGATACGGCAGATGAGCCAGGACTACGCACTGAGTGACCGCGTCGCGTTCATGGGCCTGGATGACCGGGCCCGGGCGTCTCTGCGGGCGCTGCGTCCGCTCATCGAAAGAGAGATCGGCCCGGCGCTGGCCGGCTTCTACGACAAGGTCAAGGCGACGCCCGAGACCCGCAAGTTCTTCGGCGACGAGCGCCACATGGACGCGGCCGGTTCGCGCCAGAAGTCGCACTGGGGCGTGATCGCCCAGGCCGAGTTCAGCGACACCTACGTCAAGGCCGTGCGCACCATCGGCGAAACCCACGCCCGCATCGGCCTTGAGCCGCGCTGGTACATTGGCGGCTACGCCCTGGTCAGCGAGCATCTGGCGCGGGCGGCGATCAAGGAAGCCTGGCCCAAGGGCTTCATGGCCAAGGGCGACGGCGCCGACAAGGCGGGCGACGCCGTCTCGGCCCTGATCAAGGCCGTGATGCTCGACATGGACTTCGCCATCTCGATCTATCTCGAGACCATCGAGAACGAGCGCAAGCGCCTCGAAGAGGTGCGCCAGGCCAACGAGCGCAGCCAGGCCGTGGCGGTTCAGGCTCTGGGCGAGGCCCTCGCCCGCCTGGCCGAGGGCGACCTGGCCTCGCGCCTCGACATCGAGGTCGCCGCCGACTTCCAGAAGCTGAAGGGCGACTTCAACGCCGCCGTGGCGACGCTGGAAGAGGCGATGGCAGCCGTGACCCAGGCCAGCGACGGCATCCGCATGGGCGCCGATGAGATCGGCGTCGCCGCCGACGACCTGTCGCGCCGCACCGAGCAGCAGGCCGCCAGCCTGGAAGAGACCGCCGCCGCCCTCGACGAGATCACCGCCACGGTGAAGCGTTCGGCCGCTGGGGCCCGCAAGGCCTCCGACGTGGTGGCCGGCGCCAAGACCGAGGCCGAGCGTTCGGGCGTGGTCGTCAACGACGCCGTCGCCGCCATGGGCGAGATCGAGACCAGCTCGCGCGAGATCAGCAACATCATCGGGGTGATCGACGAGATCGCCTTCCAGACCAACCTTCTGGCGCTCAACGCCGGCGTCGAGGCGGCCCGGGCGGGCGACGCGGGCAAGGGTTTCGCGGTCGTGGCCTCGGAAGTGCGGGCCCTGGCCCAGCGCTCGGCCGAAGCGGCCAAGGAGATCAAGACCCTGATCGGCGCCTCGTCCAAGCAGGTCGAGGCCGGTGTCGCCCTGGTCGGCCAGACCGGCGAGGCTCTGCGGGGCATCGTCGACAAGGTCGGCGAGATCGACGGGCTGGTGGGCGAGATCTCGTCCTCGGCCCAGGAGCAGTCCAGCGGCCTGGCCCAGGTCAACATCGCCGTGAACCAGATGGACCAGGTCACCCAGCAGAACGCCGCCATGGTCGAGCAGACCACGGCCGCCACCCATTCCCTGAAAGGCCAGTCGGCCGAGCTGACGCGCCTGATCGGCGGCTTCAAGACCTCCCGTCAGGCCGCTGTGGCCCCGGTCGCGCGGCCGACGCCGCGTCCGCCCGCGGCCGCCCGCGTGGCGTCTCGCCCCGGCGCGGCGGTCTCGCGCGGCTCGACCGCGGTCGCGATCGACCAGGACTGGGAAGAATACTGAGTTTTTGTCGGTGACCGGGCGCGGCTTAGCGTAGCGCGCTCCGGATATTTCTTCGTTGCGTTCTCCCTCCTAGACCCTGGCCCGCCCTGCAAGGCGGGCCTTTTTCTTGGGCGGCGGTTGTCTAGTCTTTGGGCGCAGGTGTTCAAACAGCAAAACGCCCCCGCCGGTCCGGCCGTGGCGTTTCCCGTCTGGGAGACGCCGGCCTGGACCAGCGGAGGCGCTTGGACCCCCGTTGGGTGGGCGCGTAAGTCTTACGCGCCGCCCGGGAAGCGGAACGGAACCTTCACGGTGCCGGTCTTGGCGCCCATCGGCAGCTTTTCAGCGATGCACATGGCGGCCTTGTCGAAGCCCTTGCCGGCCGCGCTGTTGTCGACGACCTTGCAAGCCGAGAGCTTGCCGGCGTCGGCGGTGCACTCAAGCATCACCTGGGCGGCGTCCTTGGTGTTGGCGAATTGCTGCAGGCAACGGCCCATTTGATCTTCGAAGCCGCCAGCGGCCGAAGCGGCCTGAGCGACGAAAAAGCTGCCGGCGATTCCCGCGGCAATAGCGATCGGATATTTCATCCCGCTGCTCCTAGTATTTTTTCTTCGTCCGTTGGACGTTGCGCCAACCGGACGCATGCACCTTCTCGCAGCCGCGAGTTAAGATAGTCTGAGTCAGCGAAGAATAATCGATATTTACTTGTCGATAACCAAGTCAACTTGCGGCTGGCGCCATGTCGCCGCAATTGCCCGTCTCTAGACTCAAAACGCGCGCGAAACGCGCCTGCGCACCGGCGGCGGGGAGGGGGTGCGACAAGGTGCGGCCATCGTTCTTAACCAAAGTCAGGAACTATTAGGAATCTATCGTGATGATCCGACCTCATTGCAGGCGGTCCGTGGGCACGGCCGTCGCTTGGAGGGGATCTCGAGATGAAGCGCTTTCGACTAGTCGATCTGCCGTTGATCATAAAAATCGGCTTCGCACCGGCTTTCGCCCTGGTGATGCTGGCCTTGATGGCCGGCGGGGCGATCATGATCCAGAAGAGCCAGTCCGCCGCGCTGCGCCAGGTCGTCGAGAACGACATGGCCCAGAACATGGAGATCCAGAAGCTCTCCAAGCGCATCTCGAACATCAACGGTGAACTCTACACCGTGATGACCCACAAGGCCGGCAACATCGACGTCGACAAGAACGACGCCCGCATGGCCGCTGTCCTGGCCGAGACCGAGTCGGTCAAGAAGGAGCTGGGGGCTCTGAAGGGCAAGCTGCCGGCCAGCGAGCAGCCGAAGATCGCCGAGCTGATCAAGTCGCTCGAGGAATGCCGCAGCGCCATCGACACGGTGAGCGGCATGATCGGCGTCGATTTCAACATGGCCGTCGGCTTCATCGCGCCGTTCGAAGAACAATACGCCAAGATGACCACTCAGCTGGACCAGGTGGTGGCCGCGGCCAACACCCGCGTCGTCGCCCAGGCCGCCAAGAAGCAGGCCGAGGCCGCCGCCGCGATCAGCATCACGGTCATCCTCTCGCTGATCACCCTGGCCTCGGTGGCCGCGCTGGCCTTCCTGACGGTGATGAACGTCCGCAAGTCGATCGGCGACATCGCCGGCGCCACCGAGAAGCTGTCGAAGGGTGAAAACACCATCGACCTGGAGCGCCTGACCCGCGGCGACGAGCTGGGCGCCATCGTCCGCTCGCTGAAGGTCTTCCGCGACAACCAGCTGCACCTGGATCAACTGCGCGCCGAGCAGGAAAAGACGGCCGCCCTGACCGCCGACGAGCGTCGCGCCAAGGAGGAGGCCGCCGCGGCCGCCGCCCGCGAGAGCGCCCTGGTCGTCAGCTCGCTGGCCGAGGGCCTGGAGCGCCTGGCCTCGGGCGACCTGACCTTCCGCGTCACCGCCGCCTTCCCGGGCGAGTACGCCAAGCTCAAGGACGACTTCAACGGCGCCATCGCCCAGCTGCAGGACACGGTGAAGGTCATCGCGGCCTCGACCGACGGCCTGCGCACCGGCGCCGACGAGATCGCCCACGCCTCCGACGACCTCTCGCGCCGCACCGAGCAACAGGCCGCCAGCCTGGAAGAGACCGCCGCCGCCCTCGACGAGCTGACCGCCACCGTGCGCCGCACGGCCTCGGGCGCCCGCCAGGCCTCGGACGTGGTTTCGACCACCCGTGGCGAAGCGACGCATTCCGGTCAGGTCGTCCATCAGGCAGTGTCCGCGATGGGCGAAATCGAAAACTCCTCCAAGCAGATCAGCCAGATCATCGGCGTGATCGACGAGATCGCCTTCCAGACCAACCTCCTGGCGCTCAACGCCGGGGTGGAGGCCGCCCGGGCGGGCGAAGCGGGACGTGGTTTCGCTGTCGTCGCCCAGGAAGTCCGCGCGCTCGCCCAGCGCTCGGCCGAGGCCGCCAAGGAGATCAAGACCTTGATCTCGTCGTCGACCCAGCAGGTCTCTGCCGGGGTGAGCCTGGTCGGCCAGACCGGGGAAGCCCTGCAGCGGATCGTGGTGAAGGTCGGCGAGATCGACGCCCTGGTCACCGAGATCGCCGCCTCGGCGGCCGAGCAGGCGACCGGCCTCAACGAAGTGAACACCGCCGTCAACCAGATGGATCAGGTGACCCAACAGAACGCCGCCATGGTCGAGGAATCGACCGCCGCGACGCACTCGCTGAAGGGCGAGACCGCGGAGCTGGTGCGCCTGATCGGTCGCTTCCGTGTGGGTGAGGGTTCTACCCAACGCTTTGAACGCCCGCGCGAAGCCGACGTCCATGTCGACTCGCCGGCCCGCAACCCCGTCGCCGAGCAACGCGCCCGGCTCGGCGCCTTCGCCCGGCCTGGCCGTGGTGGAGCCGCCGCAGCGGCCGCCCCGGTCAGCGACGGCTGGGAGGAGTTTTGATGACTGTCCTTTCGCTGCCCGAGACGCTTGATCTGAAGGCGTCGGGCCCCCTCAAGGCGGCGTTCCTGGAACGCCGCGGCGAGGCGGTCGAGGTCGAGGCCGGCAACGTCCGGCGCCTCGGCGGCCTGTGCCTGCAGGTGCTGCTCGCGGCCAAGACCGCCTGGGCGGCGGACGGAAAGTCCTTCTCTATCCGGGCCCCTTCGGAGGCCTTTGTCGAAACCACCCGTCTATTCGGCGCCGAAGGGGCGCTTCTCTCGGCGGATATCCATGGAGTTCAATCGTGACGCGGACGGTCCTCACGGTCGATGATTCCCGGACGATGCGGGACATGCTTCGCATGGCCCTCGCCGGCGCCGGGTTCAACGTCGTCGAAGCTGTCGACGGCGAGCACGGGCTGGAAGTTCTTTCGGCCCATCGCCCCGACGTAATCATCACCGACATCAACATGCCCAAGCTCGACGGCTTCGGCTTCATCGAGGCGGTGCGGGTCGACGACGACTATCGCGCCATCCCGATCCTGGTGCTCACCACCGAAAGCGACCCCGCCAAGAAGGACCGCGCGCGCCGCGCCGGCGCCACGGGCTGGATCGTCAAGCCGTTCAACCCCGAGAAGCTGGTCGACGCCATCCGCCGCGTCGCGGCCTGACGTCTCTCTTCTTTTCGTCTCGGGTACTGAAGACTCTCTCGTTTTAGGAACGTTGGAATGGACGAGTTAGAGGCCATCAAGGTCACCTTCTTCCAGGAATGCGAGGAATTGCTCGCCGACCTCGAAGGCGGGCTCCTGGCCATGCAGGACGGCAACGACGATGGCGACACCGTCAACGCCGTGTTCCGCGCCGTCCACTCGATCAAGGGGGGCGCCGGCGCCTTCGGCCTCGAGCCGTTGGTCCGTTTCGCCCACGTGTTCGAGACCCTGCTCGACGCCGTGCGCTCCAACGAGGTGCCTGCGACCCCGGACCTAGTGGTGACTCTGCTGCGCGCCTCGGACGTGCTGGCCGACCACGTCAGCTCGGCCCGCGGGCTGGGCGACGTCGACGAGGCGGTCTCCGCCTCGATGGCCGCCGAGCTGAAGGCCTGCACCGACCCGAACGCCGCGCCGGCTCCCGCCGCCGCGCCGGTCGTGGTTGAAGCGGACGCGCCGGTGGTGGAAGCCGCCGCGCCGGCTCTGATCGGGGCCGACGACGCCCTGGACGATGACGACCTCGGCTTCGACTTCCAGCCGATGACGATCACCATCGACGAGCAGGCGGCCGACGTCGCCGCCGCGGCCGGCAACGTCTGGACGGTATCGATCCGTCCGAAGTCGGACCTCTACCGCAAGGCCAACGAGACCGCCCTGCTGCTGCGCGAACTGGCGCGCCTGGGCCCGATCGAGGCCACGCTGGACGCCAGCGCCATCCCGCCGCTGGACCAGCTGGACGCCGAGGCCGCCTACGCGACCTGGACCGTCCGCCTGGAGACCGACGAAGACGAGAACGCCATCCGCGAAGTCTTCGAATTCGTCGACGGCGACTGCGACCTGGAAATCACCCGCGGTGAAGCCGTGGCGTCCGACGACGCCCTGGCCGCCCTGCTGGCCGGTTCGGCTCCGGCCCCCGCGCCGGTGGTGATCGAGGCCGCTCCGGTCATCGAAACCTTCGAAGCCGCGCCGGTCGAAGCCGCGCCCGAGCCGGTCGCCGTCGCGCCGGTCGTCGAGGCCGCCCCGGCCCCGGTCGCCGCGCCCGCCGCTCCGGCCCCGGTCGTCGCCGCGGCTCCGGCTGCTGCTCCGGCCGCCGCCGCCAAGACCCAGCAGATCGACGTCCCGGGTCCGGGCCAGTCGGTGATCCGCGTCGATCCCGAGCGCATCGACCGCCTGATCGACCTGGTCGGCGAACTGGTCATCAACCAGGCCATGCTGGCGCAGCGCGTCGGCGAATACGGCATCGCCCCGTCCTCCAACCTGGCCATGGGCCTCGACGAGCTGGAACAGCTGACGCGCGAGATCCAGGACAGCGTCATGGCCATCCGCGCCCAGCCGGTGAAGTCGGTGTTCCAGCGCATGCCGCGCCTGGTCCGCGAAGTCGCCAGCATGACGGGCAAGCAGGCCCGCCTGGTGATGGACGGCGAGAACACCGAGGTCGACAAGACGGTCATCGAGCGTCTGTCCGACCCGATCACCCACATGCTGCGCAACGCCATCGACCACGGGCTGGAAAGCCCCGAGGAGCGCAAGGCGGCCGGCAAGAATCCGGAAGGCGTCGTGCGCCTGGCCGCCCTGCACCGCAGCGGCCGGATCGTCATCGAGGTCTCCGACGACGGCAAGGGCATCAACCGCGAGCGCGTCCACTCGATCGCGATCAAGAAGGGCCTGATCTCGCCGGAGCTGCAGCTGACCGACGAGGAGATCGACAACCTGATCTTCCTCCCGGGCTTCTCGACCGCCGACAAGATCTCGGACGTCTCGGGTCGCGGCGTCGGCATGGACGTGGTCAAGCGCTCGGTGCAGGCCCTGGGCGGCCGCATCTCGATCACCTCGCGTCCGGGCCATGGCTCGACCTTCAGCCTCAGCCTGCCGCTGACCCTGGCCGTCCTCGACGGCATGGTGGTCGACGTCGCCGGCGAGACCCTGGTCGTGCCGCTGGCCGCCATCGTCGAGAGCCTGCGTCCCAAGCCGGAAGAAGTTCGCCCGCTGGGCCCGGTCGGCGCCGTGCTGGCCGTCCGCGACAGCTTCGTGCCGCTGATCGACGTCGGCCTGACCCTCGGCTACCGCGACAGCTCGCCGCCGCCTACCGAAGGGGTCGTGCTGCTGGTCGAGGGCGAGGACGGCTCGCGCGCCGCCCTGGTGGCCGACGCCATCCACGGCCAGCGCCAGGTGGTCATCAAGTCGCTCGAGCAGAACTACCAGCAGGTCGACGGCGTGGCCGCCGCGACGATCCTGGGCGACGGCCGCGTGGCCCTCATCCTCGACGTCGACGCGGTGATCAGCCTGCGTCGCCGCGAACCGCCCCGCCCCGTCGAACCCACTCTGATCGCCGCGGAGTAAGCCGATGACCGAAGAAATCATCACCACGGGCGAGCGCCGGGAACTGATCTCCTTCCGGGTCGGCGACCAGGAATATTGCGTGGACATAATGGCTGTCCGCGAGATCCGCGGCTGGAGCCCGGCCACGACGCTCCCGCAGTCGCCCGGCTACATGCGCGGCGTCATCAACCTGCGCGGCGCGGTGCTGCCGATCATGGACCTGGCCTGCCGCCTTGGCATGCCGATGGTCGAGCCGACCGTCCGCAGCGTGTTCATCGTGGTCAAGGCGGGCGACCGCATGATCGGCATGCTGGTCGACGCGGTGTCGGACATCCTGTCGATCACCGACGATCTCGTTCAACCGACCCCGGATCTGGCTTGCGACATGGTGCGCAACTTCATCCGCGGCATCATTTCCATCGACGGCCGGATGATCAGCGAGATTTCGCTCGATCGCCTGCTGCCCGAGCGCGAGGCCCTGGCCGCCTGATGACCTTCGCTCCTTCCTCCACTGATCGGCGCGAGGCCCTGGTCGACGGCGAGTTCGCCTTCACCACCCAGGACTTCAAGCGTATCGCCGAGATCCTCTACGGCATGGCCGGCATCAGCCTGCCGGACACCAAGGCCACGCTGGTCTATTCGCGCCTGGCCAAGCGCCTGCGCGCCCTGGGCCTGCGGTCGTTCAAGGAATACTGCGCCTTCGTGACCAGCGAACAGGGTCACGACGAGAGCCAGGAGATGCTGCGGGCCCTGACGACCAACGTCACCCGCTTCTTCCGCGAGCCGCACCACTTCGACGACCTGCGCGCCAACATCCTGGAGCCGATCGCCGACCAGGTGCGCGCCGGCCGCCGCCTGCGCCTGTGGTCCGCCGCAAGCTCGTCGGGCCAGGAACCCTATTCGATGGCCTTCACGGTGCTGTCGGTTTGGCCCAACGCGGCCGAGCTCGACATCCGCATCCTGGGCACCGACATCGACACCAACGTGCTCGCGACCGGCCGTCAGGCCGTCTACGACGAACACCTGCTGGAAGGCATTTCGCCGGCCCAGCGGGGCCAGTTCTTCGAGCGCGATTCGAATGACCGCCGGGCCTATCGCGTCTGCGAGGCCGCCCGCCGCCTGGTCGCTTTCCGCGAACTGAACCTCAACGGCCCGTCCTGGCCGATGAAGGGGCCGTTCGACGCCATCTTCTGCCGGAATGTCGTGATCTATTTCGATGAACCGACCCAGGAGCGGGTCTGGAGCCGCTTCCAGCCTCTGCTGGCGCAGGGCGGCAAGCTCTATGTGGGCCACTCCGAACGCGTCGGCGCCAATGTGCGCGGCTTCGAGAGCTGCGGCCTGACCGCCTATCGCAAGACGGGGGTCTGAGCATGGCCAAGATTCGCGTCCTCGTCGTCGACGACTCGGCGACCATGCGCGGCCTGATCACGGCCGCCCTCAACCGCGACTCCGAGATCGAGGTGGTCGGCGCCGCCGGCGACCCGTTCGAGGCCCGGGGCATGATCAAGGCCCTGAACCCGGACGTCGTGACCCTCGACATCGAGATGCCGAACATGAACGGCATCGAGTTCCTCGAGAAGATCATGCGCCTGCGGCCGATGCCGGTGGTCATGGTCTCCAGCCTGACCCAGGCCGGGGCCGAGATGACCCTGCGCGCGCTGGAACTGGGCGCCGTCGATTGCGTCGGCAAGCCGACCACGGCCACCGGCACCGCCGAGGCCCTGGCGGAAGTCGCCGACAAGGTGAAGACCGCGGCCCGCGCCTCGGTGCGCACCAAGGCCGACGCCGCGCCGGCCCCGGTTCGCCGCGGCGCCTACGTGCCGACCGGCGACGTGGTGGCCATCGGTTCGTCGACCGGCGGGGTGGAAGCCCTGCTGTCGATCCTGACCCAGTTTCCCGAGACCTGCCCGCCGACGGTCATCACCCAGCACATGCCGGCGACCTTCACCGCCAGCTTCGCCGCGCGCCTCGACCGCGCCAGCGGGGCCAAGGTGCAGGAAGCCACCGACGGCGCGCTGCTGGAAGTCGGCAAGGTCTATGTCGCTCCGGGCGGCGCCACGCACCTGGAAGTCGTCCGCTCGGCCGGCCTGCGCTGCCGCCTGACGGCCGGCGACCCGGTCAGCGGCCACCGTCCTTCGGTCGACGTGCTGTTCCGCTCGGTGGCCCAGGCTGTCGGCGACAAGGCCGTGGGCGCGATCCTGACCGGCATGGGCCGCGACGGCGCCCAGGGCCTGCTGCAGATGCGCCAGGCCGGCGCCCGCACGGTGGGCCAGGACGAGGCCAGCTGCGTCGTCTACGGCATGCCTCGCGCCGCCTTTGAACTCGGGGCCGTGGAGAAGCAGGTTTCCCTGTCCTCCATCGGCCAATCCATTCTCGATCTGGCCTCCGCGAGGCGATAGACCCATGCCCCAAGCAAGCACCATTTCCGTTCTCGTCGTCGACGATCAGCTGACCATGCGGGCGCTGATCCGGAACGCCCTGCAGCAGATCGGCTTCAAGGACATCCGCGAGGCGCCCGACGGCGAGGAGGCCCTGAAGAACCTCCTGGCCAAGCCGGCCAACCTGGTCATCTCGGACTTCAACATGCCGAAGATGGATGGCCTGGCCCTGCTGCGCGCCGTGCGCTCGCACCCGCCGATCCGGCAGACGGCCTTCGTCATGCTGACCGGCCGGGCCGACCGCGAGCTGGTCCAGCGCGCCGTGCAGTTCGGCGTCAACAACTACTGCGTCAAGCCGTTCACCGTGCAGGGCCTGCGCGACAAGATCGAACAAGTTTTCGGGCAGCTGACATGATCGGGCGCGACTACTCTCACGACGACGAGCTGCGCGCGACCAAGGTCCACGTGACCCAGGGCGAAAGCCATGTCTCGACCGACCCGAACGTGGTGATGACCACGGTGCTGGGCTCGTGCATCGCCGCCTGCATCCGCGATCCGCAGGCCGGCGTCGGCGGCATGAACCACTTCCTGCTGCCCGACGCCGGCGACGGCCGCAGCAGCGGTAGCGGCGGCGACGCCGTGCGCTACGGCGCCTACGCCATGGAACTGCTGATCAACGGCCTGCTGAAGAAGGGCGCCCGCCGCGAGCGGCTGGAAGCCAAGATCTTCGGCGGCGGCAAGCTGTTCGACAGCCTGTCGGACGTCGGCGCCAGCAACGCGGCCTTCGCCGAGCGTTTCCTGCGCGACGAAGGCATTCCGATCGTGTCGTCCAGCGTCGGCGGCGTCTCGGCCCGCCGGGTCGAGTTCTGGCCGGTCACCGGCCGGGTGCGTCAACGCCTTGTGGCCGTCGACAATGCGCCGCAAGAAGTGCGTCGTCCCGCCCCGATTCCTCAGCCCGCGTCCAACGCCGGCGACCTGGAGCTGTTCTAGACCTCATGACCGCCACGTCGACCGCCGCCGCCGATATCATCGTCTCCCCGGATCATCAGCTTCCGGTGGGCGAGCTGTCGCGTCGGCTGGCGGCCGAGCTGGCGGCCGCGGCGATGATCTGCCGCGACTGCGAACACGTGGCCGGCGAACTGGCCACCGGCGGCGCGGCGCTCGAGAACATCACCCGCCTGCAGGCGCTCGACGAGCTGAGCCAGCGGCTGCATGGCCTGTCGGACGTGCTGGCCCGCATCGGCCAGCATGCGTCCGGCGAATGGAACCTGGCCATCGAGCCCCTGCTCGAAGGCCTGGGCCTGGCCGACCTGGTGGGCCGTCTGCGTTCCGACAAGGACCATGCGGGCTGGGGCGCCGAGGCCGGCGAACTCGACTTCTTCTGAGGCGTCGATGCCCGAGCCGCTAAATCCATCGACTCGGATCAATCTCGAGCGGGCCACCGTGCTGGTGCTCGACGACAATGGCGCGTCGCTGGACATCCTGTCGGGCGTAGTCTCCGGCTTTGGCGTGCGCTCCCTGCACCGCGCTGAATCGGTCAAGGACGCCCAGGCCCTGATCAAGATCCACACCTTCGACCTGATCATCAGCGACGTGCAGATGCCCGAGGTCGACGGCTATGAATTCATCCAGTGGCTCCGACGCGAAGGGCCCGAAACCAACCGCTATGTTCCGGTGATCCTGGTCACGGGCCACACCCGCACCTCGCAGGTGTTCAAGAACCGCGACGCCGGATCCAACTTCACCGTCGCCAAGCCGATCACGCCCAAGGTGCTGCTGGAGCGGATCTTCTGGGTGGCGCGGGAAGAACGAGCCTTCATCGAGTGCGACACCTATGTCGGGCCCGATCGCCGTTTCAAGCACGAGGGGCCGCCGCCGGGGACGGACGGCCGACGCAAGGACGACCTGGCGGGGGAGGTCGGCGACGCTCAGGAGCCGAACATGTCGCAGGAAGAGATCAACAGCCTGATGAAGGTCGCGAAGGTGCAGATATGACCGTCCGCAAGTTCCGGCCGCCGAACCGCCTCGCCGCCATGATCAAGGATCGCGGCGGCATCCTGGCCAAGGACGCGGTCGCCGCGGCCGAGGCCAATGTCGAGACGCTGCGCGACAGCTCGCTCGCTGCCCTGGACGAGGCCCTGGAAGCCATCGAGGCGCGCTTTGGCCCCACGGCCGCCGGCCGCGCCAGCGAGGACTTCGAGACGCTCTACACCCTGACCCTGAAGATCATCGACGTGGCCGGCTTCGCCGCCGACGCGGGGGTCGACGAGGCGGCGGTGTCGCTGTGCGCCCTGGTCGACAACTGCGCCGAGGCCGGCGCCTGGCGCTGGGACGCGGTGGATGTCCACCTTTCGGCCCTGCGCCTGCTGCGCAATGTCGGCGCCAGCCTGCCGGCCGAGCACCGCCGGGGCATGCTCGACGGCCTGCACAAGGTCGCCCAGCGCTGAAACAGCGCCCCATGAGACCCTAGCGTAGCGCCGGCGCCACGTTCGCGTCGGTCGTTGCAACTGTTACCGGTCCCACAGCTTGATACGCCCTCCAGTGTTTGTTACGCGTTAGTTGCTACCGGTGTCAGGGCGTTGCAAATGCCAATGACACCGGTTTCCATAATGACGGCCGAGAGCGGCCGCGTGGGAAGGACGCGCGGTCGTTTCGAAGCCACGACGGGGTCCGTGAGACCGCGTTGCAACGAAACGTATGGGAGGAGGACTGGATGTCTTACGGACATGACGCGCGCCTGCGCGCTCTGAAGATCGGCGTGTCGGCCGGCGCGGTGGCTTTGGCCCTGGCGGCCGCGGGCTCGGCCATGGCGCAGGACGCCGGTGCGACGACCGAGAACTCCGAAGTCGAGGCGGTGGTGGTCACCGGCTTCCGCAACAGCCTGGCCAAGGCCCTCAACGTCAAGCGCGAGGAAGCCGCGGCCACCGACTCGATCCTGGCCGAGGACATCGGCAAGTTCCCCGACCTCAACCTCTCTGAATCCATCCAGCGCATCCCCGGCGTGGCCCTGGCGCGCGACGGCGGCGAAGGCCGTCAGATCTCGGTGCGGGGCCTTGGCCCCACCTTCACCCGCGTGCGCATCAACGGCATGGAAGCCCTGACGACCGCCGGCGGCGCCGACGCCTCGGGCGGCACCAACCGCGGCCGCTCGTTCGATTTCAACATCTTCGCCTCCGACCTCTTCAACTCGATCACCGTGCGCAAGACGGGCGAGGCGTCGGTGGAAGAAGGCTCGCTGGGCGCCACGGTCGACCTGCGCACCGCCCGGCCGTTCGACTACAACGGCTTCGCCATGTCGGCCTCGCTGCAGGGCAGCTATAACGACCTCTCCGAGAAGGCCACGCCGCGCGGCGCCTTCATGATCTCCAACACCTGGCAGGACGGCCGCTTCGGGGCGCTGTTCTCGGTGGCCTACACCAAGCGCAAGATCCTCGAAGAGGGCAACAGCACCGTGCGCTGGGCGACGGGCAACGCCTTCTCGCCGGGCTTCGACGCCGTCAATAACGGCGCGGGCCTGCCGACCACGGTCAACCCCTCGGCCCAGGCCCTGGCCGACAACGCCGCCTTCCACCCGCGCTTCCCGCGCCTCGACCGCTTCGAGAGCGACCAGGAACGCCTGGGCGCCACCCTGGCCCTGCAGTTCCAACCGTTCGAAGGCACGACCCTGTCGTTCGACGCCCTCTACGCCGACTTCAAGGGCACGCGCCAGGAGACCTATCTGGAGGCCCCGTCCTTCAGCACCGGCGGCGCCTGTACGGCCGCCAACGTCGCCAGCAGCTGCGGCATCGCCGACACCAACGTGACCGCGCGCACCATCGAGAACGGCGTGATGGTCAAGGGCACGTTCGACGACGTCGACCTGGCCGTCGAGAACCGCTTCGACAAGCTCGACACCAAGTTCACCCAGTTCTCGCTGACCGGCGACCACCAGATCAGCGACAACTTCACGATCCACGGCTTCGTCGGCCACTCCAAGTCGGACCACCAGAACCCGGTCCAGACGACGCTGCGCTTCGACTACTTCAACGTCGACGGCTACAGCTACGACTACACCAACAGCCGCGATCCGAAGTTCAGCTACGGCAACGCCGCCCTGACCGACCCGACCAAGTGGAAGCTGACCCAGATCCGCCTGCGCCCGCAGTCGGCGGTCAACACCTACGACACGGCCCAGGCCTGGGCGGAGTACAAGCTCAACGACGCGCTCAGCGTCAGCGGCGGCCTGAACTTCAAGCAGTACGAGTTCGAGACCACCGAACTGCGCCGCACGATCGGCACCACGACCAACCAGGAAACGGTGATCCCGGCGGCGATCGCGGCGATGTCGCTGGCCAGCTTCAGCCGGCTGGCCACCTTCAACGGCGTCCAGACCATCATTCCGGACCTGGCCAAGGCCGCCAGCGTGCTGAGCCTCTACGACCAGTCGGCCTATGGCGGCGCCTTCAAGCTGGGCGCCGAGCCGTCGCTGGGCAACAACCGCGGCGTTTCCGAAGAGGATCGCGGCGCCTATCTGCAGGGCGACCTGCGCACCGAGATCGGCGGCGTCGGCGTGCGCGGCAATCTCGGCGTCCGCTACGTGAAGACCAAGCAGTACGCCCGCGGCTTCACCTATGTCGGCGGCTCGCCCGTCGGCATCACGGCCGGTCGCGAATATGACGACACCCTGCCGGCCCTGAACCTGGTGGTCGAGCCGACCGACAACTTCCTGATCCGCTTTGGCGCGGCCAAGGTGATGTCGCGTCCGGACCTCGGCAGCCTGACCCCGGGCTCGACGGTCAGCGTCTCGGGCACCGCCCGCAGCGTCACCGCCGGCAACCCGAACCTGGACCCGTTCCGCGCCAAGACCTACGACATCGCCTTCGAATGGTACTTCCAGAGCCAGGCCCTGCTCTCGCTGGCCCTGTTCCAGAAGGACATCGGCAGCCTGGTGCAGACGGTCACGACCTCGACCACCTTCACCGGCAATCCGTTCGGCATCCCCGACAGCGTGGCCATCGCCGCCTGCGGCACGACCACCGGCTGCAGCCCCTCGGCGCAATGGAACTTCTCGACCCCGGTCAACACCGACGGCGGCAAGGTCAAGGGCTTCGAGATCAATTACCAGCAGCCGTTCAAGTTCCTGCCGGGCCCGCTGGCCAACACCGGCGTCCTGCTGAACTACACCTACGTCAAGTCGGACGTGAAGTACGTCAACTCGACCGGCGCCGTGGTCGCCACCGGCGACCTGACCGGCCTGTCGCGCAACGGCTACAACGCCACCCTCTACTATGAGGACGCCAAGTTCAGCGGCCGCGTCTCGGCCTCGTACCGCGACAAGTACCTGACACGCGTGCTGGGCCAGGAGAACACCACGGCCGCGCCGGTGCTCTATGACGGCACCAACGAGACCTTCAACGTCGACGCCTCGCTGCAATACACCCTGAACGACCAGTTCAAGATCACCCTGGAAGGGGTGAACCTGACCGACGAGTACCAGGACCAGTTCAGCGGCGAGCAGAACATGCCGGTGGTCTATCACCACACCGGCCGCGAGATCCTGCTGGGCGTCCGCTACAAGTTCTAGGGCTTAGGACTTTCGCGCGCCGCCCTTGGGGGAGGGCGGCAGGGAAGGGGCGCTGGTCGGGAGACCAGCGCCCTTTTCTTATTCCCGCCCGTCGATCCAGGTGCGCACGACGTTGCGCTCGCCGTCGAGCAACACGAGGTCGGCGGCCTGGCCCGGCGCGATGGCGCCGCGCGTG
>NZ_JBYCZS010000007.1:0-195622 GCF_057586355.1 Caulobacter sp. SRI_008
GGCGGGCCTGGGCCAGCGCGGCTCGGGATCGCGCCTGGGCCAGGTGTGGCGCCTGCGGGCCCGGCTGGCCTCGGGCTGGACCGACGAGCGTCTGGTGCGCTTCGTGGGCGCCGACGATCAGGCGGGGGCCGTGATATGGCGAAGCTTCAAGCGACAGGCGGACGACGCTGGTCGATGCGTTGGCAAGAAGGCGCAAAGCACATGAGGACTGGGCGCATGAACAAAGCGCGCGTGAATGCGGAGCGCTCTAGCGGCGAGGACGGCTACACCCTGACCGAAATGCTGGTGGTGATCGCCATCATCGGCCTGATCGCCGCGGTGTTGACCCCCAGTCTGATGGGCCAACTTGGCCGCTCGCGCGTGAAGGCCGCCGAGCTGCAGCTCGACTCCGTGGCCGCCGCGGTCGAGACCTTCCACAGCGATCTTGGCCGCTATCCGACGCAGGCCGAGGGCCTGGACGCGCTGGTCACCGCGCCGTCGGGCGAGGACGCCTGGACCGGGCCCTATGTCAGGAACGCCAAGACCCTGAAGGACCCGTGGGGCCAGGCCCTGATCTATGAGCTCGAGGACGAGGGCCAGGCCTTCGCGATCGTCAGCTACGGCGCCGACCGCAAGGAAGGCGGCTCCGGCGTCAAGCGCGACGTGCGCCGGCCGGAATGATCGCCGACTGGCCTCTCCTGGCCGTCGGTGCGGCCCTGGGTCTGGTGGCGGGCAGCTTCTGCGCCACGGTGGCCGTAAGGGCGCGCGCCGGCGCCGGCTCGGCGCTGGGCGGCCGTTCGCGCTGCGACCATTGCAGCCGGGCGCTGAGCCTGTTCGAGACCCTGCCGCTGGCGGCCTATGTCGCGCGGCGCGGCGCCTGCGGGGGCTGCGGCGGAGCGATCTCGCGCCTGCATCCGGCTGGAGAGGCCCTCGGCGCTCTGGCCGTGGTCTCCGCGCTGGCGGTCGCCCCCTGGCCCCAGGCGGTTCCGCTGGCCCTGCTGGGCCTGACCCTGCTGGCGGCGGCCCTGATCGACGCGGCGGTGCTGCGGCTGCCTGATCCCCTGAGCGTGGCGATCGCCGGCCTCGGCGCCGTTCTGGCCTGGCAGGCCGAGCGGCTGGCGGAGGGGGCGGTCTGTGCGGCGCTGGCCGGCGGCGTGCTGCTGGGCCTGCGCTGGATTCTGGCTCGCCGGAAGGGGCGACAGGCCCTGGGCCTCGGCGACGTCAAGCTGGCGGCGGCCCTGGCCCTGTGGCTGGGCGCGGCCACGCCCTGGGCTTTGGCCCTGGCCGCCGGCGCCGGCCTGATCGTCCTGCTCGTCGTGAAACCGGCCGACGGCCGCCTGGCCTTTGGTCCCTGCCTGGCGGCCGGCGCCTGGACCGTCGGCCTTCTGATGGAGGCCGGCGCATGGCCGATGTGACCCGTCTGGAAAGCGACCCGAGCGTGCGCCAGCGCGCCGCCCTGCTGGAGGGCCTGCTCGAGGCCGGCCTGGTCGACGCCTCGGCCGTGGCCCGCGCCGAACTGGTCGCCGGACGCACCGGAGCGCCGGTGGAGCAGGTGCTCAACCAGCTGGGCGCCCTGTCCGACGACGACTTGGCCCAGGCCTACGCCCAGGTGTCCGGCTGCGAGATCTGGCGGCCGGAGCGCCTGGCCCCCGTCGTCGATCTCGCCGCGCTCGGGGTGTCCGAGGAATTCCTGCGCCGGTCGCGGATCCTGCCCCTGCGCAAGGCGCGCGGCGGACTGGTCTGCGCCGCCTGCGACCCGCTCGACAACGAGGCGCTGTCGGGCCTGGTCTTCGCCACCGGCGAGGCCGTCAGCCTGTTCGTCGCGCGTCCGGCCGACTGGCGGCGGGCGATGGACGATCTGTTCGGCCAGGCCGGCCGCGCGGTGTCGGACGCGCCGGACGAGCGGCGCCTGGAGCGCGAGATCGACCAGGTCTCCGACGGCGCGATCGAAGGCGGCGGAGCCCGCCTGGTGGCCGCCGTCTTCGAGGCCGCCCTGGCCGCCGGCGCCTCGGACATCCATTTCGAGCCGCGCCGCCACGACCTCTCCGTCCGCCTACGGATCGACGGACGGATGATCGAGCACCGGGTCGTCTCGGCGGATCTCGCCGCGCCGGCCGTCTCGCGGATCAAGGTCATCGCCAACCTGAACCTGGGCGAACGGCGCCTGCCGCAGGACGGCCGCACCAGCTTCGTGGTCGGCGGCAAGGCGGTCGACGTGCGGGTGGCGACCTCGCCGACGGTGTTCGGAGAGGCGGCCGTACTGCGCATCCTCGACCGCTCGGCCATACCGCTCGACCTGTCCGCCCTGGGCCTGACCGGCCAGGTCACCCAGGCGCTGGGCAAGGCCGCCCGCACGCCCCACGGCCTGTTCCTGATCACCGGCCCGACCGGCAGCGGCAAGACCACCACCCTCTACGCCATGCTGCAGAGCTTCGCCGGCTCGGCCAAGAAGGTGCTGAGCATCGAGGATCCGGTCGAATACCACTTCGAGCACGTTTCCCAGACCCAGGTCGCCGCCCATCTGGGCCTGACCTTCGCCGCCGCCCTGCGCTCGTTCCTGCGCCAGGATCCCGACGTCATCCTGGTCGGCGAAATCCGCGATCCGGAGACGGCGGCGGTGGCGGTGCAGGCGGCCATGACCGGCCACCTGGTGCTGGCCTCGGTCCACGCCAACGACGCCCTGGCGGTGCTGCCCCGCCTGCGCGACATGGGGGTGGAGCCCTACCAACTGGCCGCCGCCTTCCGCGGCGCGGCGGCGCAGCGGCTGGTCCGGCGGCTCTGTCCGCATTGCCGCGAGGAGGTTCCGATCGACGCGGCGGGGCGGGCGATGCTGGCGGCCGCCGGGGCGGCGCCGGCCGAGCGCATGTTCCGGGCCGTCGGCTGCGGCGCTTGCAGCGGCGGCTATCGCGGTCGCCTGCCCATCGCCGAGGCCTTCATCGCCGACGAGCCGATGCTGCGGACGGTGGCCGAGGGCGGCGAGGTCGGGGCGCTGGCCGAGCACGCCCGCCGGCGCGGCCTGGCCTCGATGCTGGCCGACGGGCTCGCCAAGGCGACCGAGGGGCTGACCACCTTCGAGGAAGTGACGGCGGCGGTGCATGGCTGAGGCGGCGCGACGTTTCGACTATCTGGCGATCGACGGTCAGGGGCGCCGGGTCAAGGGCTCGGTCGAGGCCAGCGGGGAGGGGGCGGCGTTCGAGCGCCTGCGGCGCGACGGCCTGTCGCCCCTGCGCCTGAGGCCAGCGAGCAATTCTGTCGGCGGCGGCGGCAAGGCCGGCCCGGGCCGCGGCGTCGACGACCGGCGGCTGGGCGCCCTGCTGGGCAGTCTGGCCGACCTGCTGCGCGCCGGGGCCGACATCCGCTCGGCCCTGGGCATCCTCGGCGGCCCCGGCGCGCCCGCGGCCGTTCGCGACCTATGCCGCAAACTCGCCGCCCAGATCGGCGGGGGAGAGGCGCTGGAAGCGGCCTTCGCGCGCAACCTGCCGTCCCGCGACGCCTTCGTCGCCGCCTTCATCGCCGCCGGCGAGGCCTCCGGCGACCTGCCGGGCGGCCTGCAGCGGGCCAGCGACCTGATGGCCTCGCGCGACAAGCTGCGCGAGCAGCTGATCTCCACGCTGTCCTATCCGGTGTTCGTGCTGATCAGCACCGTGGCGGCGATGCTGGTCATCCTGCTGTTCGTGGTGCCGACCCTGACGCCGCTGGTCGAAACCTCCAACGGGCCGCCGCCCCTGGTGCTCGGGGCGCTGATCCAGGCCAGTGCGGGGTTGCAGGCGGCCGGGCCGTTCCTGGCGGCCGGGCTGGGCGTCGCGGCCGTGGTCCTGCTGGCGCTTGGTCGCGCGGGCCTGCTGGCCGGACCCTTCGACCGCCTGCTGATGAACGGACCGACCCGGGTTCTGGTCCGTCCGCTGGTCTATGGGCGTTTCGCGATCGGCCTGGGCGGCATGCTGGCGGCTGGCGCGCCGATGTCGGATGCTTTGCGGCTGGCGGTGCGCGGCGTGGGCTCGGCCGCGGCGCGGGAGCGCCTGGCCGGGGTGGCGCCGCTTGTGCGCCAGGGCGTGGCCTTGTCGTCGGCCCTGGAGCGTACGTCGGGTTTTCCCGCTGCCGTCGCCCGGCTGGCCGCCGTCGGTGAGGCCTCGGGCGCACTCGGGCCGATGCTGGCGCGCGGTGGGCGCCTGGAAGAGGAGGCGGCCATGCGCCGGATCGAAGCGATCGGCCGTATGGCCGGGCCGGTGCTGATCGTCCTGCTGGGCGGGATGGTCGGGCTGCTCATGGCCGGGCTGCTTTCAGGCGTCACGGAGCTTGGCGAAGCGGCATTGCGTTGAGCATGGCGTTATCCACAGATTTCAGGTTGTGTAAGCTCTGCCATGCGTTGACCTGATTTGTGCACCTTGCCAGCCTTGGTCGAGCGTCGTGATTTGTGCGACCTCAGGGGGCATTCATGGTGCGGGGCGTATGCCGGCTAGCGCTGGCAAGTGTGTTTTCCACATGTTTGGGCGCGCAGCTGGCCGTCGCTCAAACTGTAACCTACCGGTACGACGCTCTTGGCCGGGTGGTGCAGGCGATTTACGCCAACGGCGCCAACGTCACCTACGCGTATGACGCTGCGGGCAATCGAACGCAGCAGACCTCCTCGCCCCAGACGCCGGCCCCGGTTGCGGGGAATGTGTCCGCCTCAACCGCCTACAATACGGCGACCGCCATCGGCTTGGCGCCTAGCGGGGTCTATTCGAGCGTAGCGCTAGCCTCGACGCCGACGCACGGCTCTGCGTCGCTTTCGGGAAACACGGTCACCTACACGCCGGCCAACGGCTACTACGGGGCTGACAGCTTCACCTATACCGCCTCGGGCCTGGGCGGGACGAGCGCGCCCGGAACGGTGAGCATTTCGGTCGGCCTGCCGCCGGCGCCGACGGCCGGCAATGCGAGTCTGTCGCTGCTGTCGATGAGCAGCGGCCAAGTCGCCCTGGCGCCGGGCGGCGTCTGGAGCGGCGTGGCGATCAGCGGCAATCCGGGCCATGGCTCGGTCAGCCTGTCCGGAACTACGGCCACCTATACGCCCAGCGGGACCTATGTCGGCGCCGACAGCTTCACCTATGTGGCGACCGGTCCAGGCGGTACGAGCGGGCAGGGGACGGTCAGCGTCAACGTCCAGAACCGGGCGCCGACGGCGGTGAACGACACCGCCTCGACGGCCTACCAGACGGCGGTCTGGATCGAGGTCCGGGCGAATGACACCGACCCCGAAGGCCATGCCCTGACCGTGACTTCGGTGGCGGCGGGCACGGGCGGAACGCCTGCGGTCGTCTCTGGCGGTAGCGCGGTCACCTTCACGCCGGCCAACGGTTTCACGGGCGCCGCGAGCTTCCAGTACACCATCACCGACGCCTTCGGAGGCACGTCGACGGCTTCGGTGTCGGTCACCGTCGCCGCGCCGGTGTTCAGCGCCACGACCAGCGCGACCAACTGGAACCGCACTCAGTACGTTCCCAACCCGGTGGAGATCGACCCCGCGATCGTCGTCACCCCGGCCAACGGCGTGTCGCCGTACACCTACGCCTGGGAGCGGGTGTCGGGCGACACGAGCACGAGCGTATCGTCCACCACCAGCAATTCGGTGACCTGGTCCCGCACGACCGCCACCGGGCAGTTCATCTCGGTCTGGCGATGCAAGGTGACGGGCTCCAACGGCGCGGTGACCTACACCCCGAACGTCACCGTCACCATCACGCGGGAGACGTCGGGCTGACGGCCGCATCGGCGGCCAGTCGCCGCCCGCACACCGCCGCGCCCGTCGCTTCGCCAAACCTCAAGATCCGGTTCCGGCCATGACCTCTCGTCGAACGAACACCCGACTTCAAGCGCTGGCCATCGCCAGCACCGCGGCCATCGCGATGGCATTGGCGGCTAACGCCGCCCAGGCCCAGACCGGAACCCCGGCGGGGGTGCGCTTCGGCACGGGGGAGCTGCTCAGCCCTTCGGCGGCCGAGGCCTACTATGCCACGCAGCCGGCCACGGTCACCTACGCCTGGGCCAGCGGCAGGCCGCCGGAGGTCACCGAACTGGCCGCCGCGCTGGGCAACGATCCGGACCGGATCTTCGCCCTGGTTCGCAACAACATCCGCATCGTGCCGATCTACGGCATGCAGAAGGGCGCGGTGGGCGCGCTGACCGATCGGTCGGGCACGGCCTTCGACCAGGCCCAGCTGATGGTCGAGCTGCTGCGCGCCGCTGGCTATCCCTCGGCGCGCTACGTCCTGGGCGACCTGACCCTGACGGGGACGCAGCTCAACGAGTGGCTCGGCGTCAAGACCGTCAGCGCCGCCACCGCCCTGCTGGCCAACGGCGGCATTCCCGCCACGATCAGCGGATCCGGCGACGTCACCAGCGTCACGCTCGGTCACGTCCTGGTGCAGGTCGAGGTCGGTGGGGTCACCAAGACCTATGATCCTTCCTACAAGCCCAGCGACGCGGGACTGGTGATCGACGCCAAGACCGTCGCGGGTCTGTCGCGGGCGAGCTTCGTGTCGACCGCGTTGAGCGGTGCGAGCGTGCAGAGCGAGAACGGCGCGCCCTATGTCACTGGCGTCAACGTCAGCGGCCTGGAACAGGCCTTGGCAAGCGCGTCCGGAACGTTGCTGAGCCAGTTGCGCACGACCTACAAGGAGCGCGGCAGCGACGACCTGACCGGCAAGCGGCGCATCCGTTTCGCCGATGCGCCCCAGGCGGCTCCGACGACCGGAACCTTCAGCGCCCGGCAAAGCTTCACGGGCGGGATGCCCGATCGCTATCGCACGGCCCTGTCGATCGGCGCCGGATCCTGCAGCCGCAAGTTCTTCGTCGACGAGATCTACGGTCGCCGTCTGACGCTGCACAGACAGATCACGTCGACCACGGCGGTCGGCGGTATCTATGTCGACGGGATCATCAACGGCGCGAGTTGCGGCGACGGCGTCGCAAACCAGTCCTTTCAGATCGATCTGGTCGTCGATCACCCATACGCCGCGGCCAACGGCGCCTACATGGACGCCAGCGCCACCAAGTACGTCGATCGCTACGACGACGTGGTGATCGTGCATGGCTGGGGCGACACGGGAACCGAACTCCAGGGAAAGCTCGGAGGGGAGGCTAATCAGGAGCGGGACGAGAAGATCCCCGATCCAGTCGAGGAGTCGAACGTTCCCGACGGCACGGTCTTCATCCAGTCGGACGCGGGCACCACTCAGGTGTCGGTGAAGTCCAAGCTCGGCGCCAGCTGGCTGGCCCAGGCGGCGCGCACGGCGGACCTGTTGCAGACCGTCTCCGGCGTGGGCCTGCAGCACCATCACAGCGTCGGCGTGTCCTACTCGCAGGCCCACTTCTTCGTCTACGACAGCAACAAGAACCGGATCGCGGACCCTGGTGAAATGCTGGGCGAGTCGCCCAAGGACAGCGGCCTGCGCCTCGACATGGATTCGGCCTACAGCACGTCGCGGGTGACCGGCGACGCGGCCGATGAACTGGCCACCCGCCACACCCTGGCCGCGGCCCTGGCGATGCTGGAAGGCAGCGTCATGGAGCAGCAGCTCGACGCGGTCGACACCGCCTCGACCGCCCAGCGTTTGCCTTGGGGCCAGGAGAACCTGGGCGGCACGATCCGCTATCACCTGTTCCCGGCGGGCGCCTCGGCGCCGGCCGTGGCGACCTACAACGCCGGCGGAGCGGCTTCGGGCTTGGCCTGCGCCGGATCGGCCCTGACGACCCAGGGCTTCGCGGTGCTGCAGGCCAATGATCGCATGATCGGGCCCGGGCAAGCCAACCCGGTGCCCAGCGTCTGGAGCAACGTCAATCCGTGGGTTCCGCAGACCGACGCCACCATGCATCGTGGCTGCGCCTGGATCGCTTTCAAGGCCGACGGCAGCCACATCGCCCACATGGTCACGTCGCTGGATCGCGGCCTGAAGGGCGGCGGCGCCGGGGATGACGCCGAGAAGAAGGAGGGCTTCAAGCCCGAGAAGCAGGCCGACCTGCTGAAGGACCAGTACAAGGACCGGTCGTCGATCAACGGCGCGGACCTGCGCACGGGCGCCTTCACCTTCACGCCGCCGGCCGACCTGAAGATCGGCGGCGGCGAGTTCCCCTACAGCCTGGCGTTCCAGCGCACCTTCCAGGCCGGCGGACCGAAGTGCCCCGGCTGCAGCTTCGGCTGGACGCACAATTTCGATATCAAGGCGGCGGCGTCCGGCGGCGGTCTGGAAGGCATGGGTTCGACCACGCCTCTGGCTCTGGCTGGTCCCCTGACGGCGCTCGAAGGCGCCTTCGCGCTCTATCGCGACAACCCGAACGCCGCCGCCAACCAGCTGGCCGGCGCGGCGGTGATGCGGTGGATGTCTCGCCAGTTGTCCAACAACGTCGTGACGGTGACGCAGGGCGCGTCCAACGAGACCTATGTCCGCCTGGTGGACGGCAGCTACGCCGCGCCGCGCGGCTCGGCGGCGGTCCTGACCCAGACGGGGAGCCGGCGCACGACCCTGGAACCCGGCGCGCGGTCTCTGACCTGGCTTTACGACCAGGTCTCCTACGCGCGACGCAACAAGAACGGCGACGTGCTGCAGTTCAACTGGCGGGAATGGAACCCCGGCTGGATGGGCACGACCACGCCGCACTACCCGAAGGCCAAGGCCTTCGGCTTCCCGGCCACGACCTGGACCTTTCCCAAGGGCGTCACGATCACCTTCAGCTACTGCGACTCCGAGCCGATGGTCTATCTGCAGCGGGTGTCCGGCTGCCGTGACCGCCTGACCCGCGTCAGCAACAGCCTGGGCTACTATCTCGATATCGACCGCCTGACGGCGACCGCGTCGGACGGGCGCGTGTCCTCGATGCCGATCCCCTTGACCCAGCTGAACATCCAGGATTGGGAAAGCCTGGAGCCGACGACCTTCACGGCCGCCGACGGCGGCGTGTGGACGTTCGAATGGCGCCGCGCCGGGACGGGCGACCGGCCCTCGCCCTACCCCTATCTCTCCAAGGTCTATGCGCCGGACAACGCCAGCGTTCCTCAGCAGCAGATCGTCTACGACCACTTGAATCGTGCACGCGAAATCTATGATCGCCTGGGCGTGACCGGCGTCCGTCCGTCGGCGAAGATCCAGGCGGCCGGTCTGGGGCAGGGGCGATCGGTCGATGCGGCTAATGGCGTCGTCAGCATCACCTATGACGAGAAAGACCGCGTCATCCGACAGAGCGACGAGCTCAGCCGCACGACCTCCAGCACTTACGACAGCCTTGGACGCGTGGCGTCGCGCATCCTGCCCGAGGGCAACCGCGTCGAGCTGAAGTACGACGATCGCGACAACGTCATCGAGCTTCGCAATGTCGCCAAGTCGGTCAACAATCAGGCCGATCTCGTCGTGACGGCCGCCTATGACGCGACCTGGAACAAGCCGCTATGGATCCGCGACGCGCGCAACAACACCCCTTCGGACTCCGCCTACAACCTGCAGACCGACTATAGCTACAAGGCTTCGGGCGGCGGCGCGGGCGAGATCGAGACCGTGACCCAGCCGCCGGTCAACGGCGTGCGGCCGGTCTGGCGCTACGAGTACGGAACGCTGGGCCTTCTGACCAAGGTCACTGATCCGACCGGCGTGGTCACGACGACCGCCTATGACGCCAAGGGCAATCCGACCAGCTCGACCCTGGATCCCACCGGGGTGGCGGCGACCAGCTGCAAGAGCTTCGACGCCAAGGGCAACGTGATCAGCGAAACCGATCCGCGAGCGGGGGTGTGCCCGTGAGCGCGCGTGTGAGGATGACGAGCGTGAAGACGCGACGGACCATGTGGCTGGGCGCAGGCAGCGCCTTGGGTCTGGCTGCGGCGCTGTCCGCGACGGGCGCCTGGGCCCAGACGGGCAGCGACTACACCACCTACTATCAGTATGACGCCGGCCGGCGGCCGACGATGAAGATCGGTCCGGATCCCGACGGTTCGGGCGCGCTCAAGCGCCGCGCCGAAAAGACCACATACGACGCCGTGGGGCGTGTCGTGCAAATGGACGTGGGCACGGTGGACGCCGTCTCCGTCAGCTCGGGCGTAGTCAGCTACAGCAACTTCGTCGTCGGCCAATCGATGCTAATCCGTTACGACGCGGTCGGAAACAAGACCCAAGTCTATGCCTTTCCTGGAACAGCGGCTGCGAGTTTGACCCAGACCAGCTACGATGCGGTAAACCGTTCCGTCTGTACGGCGGTGCGGATGAATGGCGGTGTCTTTTCGAGCCTCTACAATGCCACCGACCGTCCGGATGCCTGCGCCATCCAAACGGAGGGCGCGGACGGCCCTGACCGATTGGCCAAGACGATCTACGACTCCGCCGGTCAGCACTTGCAAACGCTTGAGGCCGTGGGAACTAGCATTCAGCGGACTTACGCGACCTACACCTATACTTCCAATGGTATGCAGCAGACGATTGTCGACGCCAACGGCAACAAGACGACTATGGTCTATGATGGCTTCGATCGTCTGGTGCAGCGGAACTACCCGTCGACGACCCGCGGAGCGGGAACTTCGAGCACGACCGACTTCGAGCAGTACGGTTACGACCCAAACGGCAATCGGGTGGGATGGCGCAAGCGTGACGGCACAGTCACTGGTTACGGCTATGACGCTTTCAACCGGTTGGTTGCCAAGGAGGGGCCCGGTTTCGCCACCGTAAACTATCTCTATGATGGGGTCGGTAGGCCAATCTCGGCGCATTTCTACGCCACCGGCCAAGGCGTGACCTATGCCTACGACACCGCCGGCCGCCAAGCGAGCGAGACGTCTTTCGGCCGCACCGTAAGCTATGCCTACGACAAGGCCAGCAATCGGACGCGGTTGACATGGCCCGATGGCAATTACGTCGCCAACACCGTCGATGCGGCAGGCCGTCTGAAGACTGTGGCGCTCACTACCAATACACCGTTCGTCACCTATGGCTTCGACGATCTGGGACGACGAACCTCGGCGAGCAACGTCTTCAACGGCACATCAACGACCTGGGGGTTCGACGCGGGCGGCCGCCTGACGAGCCTGTCGCACGATCTGGCGGGTACGGCTCAGGACGTCGCTTTCGGCTTTGGCTATAACGCCGCGGGCCAGATGGTGGCCCAGACGGTGTCCAACAACGCCTTTGTCTGGGCCGGCAACAATGTCGGCCTGACCGCCACTGCAGACGGCCTCAATCGCGATGCGGCTATAGCCGCGATCGGCGGCGGCGACTGCGGGGCGTCGGGCAAGGGCTACGACTGCAACGGCAACCTGACCAACGACGGCGCAGGTAGGGCTTTCGCCTACGACGGCGAAAACCGGCTGACGATGATGAGCGGTCCTGCTGGTGCCAATCTCGAATACGACCCGCTAGGGCGGCTCGCCAAGACCACGATCAATGGGGTCGTCACCCAGTTTCTCTACGCTGGCGACAAGCTGGTGGCCGAGTACGACGCTTCGGGCAATGTCCTGCGTCGCTACGTGCCCAGCTATGGCGTCGACGAGGCGATCCTGTGGTGGGAGGGAGCGGGTTTCTCGGATCCTCGCAGCCTTCACGTTGACCGCCAGGGCTCGGTGATCGCCTCGGCAACCGGCACCGGCGCAGCGGTCTACACCTACGGCCCATACGGCGAGCCGGGCGACAACTGGGGGGTGGGTAGCCGCTTCCGCTACACCGGACAGATCGCCGTTCCGGAGTTAAAACTCTACAATTACAAGGCCCGGGTTTACGATCCAACCCGCGGCTGGTTCCTTCAAACCGACCCCATCGGTTACCAGGATGACCTCAACCTCTACGCCTACGTCGGTGAAGATCCGCTCAATAACACGGATCCGACGGGTAATTGTGGATCCCGTATCAACGGCGCAAGCGCGAGCAACTGCAAATCTATTGCCGTCGGTGGTTTGTCACTGTCTCCGGCCGCATCGCGAAAGCTGGGAAGTGTATCCCTAGCTGGAAAGAAAGAAAATTCAGCTGCAATTGCAGCGGGGGCTTCGGTAACCGCAGGTGGGTTGAATGTGGCCGCATCTATACCGGAAAATCTCGGAGGTAAGACCACTATTAGAAGCGATTTCAAGTGGTCCACGAAGGGGTTCCGTGGAAATCAATACGTGAAAGCAATAAAACTAACAAAATTGGGTCAGCTTGCTGCTCATGCAACGCTTGGAGTTGGGGTAGTCATCGATAGTACCCAGTTGGCTGAAGGGAATCTGAGTGCGGGTAAATTTATGGAGAACCGTTCCTTCGATGCAATGGGTGTCTTTGGAGGAGGTGGTGGCGCAGTTGTGGCTGGCGGATATTATCTTCTGGAGACGTTCTATCCAGGAGGGGCCAATAAGTTTGGTGGGGATGTAAGTCGGGCAAACGGAGAGGCTGGAGATCGCTGCGGTTGTGATATTGTCGGCAGCGTAATAGCTAATTCCCATTAGGATTTTATGATGACTTTTTCTTATCCCATATATGGAAGAATTTTTGATATAATATCTAGAATGAATATATCGCCAATATTTGAGGGTGAAAATGTTGCCGCTAGTAAGGGTGCTGCAAATTACGTAATTATTTTACATCAAATGCTATTCATAAACTTTATTATCAATTTGTATAAACGATTTTATCCTTCAAATAGTGAAATTGATGCGACGGTATACCTGCCTATCGGCATGCTGCTATTTTTATTGAACACTATATATTTTTTTAAAATTCACAAAACTACGCATAGAAATAAAATATTGGATGTGATGGTGGTCGGTGTATTCATTGTAACTCTTGTTTTGTTTTCAGTGTCTCTGTTTTACTTTCAAAGATAATGCGTTGCGGCGGTTCGACTATCTGGCGATCGACGGCGAGGGCTGCAGGGGCAAGGGCTCGGTCGATGCCAGCGGGGTGGGTCGTGGATTCCTGGAATTGTTGGAATTTTTGTCCTGATTTTCGCGTACGTGATCCGGCAGCTAGTGTCTTAATCCAGGTATGGGCGAGGGCGGTAACCTAGAGCGAGCCTAAGTCGCTAGCGCCGCAGAGTGGCCGACCGGTTGAGCTTTCTGAGAAAGCCAGCCCAAGCTGCTTTACGCAGGACTATCCCAGCGAGGTCCACGCGATTCCGATCGGAGCCAATGCAGCCTGGAAAAACCGTGGGGAAAAATGTGGGGCAGGCCTCCTGCCGTCCTCGGTATTTCTGAGGAAAAGCAATCACTTAATTGGGATTCTTGGTGGGCTGAGGCGCAGCGTACCTCTAGGTGCGCCGCATGGCGGGTAGAGCCAGGCCGAACCCCTCGCCAGAAAAATTCTTCACTGGGCGACGTGCGCCAAACGCCCCACCAAAGTGGGGCCGCAAACGGAGCCGAGCGAAAGGTGCTCTAGATTTTCGAGAAAATACAAAGGGTTCTAAAGGGTAGTGGCGGTGAGAGAGGGATTCGAACCCTCGATAGAGTTTCCCCTATACACGCGTTCCAGGCGTGCGCCTTCAACCACTCGGCCACCTCACCAGCGCACTTCGAGTCGGGGGTGGTTGAGACCCCCGGCGCGGGAAGGGGCGCAATATACTCAGGCAGCGACTCGTAGCAAGCGCCGTTACGGGGTGAAAACGGGTCTGCGACGACTTATATCGGGCCTTAAGAAACTCCCGCCTCCGAAAGGCCCCGTCCCATGCTGTTCAAGAAGCTCCTCGAGATGCCGACCGTCGACACCGCCCTGCCGGGTCGCGAGGCCGCCATCCCGACCGCCGACGTCCATTTCATCAACGGCCACCCGCTGAAGGGTCCCTATCCGGACGGTCTGGAGACGGCGGTGTTCGCCATGGGCTGCTTCTGGGGCGTCGAGCGGGTGTTCTGGCAGGTCCCGGGCGTCTACGTCACCGCCGCCGGCTACGCCGCGGGCATCACGCCCAACCCGACCTACGAAGAGGTCTGCTCGGGCCGCACCGGGCACACCGAGGTGGTGCTGGTGGTGTTCGACCCCAAGGCCGTCACCTACGAGACCCTGCTGAAGACTTTCTGGGAAAACCACGACCCCACCCAGGGCATGCGCCAGGGCGGCGACATCGGCACCCAGTACCGCTCGGGGATCTATCCGACCAACGACGCCCAGGCCGCCGCGGCCGTGGCGTCGAAGGAAGCCTACCAGCAAGCCCTGTCGGCCAAGGGCCTGGGCGCGATCACCACCGAGATCGCCGCCGCCGGTCCGTTCTACTTCGCCGAGGACTATCACCAGCAGTACCTGGCCAAGAACCCGGGCGGCTATTGCGGCATCGGCGGCACCGGCGTGACCTGCCCGATCGGCGTGGGCGTCGAGGCCTGATGAGCCCGGAGGCCTTCCATGCGGCGGCCATGGCGCTGCCCGCGGCGACCATGACCGTCCAGTGGGGCGACGACCAAGTCTACAAGGTCGGCGGCAAGATGTTCGCCGTCATCGGGACCGGCGTCACCCACGGCGGCGGCGCGTCGTTCAAGGTCTCGGACGTCGCCTACGAGGTGCTGACCGAGACGGGGCGGGCGATCGCCGCGCCGTACCTGGCCCGGGCCAAGTGGGTGAAGCTGGAGGATTTGGCGTCGTTCGACGACGCCGAGGTCGCCGACTGGCTGCAGACGGCCCACGCGCTGATCGCGGCCAAGCTGACGAAGAAGGTCCGGGCGGAGCTGGGGCTTTAGCCGCTTCGCGGCCCCCCTCAGTCGCTCCGCGACAGCTCCCCCAGAGGGGGAGCATTTCGCGGCGTAGATCCTCCCCCTCTGGGGGAGGTGGCCCGAAGGGCCGGAGGGGGTCCTCCCCGGACTAAATCCGGTCCTCCGGCGGATCGCCCGCCAGGCCGCGCATGTGCGGGCCATGCACCACCGGCTGGCGCTCGAGGATCTGGCGCACCTTGCGCACCGCCACCGAGGCGCGGCTGCGGCGCTGGCGCCAGACCAGCAGCACCAGGGCCCCGAGGCTGGCGGCCAGGAAGGCGTAAGGGCCCAGCAGCCAGGCCGCCGCCGCCAGGGCGAAGTAGTAGCCGCGCACCCCGGCGTTGAAGGCCGACAGGGCCGGGTTGAGGATGCCGCCGGCGGCCTCGGCGTATTCGGCCAGCACGCTGGGCGGCGCCCACATCGGCGTCGCCCCGATCGCGGCCAGGCAGTAGTTCATCTGGCGCAGCGCCCAGATGAAGTCGAGCAGGCCCCGGGCCAGGGTGAACAGCACCAAGCCCAGCTTGACCTGGAACATCCAGGGCGCGGTCTTTTCCAGCACCTGCAGGCCCTCGACGCTCTTGAGCGCCGCGTCGCCGCCGAACAGCACGCCGGCCGCCGCCGCGATCAGGATCAGGTTCGACGAGGCGAAGAAGCTGGCCGAGTTGATGGCGTGGCCCAGAAGCTGGCCGTCCAGCAGGGCGACCTCGCGCACCGCCATCTCGGACATCCACCGGCGGCGGATCACCGTCATGTCGGTGTTGATCAGGTTCTTGCCCTGTCCCAGTCGCCGCAGCAGCGGCTCGTAGAACAGCCAGGCGAAGACGAAGAGGCTGAGGGCCAGGATGTCGAGAATCGGCATGGGCAACGCTGTTGGGGAAACGGGAGTCTACGACAGGGGATATCGGGGCGAGCGCCGGGGTCAATCCTCGGCGATGAGACTATGTCTTGCGGTGTCACGCAGCAGGATCGAGACCACCAGGCCCACAGTCATGATCGCGGCGACATAGAGGTAGAAGCCGCTCTCGATGCGGGCGTGCTTGAAGGCCAGGGCGACCATCTCCGCCGTGCCGCCGAACAGCACGTTGGCCACGGCGTAGGGCAAAGCCACGCCAAGCGCGCGCACGTGGGCGGGGAACAGCTCGGCCTTCACCACGGCGCTGATGGCGGTGTAGGCCGACTGGAAGGTCATGCCGGCGACGATCAGGCTGAGGGCCACCGGCACGGAGTCTGTGGCGGCGATGCCGCTCATGATCGGCCAGATGGTCAGGGCTCCGCCGGCGAAGGCGGCGATCAGCATCGGCTTGCGGCCCAGCCGGTCCGACAGCCAGCCGGCCAGCGGCTGTAACAGCATGAAGACGATCATGCTGATGGCGCTGATCTCCGAGGCCTGCGCCTTGTCGAACCCGGCGGTGTTGACCAGGAACTTCTGCATGTAGGTGGTGTAGACGTAGAAGGTCAGCGAGCCGCCGGCGGTCAAACCCATGATCATCAGGGTCTCGCGCGGGTGTCGGCGCATCAGCGGCGCGATCAGGGTGGCGAAGAAGCCGACTAGGAACACGCCCGCCAGCACCTGCGGCACGAGGCCGGGCCTGGCCAGGATCCAGCCGCCGGCCGCCAGGGTAAGGCCGAAGAACAGCAGGGCGAGATTGCGCTGGGCCGCGCCGATGCGCTCGGCCGGCTTGTCGGCGGTCTTGAACGAGACGCTCTCGTCCAGGCCCCGCCGGATCCAGAACACGACGACGGCCAGGCCCGCGCCGATCACGAACGGAATGCGCCAGCCCCAGGCGGCCAGGTCCTCCTTGGCCAGGGTCCGTTGCAGCACGATCAGCACGGCCAGGGCGATCAGCTGGCCGGCGATCAGGGTCACGTAGTGGAAGCTGGACCAGAAGCCGCGATGCCGCTTGCCGGCCATCTCGCTCATATAGGTGGCGCTGGCCCCGTACTCGCCGCCGACCGACAGGCCCTGCAGCACGCGGGCGACCAGCAGCACGGCGGGCGCGAACAGGCCGATGGTCTTGAAGTCCGGCGTCAGGGCGATGATCAGCGCGCCGGCGCACATCAGCGACACCGAGACCGACAGCGCCGCGCGGCGTCCGGCCCGGTCGGCGTAGTGACCCATCAGCCAGGCGCCGACGGGGCGCGCCACGAACCCCAGGAAGAACACCGCCGCCGCCTGCAGCAGCTGAACGGTCTGGTCGCCCTTGGGGAAGAAGTGCGGCGCGAAATAGAGGGTGAAGGCGGCGTAGGCGAACCAGTCGTACCATTCGACCAGATTGCCGGCCGAGCCGCCCAGAATGGCCCGCGCGCGGGCGCCTGCCGAAAGCGATGGGGCCGAGGGGGGCGCAGGCTGGTCCTGCGGCGCGACGGCGTCGGTCATCCCTGGTTCCCCCTGTCGGCCCCCTTCCTGGGTCGGGCAGCCGTTAGGAGGACCTTAGGTCAAGACGTCGTCGCGCTCAAAGTCCCCTTTGGGGCGGGCTTTCAGCGGGAGTCGTCAGATCCTGCCGATGAGCACCAGGATGATGATGATCACCAGGGCGAGGCCGAGGCCGCCGCTGGGGAAGTAGCCCCACGAACGGCTGTGGCCCCAGGTGGGCAGGGCGCCGACCAGCGCCAGGATCAGGATGATGATGAGGATCGTGCCGAGCATTCGCGTCTCCCAGATGGCCGGGCCAGCCGCGTTCGGCGCCCTGGCTTAGGGGGAGGGAATGCCGTCCGTGCGGCGACGGTTCCGCGCCGGCTTGGACGGTCAGCCGCCGGCGGCGTCCTCGGGCTTGCGCAGGCCGTTGGCCCACAGGGCCCCGATCACCGCGCCCTTGACGCGCGGCAAAAGCAGCAGGGTCAGGCCGGCCAGCGGCAGGATGGTCAGCGGCGCGACCAGCCACGGCGAGGCCTGCCAGATGAACGGAAACAGCAGCAGCGGGGCTACGAACAGGTGGCCGATGATCAGGATCGTGAAATAGGCCGGGCCGTCGTCGGCCGGATAGGCGGCCAGGTGATGGCCGCAGACCTCGCAGTCGAACTCGACCTTCAGATAGCGCGAATAGAGCCGCCCCTCGCCGCAGTTGGGGCAACGGTGGCGGACGCCTCGCTTCATTCCGGTCAGGACGCTGGGGACGGGTCGGTCGGTCATGGCGTCCATATGGCTCCGGCGCCGCTTTGTGCAAATAGCACTTTCGGTCGCATGTGCGCTTTGGAAGCAGATATTGCGCCCCTGAATGGGCGACTACCGAAAGAATTCATCCTCCGCGTTCATCGCGCGCGAATGAACTGTTCGGCAGGGTTAATGAAACGCCGCTTCCGGTTAAGCTTGATATGACGAACGAGGTCGCCGGAGTTTACTTGCCGTGACAATGGCAAAACTGGCGCGTCATTGCGGCCAGTATGTGGCGCGCGTCGCTCGAGGCGACGCGCGCCGGATCTGCTGCTGTGAGCGGAGCCTAGTGCTTGGCGTCGCTGGCGGCGCCGGTGACGGCGCGGCCGGCGGCCGAGACGTCGCGGCCGACGCCTTCGACGGTGTTGCAGGCCGAGACCAGCAGGGCGGCCGCGGCGGCGGCCAGGACGACGAACTTGCGCATGGAAAATCTCATGGTGGAAAAAGGCGCGCGGAGCTTAGCCGCCCCGCGCGCCGCTTCAAGGTCGAGTTTACGACGGAAGGATCAGCGGATACGGCGGATCGAGCTGACGCGGTCGTTCATCTCGCCCGAGAACAGGCTGATGTCCGACGAGATCCGCCAGCAGCGGCCGCGATAGTTGATGTCGTCGCACAGCTCCCATTCGCCGCGGCCGACCCGGATGGCCGAGGCGCGGTCGTTGAAGCCGAAGGCGCCGAGGTCGGCGATGTCGCCGTCGACGTTGACGGCGCGGCCGCGATAGCCGGCGTCCTCGAACAGCACGGCTTGGCCGCGTCCGCCGCCCGGGCCGCCCGGACCACCGGAGCCGCCGAAGCACACCAGGCGGCCGTTCTGGTTGGTCATGTCGCCACGGCATTCGGCGCTGGCGCTGGTCCAGTTCCAGCGGCCGCGATCGTCGCGGCACTGGGCGGTGAGCTCGCGGCCGCGAACCGAGGCGTCGCGGCAGCTTTCCAGGTACGAGCCGCGCGGCAGGGTTCCGGGGCGGCCGCTGCCCGACAGGCAGGTCAGGCGGCCGTTCTGGTTGGTCATGTCGCCGCGACAGTCGGCGCTGGCGGTGCTCCACACCCACTGGCCGCGATTGTCGCGGCATTGGGCGCTGATCTCGCCGCGACGCAGCTGCACGTCGCGGCAGCTGTCCTGATAGGAGCCGCGCGGCGTGTCGGGGCGGCCGTAGCCGCGGTCCTGGGCGGCGGCCGGGGCGGCCACGGCGGCGAGGGCGCCGGCGGCGGCGATGAGGGCGAGGGCGGCGCGCATGGCGAAGTCTCCCGGTTCTGGCGGCCTTTCGCCGCCCGCTGTTCATTGAGGCCAAGCTAGCCGCAACCGCCGTGAACGCCACCTGAATGGCGCCCATCCTGGGGTTTCATGTCCGAAAATTCACGTAACCGCGCCCGTGCGCGGCGCCTTGAGAAGGTCGCGCTTGATCGCCATTGTCGAGGTCATGCGCGCGCTCCTTCCCGCCCTTCCGATCCTGGCCCCGCTCCTGGCCGTCGTCGCCTTCTCGGGGACCGCTCTCGCCCAGTCGGCCCAGCGGCCCGAGCCGACGCCGGTCTCGCCGGTGACGGTGATGCCGCCGACCCTGCCGCCGAAGGTGACCGCCACCTGGCCGGCGGCCGGCGAGGCCGTGGCCCCGGGCGTCCTGGTGCTGAAGGTCGCCTTCGACCAGAAGATGACGCCGCTGGCCTGGAACTACGCCGATGCGGCGGGCGGTGAGCGGCCCGAATGCGTGCGCGCCCCGCGCCTGCTCAACGACGGCAAGACCTTCGTGCTGCTGTGCCGCACCAAGCCCGGCAAGAGCTATGCGATCAGCTTCAACGCCGTGCGCGAGGGCGGTTTCGCCAACGAGGCCGAGAACCCGGCCCTGACCGCCCAACTGGCCTTCACCACCAATACCGCCACCTCGGTCTACACCCTGAAGACGGCGATGAAGGCGGCCGGGCTGAAGGACGACGAGGCCCCGATCCAGGAAGCGCCGCCGGTCACGCCCGCCGCGCCTTGAGGCGCGGCTAAGGTTTCCATGAGGCGCGCCCTGAGGCGCGGCTAAGGTTCCTCATGAGGCGCGCCGTAGGTCGAAGCTAGGGTTTTTCCTAGGAGCTGATCACGCGCTGTTTCGGAACCGTTACAAACGAGCTTGCGTTGGTTGATCGGGCAGGGGCCCTCCGACGGAGCGTAAATATGAAGACCAAGTTCGCCTATCTCGCCGCCGCCGCGACCCTTTCGATGGCCGGCGCCGCTTATGCGCAGAGCACCGCGCAGGACACCAACACCACGGCTCCGGCCGATCCGGCCGCCGCCGCGCAGCCGCCGTCCTCGACGACCAGCACCACCTCGACCACCACCACGACCACGCCTCCGGCTGACACCTCGGCCGCCGCCGGCGCCGACGCGGCCGGCACCCCGTCCTCGGCCACCGTCTCGGGCGACTTCAAGGTCGGCTCCGAGATCAAGGATCCGTCCGGCGCCGTGGTCGGCACGATCAGCGACACCGCGACCGGCGCCGACGGTTCGGCCAATGTCGTGGTCAGCAGCGGCGAGAAGAAGTTCGCCCTGCCCAAGGCCAGCCTGAGCGCCGGCGCCGACGGCAGCATCAGCACCACGGCCACCAAGGCCCAGATCGATGCGGCCCTGGCCGGCGCGGCCGCGCCCAAGTAACGGGGCCGAAGTAACAGCGTCCCTTCTTCCGAACACGCACGAGGCCCGCCCGGCATTGCCGAGCGGGCCTCACGCTGCTAGCGATGCAGCGTAAACTTAGGCGGTCTCCGCCAGTCCGCTGATATGAGGTGCGTCGGATGGCTCCGGCCAGGAAATCCAAGGGGCGCGGTTCGAGCGCGCTGTTCTGGGATCTGTTGACCTTCGACCGACTGGTGACGGGGCCGGTCATCCACCTGATCTACTGGGCTGGCCTGGGCGTCGTGGCCCTGTTCGCCTTTTCCGTCGTCGGCGCGGCCGTGGGCCTGGCGCTGAAGGAACGCGGCGTCGCCTCGCTGCTGCTGGCCTTCCCGGTGCTGATCGCCGGCCTGCTGGTCGCCGCCGGCATGGTGCTGCTGTGGCGCGCCTTCTGCGAGTTCTACGTCGCCGTCTTCCGCATCAGCGAAGACCTGCGCGCCCTGCGCCAGGCCAACGACGCCGACCACGCCGTGGCCACCAGCGTGCGTGGTCCGGGCGCCTGAGGTCTGGGACCGCGCCTCGCGTGAAGTCGCGAGGCCATTTCCAACCGTAAGATCCCCGCGAAGGCGGGGACCCAAGCTGATTTCCAGAATCTGGCGCGGTCTAAGGGGCCTTCTCCGACGCCGCGTGGATCCCCGCCTGCGCGGGGATGCTCGGAGAAAATAGGCCTGTGTATCGGCCTGCGGACGCCTAAGCCCTTCTGAACGCCTCCACCAGCGCCGCCGCGCCGGCCTTCGCCCGCCCCGCGTCGTCGAACGGCGCGGGGGCGTCGGAGGCGTTTTCCTTTTTCAGCCAGGAATCGCCGTCGCGCAGGCCCCACAAGGTGAAGGCGAAGCGCTGGCGGGCGGGCAGGGCCATGAAGGCCTCGGCGGCCTCGCCGTAGGTGCGGGCCTGGCGATGTTCCAGGTCGGCGCGCGACAGGAACTTGTTCTGGGCGCGGACCAGCGAGACGTCCAATTCCGAAAGGTGGATCGGCAGGCCGAGACTCGCCAGGTCCTTCATCATGGTGGTGATCTCGCCGGGCCGGATGTCGGCGGCGACGTGCATCTGGGTCCCGATGCCGGTCAGCGGCGCGCCGGAGGCCAGCAGGCGCTCGGCCAGCTTCAGGAACGTCGCCCGCTTCCTCGGCATGTATTCGAGATTGTAGTCGTTGAGCAGCAGGACAGCGCCGGGATCGGCCTCGCGGGCGGTGCGATAGGCCAGGGCGATATGCTCGAAGTCGCCCAGGCGCTTGGACCACAGGCTCGTGCGCCAGCCGTCGCCATCCTCCGCGACGGCCTCGTTGACCACGTCCCAGCCCACCACCTTGCCGCGATAGCGCCCGGCCACGGCCAGGATGTAGTTGCGATAGGCCTGCTCGAAGCTGACCCGGTTCTCGTCCAGCCGCTCGAAGGCCTCCGGCGCCTGGGCGTACCAGACCAGGGTGTGACCCAGCAGCGCCATGCCGCTCTCGGCGGCGAAGGCGGCGATTTTGTCGGGGGCGTCGAAGCGGAACGAGCCGTCCGGCTGGACGATGTATTCCATCTTCATCTGCCACTCGGGCGTCAGCTGGCTGACCTGGCGGCGCAGCAGGTCTGCGAGCGCCGGGTCATCGAGGTGCAGGGCCTGCACCGACGAGCCGATCCGGAACGGGGCGACGCTCTTCAGCTGCGGCAGGTTGGCCGGAACCGGCTGGCCCTGCGCCGTCTGCCCGCAGGCGGCCAGCGCCAGGCTGGAGCCGAGCACGGCGCGGCGTGAGACGTCGGACATGGAACCCTCGCGGCGATCTGTCGCGAGAGAAGCACGGGGAGTTTGCGGAAGGGTGAAGGCCGCCTGCGGCGGCCCCCTCAGTCGGCTTCGCCGACAGCTCCCCCAGAGGGGGAGCATCTTGTGGCGCGGCGCCTTTAGATCCTCCCCCTCTGGGGGAGGTGGCCCAGAGGGCCGGAGGGGGTCAGCGCCCGCCCATCGCCGCGCGGCGCAGGCCCAGCTCGTCCAGCGCGGCCATTTCCATCTTGCCGACCTTCTTGGCCAGGGCGGCCTTGGCGGCGTCGGCGACGTGCTCGTATTTCTTGAGGTTCTCGAAGGCCACCGACAGCGCGTCTCGGGCGCCGGTTTCCTCGATCTTGATCTGGTCGATTTCCAGCATCGCCTCGGCGCGGCGCACCTGCACGCCCTTGCGATAGCCGATCATGTACCAGCCGGCCGACGCATCGCCCTCGGCGCGCTTGATCTCGGCCTCGGCCTCGGCGTCCATCATCACCACCCGCATCTCGGCGGCTTCGCGACGGTCGACCACCTCGGAGAGGCGCTTCTGCAGCGTCTCGACCTCGTGGTTCGAGATGCGGATCAGGGAGGCGGCCCACTTGGTCATGTCGGGTTACTCGGTACGAAGCGTCTAAGCGGCGCTTTGGAGAATCTGGCCGAGGAAGTTGAACGAATCGTCAAGACTCGTGGCTTCGTCGGGGTTCTGGCTGAGAAAAGCCTCGACTGCGGGATTGAGCTGGATGGCGCGGTCGACCGTCGGGTCGGCGCCGGCGCGGTAGGCCCCGATCTTGATCAGCTCTTCCATGTTGGAATAGGCCGACAGCACCTGGCGGGCGGATTTGACGATGTCACGCTCGTGCGGCAGCTGGCAGCCCGGCATGGTCCGGCTGATCGACTTCAGCACGTTGATGGCCGGGAAGCGGCCGCGCTCGGCGATCGAGCGCTCCATGACGATGTGGCCGTCGAGAATGCCTCGGGCGGCGTCGGCGATCGGCTCGTTGTGGTCGTCGCCGTCCACCAGCACTGTGAACAGGGCGGTGATCGGGGCGGCGGTGGTGCCGTCGGCGCGGATCGGGCCGGGGCCGGCGCGCTCGAGCAGCTTGGGCAGTTCGGTGAAGACGGTGGGCGTATAGCCCTTGGTGGTCGGCGGTTCGCCAGCGGCCAGGCCGATCTCGCGCTGGGCCATGGCGAAGCGGGTCACCGAGTCCATCAGGCAGAGGACCTCTTGGTCCTGGTCGCGCAGGAATTCGGCGACGGCCAGGGTCATGTAGGCGGCCTGACGGCGGGTCAGGGCCGGCTCGTCCGAGGTGGCGACCACGACGATGGCGCGGCGCAGGCCTTCCTCGCCGAGGGTCTCCTCGATGAACTCGCGCACCTCGCGGCCCCGTTCGCCGATCAGGCCGACGACGACGGCGTCGCAGGTGGCCTCTTTCGCCAGCATCGACAGCAGCACCGACTTGCCGACGCCCGAACCGGCGAAGATACCCAGGCGCTGGCCGCGGCAGGTGGTGGTGAAGACGTTCATCGAGCGCACGCCCAGGTCCAGGCGCTCGCCCACCCGGCCGCGGGCGTGGGCCGGCGGCGGTGGGGTCTTCAGGGGATAGGGCACTTCGCCTTGCGGGAGGGGGCCGAGCCCGTCGATCGGCTCGCCGAAGGCGTTGATGATGCGGCCGAGCCACGCCTTGGTCGGGCGCACCACGGCGCCTTCCGGCATGATCTTGATCTCGGCGCCGGGGGCCACGCCCTCTACGGGGCCGAAGGGCATCAGCAGGGCGCGGGTTTCGCGGAAGCCGACGACCTCGGCCGGCAGGGTCGGCAGGTTCAGGCGCTCGATCTCGACGCGCGCGCCGACGGCCAGACGGGTCAGCCCGCCCCGGGCCTCGATCAGCAGACCGTTCACGGCCGCGACGCGCCCGAAGATGGTCAGGGGATCAAGACGTTCGACGGCGGCGATGAGACTGCGCAAGACGGCTCCTGGAAGCGACCCGCGCAGACTCGGCCATCATGGTTAATCGCACATGAAATTCAGCGTTCTCCGACGCCCAGTTGGGTGGCGAAGAATGTCGCAACCCGGGCGTTGAAATCGGCGTGGAAAGCGGCCCGATCGAAGCTCGGAGCGCTTGCGCACAAGGGGCTGGGCAGGCGTTGGGCCGCCTGCGGACCGCAGGGGACCAGAAAGTCGAAATGTCGCGCCCCTGCGACGACGCGGTAATCGTGGGCGCGGGGCAGGGCGCGGTGCACGGCCTCGGCGTAGTCCGGATCGGGCAGGATCTCGTCGTCGCCGGCCTTCCACAGCTGAACCGGCTGGGTCACGCCCTTCAGGCCCTGGCGGCCGAAGGTGAAGCCCAGCGCTGGGGCGGCCGAGACCACGGCCCTGATCCGCGCGTCGTGGGTCCAGGTCGGCGACAGGGTGCTGGCCGGCAGCGGCTTTCCGGCGCTCAGGCGGCAGTCGTAGTTGGTGGGATGCTTGAGGCAGTGTCCGGGGAAGGTCGCCGCCAGGCGCGGCTCGCCGCCGGCCGCCGCCAGCACCGTGAACCCGCCCGACGAGAAGCCGAAGGCCCCGACCTTCGCGGCGTCGATCTGGGCGTGCATCGGCGAGGCGTCCAGCATGTAGCCGATGAGGACGGACAGCTGGCGCGGGCGCTCGGTCATTTCCAGGGCGCGGCTCTGGTCGCGGTAGTTGTCGCCGGTGTGGGTCAGGGCGGCGACCACGAAGCCCTTCTTCACCAGGGCGGCGGCGGTGTCGTAGTGGCCGCCGAACCAGCCGCCATTGCCGTGCGACATGACGACCAGCGGCAGGCGCTCGCCGGCTGCCGGCGCGCCCTTGGCGACGGACAGGCTCTCCATGCCGCCGATCGGGCCGGTCTCGGGGGCGTCGGTCGGGTACCAGATGCCGACCTCGATTAGCGCGCCCTGCGGATCGGGCGCCTCGACGCGCATGAAGCCGACATGAGGCTCGGCGGCGTGGGCCGCGCCGGCGACGGCCAGGGCGGCGAGCAAAGGGAGAAGGCGAAGAGGCGACATGGAAGGCTCCGGTTGGCGATGACCCTCCGATGCGGCCCCGGCCCTTGCGCCGCCACGCCTCATGCGTGAACGGGCGAACGGGTTCGCGAAGCGGCGAACGGCGCTATAGATCGGGCATGACCGGCCCGCGCCCCCTGCTCGGAACCGCCCGCGAATGGGCGATCGACCTTTCCGTCGCCACGGCGATGGGGGCGTTCCTGGGCATGGTCGGGCCCTTCGGCAGCTACTTCAACGGCCCCTTCCTCGTGCGCGCGATCTATTGGATCGGCTGTTTCTGGGCCGGGACCCTGATCTTCGGCCTGCTGATCCGGCTGGCCGCCGTGGCCGCCGAGCGGGCGAGGATCCCGGCCCCGATCCTGGTGGCCGCGGCGATCCTGGTCGGCAGCGCCCTGCAGGCGGCGGTGGTCGCGCCGGCGGCGACCGGGCTGTGGCCGTTCCTGAGCAAGCTGTCGCCGCTGGACTGGTATGGCCAGTGCTTGGCCTTCTCCGGGCCGCTGGCCGTGGGTTTCACGATCCTGCGGGCCAGGCTCGCCGCCCAGCGCGCCGCCGCCGCGCCGCTGGTCGTCGACGGGCCAATTGCGCCGCCGCCGCCCGCGCCCCTCGCCGCCGCCACGGTGCTCTATCTGAAGATGGAGGATCACTATGTTCGGGTGCGCACCGAGACCGGCTCGCGACTCGAGGTCGGGCCCATGGCGCGGGTGCTGGCGAATCTCTCCGGGCTCGACGGCCTTCAGGTGCATCGCTCGTGGTGGGTGGCCCGGCGGGCGGTGGTCGGGGTCGAGCGCGACGGCCGAAATCTGCGTCTGAGGCTGGCCGATGGCGAGGCCGCGCCCATCGCGCGGGCCTCAGTGGCCCGTCTGCGCGCCGCCGGCTGGCTGGCCGAGGAAGACGCCGCCGCGACCGGGTGACGCGGATCGCCCCTGGCCACGCTTGGCCGCGCACGCACGAGGCGAAAAAACATCCCCGGAATTCTCGCGACAGAACGCCGCAATCTCGCCGCAAGTAAGAACGTGAGCTTGCACCCTGTTAACGCGGCCGTAGTGCGCGAGGCCCTGTTAACCCTTGGGTTTGCTGCATTTTCATAGGTCTAAAGCAGCGCTTGAAATGGGGCTGCGACCAATGTGCGCAACGGATTTCCGACCGCTTGCACCCGATTCGCAAATCATATTAACCATTTCGCCAGACGACGCGTTCACCATTAACCAGTCTTAAATTAACTGTCCGCCAGACTGGGGGACGGGTTTCATCGGCGGCATGCCCGCCACTGTCGAATTAAGCGCCGCCGATTGGCGGGGAGGGTTCCATGCGGGTACTGCTGATTGAGGACGACAGCGCCACCGCGCAGACGATCGAGCTGATGCTGAAGTCGGAAGGCTTCAACGTCTACACGACCGACCTGGGCGAAGAAGGCGTCGATCTGGGCAAGATCTACGACTACGACCTGATCCTGCTCGACCTGAACCTGCCGGACATGAGCGGCATCGACGTGCTGCGCACCCTGCGCGTGGCCAAGGTCAACACGCCGATCATGATCCTGTCGGGCACGGCCGAGATCGACACCAAGGTGAAGACCTTCGCCGGCGGCGCCGACGACTACATGACCAAGCCCTTCCACAAGGACGAGATGATCGCCCGCATCCATGCGGTGGTCCGTCGTTCGAAGGGTCACGCCCAGTCGGTCATCAAGACCGGTGACATCATCGTCAACCTGGACGCCAAGACGGTGGAAGTGAACGGCAACCGCGTTCACCTGACCGGCAAGGAATACCAGATGCTGGAACTGCTCTCCCTGCGCAAGGGCACGACCCTGACCAAGGAGATGTTCCTGAACCACCTGTACGGCGGCATGGACGAGCCGGAACTGAAGATCATCGACGTCTTCATCTGCAAGCTGCGCAAGAAGCTGGCGGCCTCCGCTCAAGGCAAGCACCACATCGAAACTGTCTGGGGCCGCGGCTACGTGCTGCGCGACCCGAACGAGCAGGTCAACGCCGCCTAAATTTCGCCCGCGCGAAACCCAAGATTCGACAGAAAGCGCCCGCTGCTTGCAGCGGGCGTTTTTCTTTGCGTTTCAAGGCGTTAACCATGTCCGTGACAAAAGGTCCGAAGCACCGGATAGTCCTTGATCGACGGCGGCCGCGCCGTCATGTTCCGGCCCGACGATTGCTGGGGGGCTTCCCGGCCGTGCCGTTCCTGTACGAAAACGGCATCGCTACCTAACGGGGGACCGATGCAGGAATTTGATCCGCGACGCCCGACCATGCGTCTCGCGCCGCGGCTTTTCACCGCCGTCGCCGGCCTGGCCGCCCTGGCCCTGGGCTGGAAGCTGACGGCGGGGGACCAGCCTTCGACCGTGGTCGCCGCCCATGCGCCGCTCGACGCGGCCGCCATGGTGGCGTTGCAGCATGTCGCCTTCGCCCAGGCCGAGGCCCAGCCCGGCTTCGACCGTCCCGAGACCGTTCCCGTCAAGGTCAAGCCCGGCGAGACCCTGCAGGGGGCCGTCGAGCGCGCCGGCGTCGGCGCCGACGAGGCCCAGCAGGTGGTCAGCACGCTGCAAAGCGCCATGGACACCGTCAACATCAAGGCCGGCATGGCCTTCGAGGCGGCCATCGCCCGCCGCCGCGACAACGACCGCGGTCCGGCCCGCCTGGTCGGCCTGTCGATGCGCACCAGCCCGTCCTCGACCGTCACCGTCTCGCGCACCTTCGACGGCGCCCTGAAGCTGCGCGAGATCGAGGAAGAGGTCCGCGACGAGACCAAGGTCTCGTGCGGGGCCATGAACGGCTCGTTCTACGAGAGCGTTGCGGCCGTCGGCGGCAGCCCGGCCGTGGTCAGCCAGGCCGCCAAGCTGTTCTCGCACAAGATCGACTTCTCGCGCGACATCAAGGACGGCGACCCGTTCTGCCTGGTGTTCGACCGCAAGGTCACCGAAAGCGGCCGCACCATCGAGGCCGGCGATCTGGAATACGCCGAGGTCAAGGGCCAGCGCTTCTACGCCTTCGAGCGCGGCGGCAAGACCCAGTTCTTCGACGAGACCGGCAAGAATATCAAAGGCTTCCTGCTGCGCACCCCGGTCGACGGGGCCCGCATCACCTCGACCTTCGGCATGCGCCGCCACCCGGTGCTGGGCTACAACCGCGGCCACAAGGGCATCGACTTCGGCGCCGGCACCGGCACGCCGATCCTGGCGGCCGGCGACGGCGTGGTGCTGGAGGCCCGCCGCTGGTCGGGCTACGGCAACTGGCTGCGCATCCGCCACTCGGGCCAGTGGGACACCGGCTACGGCCACATCTCGCGCTACGCCAAGGGCATCCGTCCGGGCGTTCACGTGCAGCAGGGCCAGGTGGTGGCCTATGTCGGCTCCACGGGCCTGGCGACCGGTCCTCACCTTCACTACGAAGTCTGGCTGAACGGCCAGCGCATCAACCCGATCGGCGCCAAGGTGCCCCAGGGCACGGTGCTGTCGGGCAGCGAGCTGGCGGCCTTCAAGGCCAAGCGCGCCCGCCTCGACACCCTGCTGGCCCAGGCCGGCCGCGCCGACGGCAATTACGCTCAGGCCGTGGTCCCGGCCTCCGGCAAGGACAACGGCCGCCTGGCTCTCGCCGAGCTGAAGGCCGGCGGCGACGGCCGGCTGCGGTAGTTTTCAGGGCCGTTCCAAGGGCTGCGGCTCTTCCCCAATATCCCGTCATTCCCGCCCTTGTGGCGGGAACCCCTCTGTCAGCCGCAAGGGCGGATGGAGCGGACTGCTGAGCAGTCCGCTTGCGCCTCACGCGGAAGCGGAACCAGGGTTTCCCGCCACAAGGGCGGGAATGACGGGAGGTTAGGGCAGGGTCACCGCGACAGCCGCGCCGCCCGGCCCATCAGCGGATCGCTGATCGAGTCCCGCCCCGTCTCCGCCCGTCCGGCCGCGCGCCGGAACCACGCCGGCGCCTCGTCGCAGCGGGCCGACAGGTCGTACCAGTCGGAATCAGTGCGCCAGTCGCGCGTCTGGGTCTCGCCGGCCGTAAGCGTTACGCGCCAGGGCTTGGTCGGGACGATGCTGGTCGCCTCGACGGTGACCGTGCGGGGAGCGGGGCCAGTGTTGGTCAGGGTCGCCGTGACCGAGCGGCCGTGGGGCGCGGGCGTGATCCGCAGCGCCAGCCCGTCGGCCGGATCGCCGGCGAAGCCGCGATGGAAGCCGTTCGGACCCAGCAGCCACAGGTCGTAGGGACCCGCCAGCCAGGCGTCCTCCAGCCGTCCGCCGGCGCCCAGGGTGTAGCGGCGCGGGGGCTGGTCCAGGCGCAGGCGGTCATAGACGTGCAGCACGGCCCCGGCCGCGCCGGGATTGGTCAGCACCAGGCTGGCGGCGCCGTCGCGGATCGCGATCTCGACCTCCAGGCGGTAGGGCAGGGCGCGCGAGGGCCGGAAGCCCGGCTCCTGGATCGGCGCCAAGGGCGTCGTCGGCGTCGGCGGGATTGTCGTCTTCTTGAGGCTGGCGGCCAGCCGGGCCGTCCGCGCCGTCTCCGGCAGCGGCGCCTGCGGTCGCGTGTTGGGGGTCTTGAAGTCGAAGCACGAGGTCAGGTCGCCGCACACCGCCCGCCGCCAGGGCGAGATGTTGGGCTCGGCCACGCCGAACCGCGCCTCCAGGAAGCGGATCACCGAGCCGTGGTCGAAGACTTGGCTGTTGACGAAGCCGCCCCGGCTCCACGGCGAGATCACGTACATCGGCACGCGCGGCCCAAGACCGTAGGGCCGGCCCATCAGGTGGTCGCGCTCGGCCTTGGCCTCGGTCGGATTGCGCACCAGGTGGTATTCGCCGGCCGTGTCGACCGTCGAGCCGCCCAGCAGGGCGCCGTTCGCGGTCTTGGAGGGCGGGGCCGGCGGCGGCATGTGGTCGAAGAAGCCGTCGTTCTCGTCGAACATCACCAGCAGCACCGTCCTGGCCCAGGCCTCCGGGTCGATGGTCAGGGTGTCGATCACCCGGGCGAGGTAGTGCGCGCCCTGGGCGGGGCTGGACGGCCCGGGGTGCTCGGAATCGGCGGCCGGAGCGATGATCCACGACACCGAGGGCAGCTGGCGGGACAGCACGTCCTTGCGCAGGCCGTCGAGATGCCAGGTGGTCAGGGCGAGATCCTTCAGCCGTGCGTCCGAGCCCGGCGCCCCGGCCCGGGCGTCGCGATAGGCCTTGAACCCGGCCAGCGGGTTGTCGGTGAAGTTGTCGGCCATGTCCTGGTAGATGCGCCAGCTGACCCCCGCCTCGAGTAGGCGCTCGGGATAGGTCGTCCAGCCGTAGGATTCAGCCGCCCCGCCCTTGTCGGCGAAGTCGTCGTGCGAGTTGGAGATCGACGGCCCGCCGGCCTGGCCCAGGCCGTCGTTGGTCCCGGTCCACAGGAACAGGCGGTTGGTGTTGGTGCCGGTCTGGGTCGAGCAGTGATAGGCGTCGCAGAGGGTGAAGGCGCTGGCCAGGGCGTGCTGGAAGGGGATGTCGGCCCGCGTGTAGAAGCCCATGGAATGGGGATGCTTGGCGACCGGCCAGCGGTCCATCCGGCCCTCGTCCCAGGCGTCCTGGGCGTCGGCCCAGCTGTGCGGCGTACCCTCCACCCGCATGTGGGCGAAGGTCTGGGTGGTGTTCAGCGCGAAGGGGGCGATGACGTCCGGGCCGCCGTCCTGGCCATAGGCCTGCAGGAAGACCGAACCGTCCTTGCGGCCCTTGGCGTCGCGCACCGGAACCGGAAAGCGGTCGCCGAAGCCCCGCACCCCGCCCATCGTTCCGAAATAGTGATCGAAGCTGCGGTTCTCCTGCATCAGGATCACCACGTGCTGGACGTCCTCGATCGTGCCCTTGCGGACGTCGGCGTCGATGGCGGCGGCGCGGGCCAGCGACGAGGCGAGGGCCGCGGGCAGGGCGGCCGCGCCCATAAGCAGGCCGCGACGATCGATGACGGACAAGCGAATCCCTCCGGTTTGCAACGCGGCCGATAGCATGCGTCGCGCGGCGCGCTCATGACAGTCGGCGAGGCGGTTGAAGCCGGGCGGCCGGAAGCCTAGAAGCGCGCCACAGCATCCGATCGCCGTCCCGCTTCCCGTGGGGCGGCGATGCTTTTTTCGACAAGGCCCGTTCCGTGACGTCCCCCCGCACCGACCTTTACCGCGACAAGCGCTTCGTCATCGGCATGGCGGTGCTGTGCTGCCTGCTGTGGGGCAGCGCCTTTCCGGCGGTGAAGGCCGGCTACGCCCTGCTGCACGTGGCCAAGACCGACACGGCGACCCAGATGCTGTTCGCCGGCTGGCGGTTCGTGGCGGCCGGATCGATCCTGCTGGTGCTGGCGGCCCTGTCGCGGAAATCCCTGGTCCCGCCGCGCGACCAGATCGCCAAGGTCGCCATGCTCGGCGTCGGCCAGACCACCCTGCAGTACGTGTTCTTCTATATCGGCCTGGCCCACGCGACCGGCGTGAAGTCGTCGATCATGAATTCCACGGGCGCCTTCTTCGGCGTGATCCTGGCCCACTTCCTGTTCCGCAACGACCGCCTGACCCCGCGCAAGGCGCTGGGCTGCCTGCTGGGCTTCATGGGCGTGCTGGCGGTGAACCTCGGCGGGAAGGGCTTCGACTTCGAGTTCACCCTGCTGGGCGAGGGCTTCGTGGTCATCGCCGCCTTCGTGCTGGCCGCCGCCTCGATCTGGGGCAAGTCGATCTCGCAGAAGATGGACGCCATGGTCATGACCGGCTGGCAGCTGGGCGTGGGCGGGGCGGTGCTGCTGGCCATCGGCTTCGCGTTCGGCGGCCGGCTGGAAGGCTTCGACGTTCGCTCCCTGGCCCTGCTGGCCTACATGGCCGGCCTGTCGGCGGCCGCGTTTGCCCTGTGGAGCCTGCTGCTCAAGCACAACCCGGTGGGCATGCTGGCGGTGTTCAACTTCCTGATCCCGGTGTTCGGGGTGCTGCTGTCGGCGCTGTTCCTGCACGAGCCCGTGCTGGCCTGGAAGAACGCCGCCGCCCTGGCCCTGGTCTGCGCCGGCATCTGGCTGGTGACGCGCAAGGGGCGGCGGGCTTGAAAAACCCTCTCTCTTAGAGAGAGGGAGGGGCCCGCCGCGAAGCGGTGGGAGGGTGAGAGGTTTCACCGCTGGCCGGGAAACCTCGAAACCCCTATGCCCTAACGCCTCAAGCTGACCCTGCGGACTGAGAGTCCCGATCGTCGCGCTTCAATCGGACAGGGTGAAACCTCTCACCCTCCCATGGCTCCGCCATGGGCCCCTCCCTCTCTCTCAGAGAGAGGGTTTGCCATGATCAATCGAACACGATCACCGATCGCGCCAACTCGCCGCGCTTGAGCTCCTCGAAGGCGTCGTTGACGTCTTCAAGCTTGATGCGGCGGGCGATCAGTTCGTCCAGCTTCAGCTTGCCGTTCATGTAGAAGTCGACGAAGCGCGGCATGTCGACCGGGAAGCGGTTGGAGCCCATGTAGCTGCCCTGGATCTTCTTCTCGCCGAGGAAGTCGGGGCCGTGCAGCTCGATCATGGTGCCGACCGGGATCATGCCGATGATGTTGGCCGTGCCGCCCCGGCGCAGCATCTTGAACGACTGCTCGGCGGTGACCTTCAGGCCGATGGCCTCGAAGCTGTGGTGCACGCCGCCGCCGGTCAGCTCCTGCACCTGCTTGACCACGTCGCCGTCGTTGGCGTCGATCACGTCGGTCGCGCCGAAGGTCTTGGCCAGGGCCAGCTTAGAGGGCTGGCGGTCGATGGCGATGATGCGGCCGGCGCCGGCGATGGCCGCGCCGTTGATCGTCGCCAGGCCCACCCCGCCGCAGCCGATCACGGCCACGGTCTCGCCCGGCTGCACCTTGGACGTATGGATCACGGCGCCGATGCCGGTGGTCACCGAGCAGCCGATCAGGGCGGCGCGGTCGAACGGCATGTCCTTGCGGATGGCCACGCACGCATGCTCGTGCACCAGCATCAGCTCGGCGAAGGACGACAGGTTCAGGAACTGGGCCATCGGCCCGCGGCCCCCGCTCAGGTCTTCCTTGAACAGGCGCGGCTCGCCGCCCTTTGGCCGCTTGGTCTCCGAGCTGGTGCACAGGCTCATGTGGCCGGTGAGGCAGACCTCGCAGTGGCCGCAATAGACCGACAGGCAGGTGATGACGTGGTCGCCGACCTTGACCGTGCGCACCTCGTCGCCGACCGCCTCGACGATCCCGGCGCTCTCGTGGCCCAGCACGGCGGGCAGGGGGTGGGGGTAGGAGCCTTCGACGAAGTGCAGGTCGGAGTGACAGACGCCCGCGGCCTTGGTGCGGATCAGCACCTCGCGTGGGCCCGGCTTGCCGATCGCCACGTCCTCGATGACGAGGGGCTTGCCCACCTCGCGCAGCACCGCCGCCTTCATCCGCTCGTCTCCCGCCTTATGGTTGCGGAGACCCTAGCCCCGGCGGAGGGGCGAGCGGAAGAGGCTATCGAAACATTTGTTTGAAGTGTCGCCTACGCCGCGATGGCGATCGGGCGCTCGGGCAGGATGGCGTCGACGGTCAACAGCACCACCATGGTGGTGTCGGTGGTGATCACGGCCGAGACCAGGGCCGAGGCCTCGTCGCCGACCGACGGCGGGGGGCTGATCTGGCTGGCTTCTACGATGAAGCTGTCGCACACCGCGTCGACCAGCAGGCCGGCGACGTCGCGGCCGTTCTCGACGACGATGATCACCTGGCGCGGGCCATCCTGGGCCGGACCCTTGCCGAGGCGGGCCGACAGGTCGATGACCGGCATCACCTGGCCGCGCAGGTTGATGACGCCGCGCACGTGCGGCGGGGCGTCGGGCAGCGGGGTGGGGGGCGTGACGCCGCGGATCTCGCGAACCGTGCCGACCGGCACGCAGTAGGTCTGGGCGCCCACTTCGAACGACAGAACCTGCAGGGCTTCGCCGGGGGTGTAGGCCGTGTTGTTGTTCGACATCGCTTTCGTCCGCCTTCGTCGCGTCGACGGCCTTCTGGCCGCGTTCGGAAGCCATGATCGCGCGGAAAGGTGAACAAAAAAGGCGTTCCCGCGCGGCTGGCCGCATGGCGGGCCTGCGACGAAATGGCCCACCTCGTGCGGCTGCGTCTGTCTGACAGCCGCGTTCAGGTGAGGTTCAGGCGCGGGGGATCAGGCTTGGGACAAGCTTTTTCGAAGGAGGCCGACATGGCTTTCAAGCCGCTCAAGACCGTCGGAGGCGTGGCAGCCGGCCTCGCCGCCCTGACTATGATCGCCGCCAGCACCCAGGCCTCGGCCGACGACTGGCGCCGCCACCGCAACCACGGCCGCGACAGCGGCGACGTGGCCGCCGCCGCCGTGATCGGCGGCATCGTCGGCCTGGCGATCGGTTCGTCGATCAACAACGACCGCCCGCGCTATCGCCGCCCGGCCTACGGCTATGGCTACGATTATCCGCCGCCCCCGCCGCCGCGCTACTACGGCTACGGCTATGACGACGGCCCGCGCTATCGCCGCGACGACTGCTGGACCACCCGCGAATACGACCGTCGCAGCGGTTCGGTCTACGAACGCACCGTCTGCCGCTAGGGCATGACGTAGCCCCGGCGCCGTCCCCTCGGCGCCGGGGCTTGCCATTGAGAACAAAAAATGAACATTGTGGCCGTCCCCGCTGTCCAGGAGGCCTCCGCCATGTCCGCCGCCGTCACCATTCCCGACCGCCAGGAAGTGGCCTTGAGTGTGCTGCTCGGCGCCTGGCGCACCCTGCGCGCCGCCGGCTTCGAGGAGGCCGAGGTCCAGGCCCTGTTCGACCAGATCGCCGACCGCCCCCAGGACGTCGCCCGCCGCCTGCGCGCGATGGTCAACGGGCTGGGCTAGGTTTTCCGCGCGGCGCGCATCCGGTCCGCGATCGCCTTCGTAGCTACGCGCATGGCGACGGTCTGTCCTCCGGACCGTCCAGCCGCGCGCCCGCCGGATCCGTCCCCCGCCAGGAGGCGGGCGAGCCGGGGTTCCTTCCGCCTCTTCCCCCCGTTGGAGGCGGAAGGGCCTTGGGTGGCGGCGGCGGTGGAAATCCTGCCGCGAAAGTGCCGAACGGCGCTCGCCGACGACTTCCCGCGTCACGTGCATGCGCTATGATCCCGACATGGCGCTTCGTCTGCACATCGACACCGACTGCGGCGTGGACGACGCCCTGGCCCTGGCGTTGCTGGCGCGGGCCCGCGACGTCGTCGAGGTGGGCACGGTCTCGGCCGTCTTCGGCAACACCTATGTCGACCAGGCCGCCGCCAATGCGCGCGGGGTGCTGCGCCTCGCGGGCTGTCCGGCCGAGGTCTATATCGGCGCCGGCGCGGGCCTGGCCCGGCGGCGGGTCGAGCGGATGCGGCCGGCCCACGGCCCCGACGGCCTGAACGGCGCGGGCTTCTCCCAACGCTGGAAGCTGCCGGAGCTGGATCGCGGCCATGGGGTCAGCCTGCTGGCCTTTCTGGCGCGCCGGCGGGTGAAGGGTCTGTTTCTGGGGCCGCTGACCAACCTGGCCCTGGGCCTGCTGGACGATCCGGCCGCCTTCCGGAGCTGGTCGCCGACGATCATGGCCGGGGCCTTTTCCGTACAGGGCAAGGCCGCCGGCGGCGCCGACTTCAACAGCTGGAGCGATCCCGAAGCCCTGGCCCGGATCCTGGAGGCCGGCGTCAAGCCGCGCCTGGTGCCGCTGGACGTCACCAGCCTGGTGACGATCACCGCCACCGAACTCGACAGCGGCGCGCGCTGTTGCGGCAGTCCCCTGTCTGCGCGCCTGACCCGCGCGGCCGGTCCCTATATCGCCTTCCACCAGAAGGCCTGGGGCGCGGAAGGCTGCCACCCCCACGACGCCGTCGCCGCCGCCAGCCTGGTTTCCCCCGAAGCCTTCACCTTCGAACCCGCCCGCCTGCGCGTGATCCTCGACGGCGACCGCCAGGGCCGCATCGAACGCGTCGAGGGCGAACCCAACGCCGAGGTCTGCGTCTCGGTGGACGCCCCGGCCGTGCGGGCCCTGATCCTCAAGGCCCTGTTCGGCTGGGTGGAGATGGCGGGGGCCTAGGGCCTGGCGCTGGCGATCAGCGCCCTGTCCAGAGGTCGCGGTGGTTCGCTCTTCAGCACCACCGAAGTGGTCACCGGCCCGAAGCGGCCGATGGAATCGACGATCACGGCCAGGTCGCCCGGCGCGGCGACCAGCGCCTTGAGCACGAAGCAGTCGTCGCCGGTGACGCGGTGGACCTCGACGATCTGCGGCAGGCGGGCGAACTGCTCGAGGCAGGCGCGGATGTGCTCGTGCGTGGTCTTCAGCCGGATGAAGGCGCTCATCACCAGGCCCAGGGCCTGCGGGTCGATGCGCGCGCCGTAGCCGGTGATGACGCCGCGCTCCTCCAGCCGCCGGACCCGTTCGGACATGGCCGGCTGCGACAGGCCGATCCGGCGACCGAGGTCGGACAGCGAGGCCCGGCCGTCGGCCTGCAGGGCCTCGACTATGGCCAGGTCCTTGGCGTCCAGCGCTGCGGTCATCGGGCAATCGCTCCATCGCCTTGAAGTCATCGGTAGGATCGCGCTTTGGCCGATGACTTGCCATGCCCTTTCGGAGCTGTCGGCGGCAATCTGCGCCTATCGCTTTGGAGACCGCCGGATGCGCCTGATCGGAATGCTGGATTCGCCCTATGTGCGGCGGACAGCCGTGTCGCTGGAGTTGCTGGGCCTGCCCTATGCGCATGAGCCTGTGTCGGTGTTCCGCGACTACGACGCCTTCGCGGCCGTCAATCCGGTGGTCAAGGCGCCGACCCTGGTCACGGACGAGGGGGCGGTGCTGATGGACTCCACCCTGATCCTGCAGCATCTGGAGCGGCTGGCGCCGGCCGGGCGCAGCCTGGAGCCGCGAGGCCTGGCCGAGCAGGTCCGCTCGCTGCGCATCGTCGGCCTGGCCCTGGCCGCCTGCGAGAAGACCGTGCAGCTGGTCTACGAGTTCAATCTGCGGCCGGCCGACAAGCAGCACGCGCCGTGGATCGATCGGGTGCGTGGCCAACTTGCCCATGCCTGGCGCCTGCTGGAGGCCGAGATGGTCGCGGACAGCTGGCTGCTGGGCGCGCGGCCGATGCAGGCCGACGTCACGGCCGCCGTGGCCTGGAGCTTCGCGCGCCACATCCTGCCCGACGCCGCCGATCCGCTCGCCTGCCCGAAACTGGCGGCGTTGTCGGCGCGGGCGGAGGCGACCGAGGCCTTCAAGGCCGCGCCGATGCACTGAGGGCCGCCTCCACCCCGTAAAATCCCCGCGAAAGCGGGGACCCAGGCTTTTTCTGAAACGCGCGGCGCTCAACGATAAAACACCTGGGCCCCCGCTTTCGCGGGGGTTTTACGGGTGGAAGAGCGAGATCACTTCCCGCCCGCGTAGTCCTTGACCAGCGCGTAGAGGAAGTCCCGCCCGTCATAGAGCGACTTCACGCGCATGCGCTCGTTGAGGCCGTGGACGCCGTCGCCGTCGGAGTTTCCGAACAGGCCGCTGACGCCGTAGGTCGGGATGCCGGCGGCGTTGGTGTGCACGCCGTCGGTGGCGCCGGTCAGCAGGATCGGGACGATCGGCACGCCGGGCCACAGCTTGGCGGCTTCCTTCTGGATCGGGCCCATGATGGCCGGCGTCAGGGCCGGGGGCGGCGAGGCGGGCTTGGCCTCGTGGGCCAGGGTGACGGCGACGGCCGGATCGGCGGCCAGCTCGGTCAGCTTGGCCTTCACTTCGTCGACCGGCGTGCCCGGCAGGATGCGGCAGTTGACGTTGGCCGTGGCCCGCTGGGGCAGGGCGTTGGGCGCGTGGCCGGCGCTGACCATGGTGGCCACGCAGGTGGTGCGCAGCATCGAGTTCCAGCCGGCGTCCTTGGTGATCACCTTCAGCGCCTCGGGATCGGCGACATCGGCCACCAGGGCCTTCATCGCCGCGGCCTGCTCGGCCGGCACGCGCCCCTGCATCTGGGTGAAGTAGCCGCGCGTGGCGTCGTTGAAGCGGGTCGGGAACTGATAGGCGCCGATGCGGTCCAGCGCCGCCGACAGCTGGTAGATGGCGTTGGCCGGGCCGGGGCGGCTGGAGTGGCCGCCGGGGTTGGTCACGGTCAGGGTGAAGTCCTGATAGACCTTCTCGCCGGCCTGCACCTCGAGCACCACGGCCTTGCCGGTCTCGTCCAGCATGCCGTCGGCGCCCTCGTTGAGCGCGAACTCGGCGTCGACCAGCGGACGGTGGTTCTTCACCAGGTCCTCGATGCCGTTGTAGCCCTCGCTCTCCTCGCCGCAGGTCAGGGCCATCTTGATGTCGCGCTTGGGCTTGAAGCCGCTCTGCTTCAGGCGGACCAGGGTGTCGGCCCAGATCGCGGCCTGGGCCTTGTCGTCCGAGGTGCCGCGTCCGTAGAAGTAGCCGTTCTCCTCGACCAGGGTGAAGGGATCGCGCGTCCAGTCCTCGCGCTTGGCCTCGACCACGTCGATGTGGGCCAGCAGCAGGATCGGCTTGGACTTCGGATCGGTTCCGCGCAGCACGGCGACCAGGCTACCCTCGCGCGGATGCTTGGGCTCGACCACCACCTGCACGTCGGCGTCGGCGTAGCCGGCCGCCTTCAGGCGCGCGCCCATCGCCTCGGCGGCGGCGGTGCAGCTGCCCTTGGAGAGCGTGGTGTCGATCTCGACCAGCTCCTTGTAGAGCGCCCGGAAGGCGCTCTGGTCGGGGCGCGGCGTGACCTGCGGGCCCGGCGTCGGCTGGGCGTTGGCCAGGACGGGAAGGGCGGCGAGGGCCGCAGTGGTGGCGAAAAGGGCCTTCAGGCGCATGGTCCGACCTTCAAGTGTCGTAAAACGTGGCCGGAACAGGAGCGGGCTTCGCGTCCGCGCGCAAGCCACATGCGCGAAAACCGGGGCCTGGCGTTAACCCGTGCTTAAGGATGACGCGGCTTTTCCTGGCGACAGGAACCGGCGACACTGCGAGAACACATGATGAACGCGAATCGCCCCTTGCGCATCCTCGGCCTCGATCCGGGCCTCCGCCGAACCGGCTGGGGCGTGATCGGCGTGGCCGGCTCGCGCATCACTCACATCGCCCACGGCGTCATCGTCCCCGACGAGAAGGCCGCCTTCTCCGACCGCCTGCTGACCCTGTTCGAGGGCGTCTGCGCGGTGATCGACCAGCACGCCCCCGACGAGGCGGCGGTGGAAGAGACCTTCGTCAACACCAACGCCCAGTCGACGCTGAAGCTGGGCCACGCCCGCGCCGCCTCGATGATCGCTCCGGCCCGCGCCGGGCTGCTGGTGGCCGAATATTCCGCCCCCGTGGTCAAGAAGGCGGTGGTCGGCACCGGCGCGGCCGACAAGGCCCAGGTCGCCTTCATGATCGCCCGCCTGCTGCCGACCGCCGGCTCGCCCACGGCCGACGCCGCCGACGCGCTGGCCGTCGCCATCGCCCACGCCCACGCCCGCACCGCCCGGAGGGTTGCATGATTGGTCGCCTGCGCGGCGCCGTCGCCGAGGTCGGCGAGGAAGAGGCCCTGATCGACGTCATGGGCGTCGGCTACCTCGTCCGCTGCGGCCAGCGCGCCCTCCAGCGCCTGCCGGCCCTGGGCGAGGAGACGCTGCTCCACATCGAGAGCCAGTGGAGCGAAAGCCAGGGCCTGCGGCTCTACGGCTTCCTCACCCGCGACGACCGCCGCGCCTTCGTGCTGCTGCAGGCGATCCAGGGCGTCGGCCCCAAGGCCGCGATGGCCGTGCTCGACGTGCTGTCGCCGGCCGAGCTGGCCTCGGCGGTCGCCCGTGAAGACAAGGCCGCCGTCGGCCGCGCCAACGGCGTGGGTCCCAAGCTCGCTCTGCGCATCGTCACCGAGCTGAAGGGCAAGCCGATCACCGACGGGCCGGTGCTGATGGCCGCGCCCTCAGCGACCGCCGCGCCGTCCGCCCCCGCCAAGCCCGCCGCCACTGGCGACGCCGTCGCCGCCCTGATGGGCCTGGGCGTCGCCGAGGTGAACGCCCGCCGCGTGGTCGAGGCCGCCGCGGCGAAGCTCGGTGAAGAGGCGTCCGTGCAGGCGCTGATCAAGGCGGGTCTGCAGGAGCTTGGGCGATGAGAGCCTGCGTCACCCCCTCCGGCCCTCCGGGCCACCTCCCCCAGGGGGGGAGGATCGCGTTCGGCGCTGGCGCCAAGATGCTCCCCCTCTGGGGGAGCTGTCGCGGAGCGACTGAGGGGGTCTGCGCCCAATGACCCGCATCATCTCCGGCGAAGCCCAGCACGGCGAGCAGATCCCCGGCGCGACCGATCGCGCCATGCGGCCGCAAACCCTGGCCGAGTTTGTCGGCCAGGAGCAGGCCAAGGCCAATCTGCGGATCTTCATCGAGGCGGCCAAGGGCCGGGGCGAGTCGCTCGACCACGTGCTGCTGTTCGGCCCGCCCGGCCTGGGCAAGACCACCCTGGCCCAGATCGTCGCCCGCGAGTTGGGCGTGAACTTCCGCGCCACCTCCGGCCCGGTGCTGAACAAGCCCGGCGACCTGGCCGCCATCCTGACCAATCTCGAGCCCAACGACGTCCTGTTCATCGACGAGATCCACCGGCTGTCGTCCAACGTCGAGGAGATCCTCTATCCGGCGATGGAGGACCACGTGCTCGACCTGGTGATCGGCGAGGGGCCGTCGGCCCGCTCGATCCGCATCGACCTGGCGCCGTTCACGCTCGTCGCCGCCACGACCCGAGCGGGCATGCTGGCCACCCCTCTGCGCGACCGCTTCGGCATTCCGGTGCGGCTGGAGTTCTACACCCCGCGCGAGCTGCGCCACGTGCTGCTGCACGCCGCCCGCAAGATGGGCGCGCCGCTGTCCGAAGATGGCGCCGACGAGATCGCCAAGCGGGCGCGCGGCACGCCCCGCGTCGCCGGCCGCCTGCTGCGCCGCGTGCGCGACTTCGCCACCGCCGACGCCGCCGAGGTCATCGACCGCAAGGCCGCGGCCATGGCCCTGGCGAGGCTGGAAGTCGACGAGAGCGGCCTCGACAGCCTGGACCGCCGCTACCTGCGGGCCATGATCGAGCACTACGGCGGCGGGCCGGTAGGCGTGGAGACCATCGCCTACGCCATCGCCGAGGCCCGTGACGCGGTGGAAGACGTCATCGAGCCCTACCTGATGCAGCAGGGCTTCATCCAGCGCACGCCGCGCGGCCGCATGGCCTGCGGCAAGGCCTATCTGCACCTGGGCCTCACCCCGCCCGCCGCCCCGCCGTCGGCGGCGCAGGGCGGACTGTTTGGGGATGAATAGGGCCTAGTCGGGTTGGCGCATTCCATGGCGAATGCGCAGGATGATCACGGCGTCTGCGGTCATCCGGTAGCGGATCAGATAGGGATAGATCACCGCCAGTTCGCGCAATCCTCTCGCGATCGGCCGGCCGCGTTCGGGATTGGCGTCGAGACTGTTCGCCGCCGCCTGTAGGCGCTGGGCGAGCCGCATGGCCGCCGAAGCGTTGAAGGACGCCACATAGGTGAAGATGCTGTCGAGGTTGTCGACGGCTTCAGCCGTCCAGACGACACGCGACATCAGTCGCCGGGCTTGGGTTTGGGCGTCGGCGCGCCGTCCGCCCACGAAGTCAGCCAGCGGCTGACGGCCTCGTGGCTGATCAGGCGAGCGGCGGCGACGTCGGCCTCGGCCCGCGCGTCCGCGGCGGCCTCGACCTCTTCGTCGATCTCATCGAACAGGGACGGCTCGATTTTCATTCCGCCAGCCTATCACTACAACGACCTTGGCCCAACCGCGTCGGACACGCCATGATCAAGCCGTCGCCTGAGGCCGAGGCTGGCGACGGGGGCAATAGGTGATGTTCGGGGATGAGTAAGAGTTCTGGCGAGGTCGCCTGGCGTTTCCGCGCGCCGTTCCCGCCAAGCCTGGCGCGTGAGCGCCTGGCGGCCAGCGTCGGCGGTCCGGAAGAGACCCGGATCGGAACGGTGCTCGGCCAGGTCGGCCTGGACTGGGCCAGGATCTATCACTTCCAGGGCCAGGGATACGCGCCGATCCCGCTGCGGATCGACTGGGTCGCCGACGGCGACGGAGCGCGGCTGACCTGCCGGATGCGGTCGCCAAGCAAGCGCTTCCCACAGGTGCTGAGCATCGGCCTCGCGCTCATGGCCGCCCTGTCGGCCTGGTTGGTGTTCGGCCCGATGGCGGCGGCGGCCGGCGGCCTGACCGCCGTCCATGTGATCCTGTTCGTGCTGTGGTGCCTGTTCCTGGGCGGATGGGGCCTCTATGCGGTGGTCTTCTCCAACTACGCCTATCGCGACGAGCGTGTGCTCCTGCTCGCCCACGCCCAGCAGGTGTTGAAGGGCGGGGCGGTGGAAGAGGTGACTGCGTGATCTTCGACGGGCGCTCTCGCGCGATTGGCGAGACCCGTTAAAAGAGGGGACGATGAGTCAGAAACCCGAACCCACCGCCGGCGTCTTCGTCGAACGCGAGCACCAGCTGCCCGTCCGGATCTACTACGAGGACACCGACTTCTCGGGGATCGTCTATCACGCCAACTACCTGCGCTACTTCGAGCGCGGGCGCAGCGACTTCTTCCGGATGATCGGGGTGTCGCACACCGAGCTGGCGGCCATCGACACGGCCTTCGCCATCACCCGCATGGAGATCGACTTCAAGCGCGCGGCAAGGGTCGACGACGCCCTGGTGGTGCACACGGTGTGGAACCGGATCAAGGGCGTGCGCCTTCTGGCTCGGCAATGGATCACGCGGGGGGAGGATCTGGTCTGCGCCGCCAATGTCGAGGCCGTCTGCATCACGCTGGACGGCCGTCCCCGCAAGCCCTCGGCCGAGATGACCGCCAAGGTGACCCCCTGGCTCGCGCCGGAAGAAGGCTGACGGCGCCCATCGCGCAAATGCAGATCGCCGATCGTCGAAAAATGGGCCGTCTGTAGCGACGTCATAGTTTCAACATTGCGCCGCTTCATGCAGTAAGGCGCTGACCAATCACTTCTAGACTGACGCAGGATACCGCATGGACGCCGCCGCCAGCGCGCAAAGCTTCTCCTTCATCACGCTGTTCATGAACGCCGACTGGGTGGTCAAGCTGGTGATGATCGGGCTGATCCTGGCCTCGCTGGGTTCGTGGGCCGTCATTCTCGACAAGCTGTTCCGCTTCTCCGCCCTCAACCGCGCCGCCGATCGCTTCGAGGAGCAGGTCGGTTCGGGCCGCTCGCTGGAGGACGTCGCCGGCGAAGCCGGGTCGAACCCGCGCCACGCCCTGCCGCGCATGCTGCAGGCGGCGCTGAAGGAATGGCGCGAAGCGAAAGCCAAAGGCGTGCAGAGCGAGGGGCAGGTGGCCCTGCTGAGCCAGCGCATCGACCGCGTGCTCGACACCCAGATCGCCCGCGAGAGCGCCAAGGCCGAAGAGGGTCTGGGCAGCCTGGCCATCGTCGCCACCGCCTCGCCGTTCGTCGGCCTGTTCGGCACGGTCTGGGGCATCATGCACGCCTTCCAGAGCATCGCCGCGGCCAAGAACACCTCGCTGACCGTGGTCGCCCCGTCGATCGCCGAAGCCCTGTTCGCCACCGCCATCGGCCTGATCGCCGCCATCCCGGCCTACATCGCCTACAACAAGTTCTCGACCGACGCGGGCAAGTACGCCGGCCGCCTGGAGAACTTCGCCGACGACCTGTCCACCGCCATCCAGCGTCGCCTGAGCGAGCGGGTCTGATCCATGGCGATGTCTTCGAACGACGCCTTCGCCACCTCGGGCGGCGGCCGGGGCCGCCGTCGCCGCCGGCGCGGCAAGGGGGCCCTGTCCGAGATCAACGTCACCCCGCTGGTCGACGTGATGCTGGTGCTGCTGATCATCTTCATGATCAGCGCCCCGCTGCTGACCTCGGGCGTCGAGCTGGAGCTGCCCAAGACCGAGGCCGGCGCGCTGAAGAACGAGCAGGAGCCGATCACCGTGTCGGTCCGCCACGACGGCGCGGTGTTCATCGGCGAGGACCAGGCCCCGTTCGCCGACTTCGCCAGCGTGGTCACGGCCAAGGCCGGCGACGCCACCGACAAGCCGATCTATGTCCGCGCCGACGGCAAGGCTCCCTACGAGGTGGTCGCCCAGGTGATGGCCGCCCTGTCGAAGGCCGGCTTCACCAAGATCAACCTGCTCACCGACACCGGCGGACCCGATTCGGGCGCCGCGCCGCAGGACGCCCAGCCGGTCGGCGCCGGCGACCTGCGTCCGGCGCAATGAGGACTATCCGAGGCTGATGCGCGAGGAACGCAACAACCTGTCGCCGGCGCTGATCGGCTCCGTCGTCCTCCACGGCCTGGTCGTGGCGGCGGTGATGATCGGCTGGCCGTGGAAGACCTCCAAGCCGATCGTCATCGGCGAGAGCGTGCCGGTGACCATCGTCACCGAGGGCCCCACCAACGTGCGCCCGGCCATCGAGGACCCCGTCGAGCAGCTGGCCGAGACCGTCGAGCCCGCGCCCGACGCCACGCCCGAGCCGCCGGCCCCGACGCCCGCGCCGACGCCCCAGCCCGCGCCGCCCAAGCCGCAGCCGGCCCCCACGCCGAAGCCGCAGCCGACGCCGCCCAAGCCGGTTCCCAGCCCCGCGCCCAAGCCGCCCCAGCCGCAGCCCAAGCCGACGCCGCAGAAGCCGACCCCGGCCAAGGCCGAGCCCGACTTCTTCTCGTCTCTGGAAAAGACCCTGTCGAAGACGGCCAAGCCGGCCGGCAAGCCGACCTCGTCGGCGCAGCAGGGCCAGACCAACCGCGCCGAGACCGCGACCCAGGCCCGTCCGGGCGCGGGCCAGATGACGGCCCTGCAGGCGGCGGCCATCAGCGGCATGAAGGACGAGATCCAGCGGCGCTGGAACCCCAACTGCGAGGTCGTGGGCGGTGGTTCGATGCAGATCAAGCTGAGCTTCAAGCTGGCCGCCAACGGCCGCGTGGCCGGCCAGGTCACCGCCGGCGGCGCCGAAAACTCCGGCGACACCATCGTGCGCACCGAGGCCGAGCGGGCGATCCGCGCGGTGTTCCAGTCGGCGCCGTTCGAGGGCCTGCCGCCCGACTACTACAACCAGCAGCTCACGCTGAACTTCAAGGCGCGCGACGCCTGCGCCGCGCGTTAGACGTCGAACGACGCCGAAGAGACGAGATGGAAGGAAGCCCGACGATGACCAAGCGCAAGCATCGCCTCGCCACGCCGCTCCTGGCCATGAGCCTGGCCCTGGCCGGCTTCGCCGCGACCGCCGCCCTGCCAGGCGTCGCCGCCGCCCAGATCGAGATCGACATCGACAAGGGCGCGGTCAAGCCGATGCCGGTGGCCATCCCGGCTTTCGCCGGCGCCCAGCGCGGGGCCGACATCGCCCAGGTCATCAGCGGCAATCTCGAGCGCTCGGGCCTGTTCCAGCCGCTGAACGTCGGCGGCGTGACCGACAAGCTGGCCGACGTGAACGTCCAGCCGCGCTTTCCCGACTGGCAGGCCACCGGCGCCCAGGCCCTGATCAACGGCCAGGTGACGGTCGGCGCCGACGGCTCGCTGCGCGTCGACTTCCGCCTGTGGGACACCTTCAGCCAGCAGCAGCTTCTTGGCCTGCAATTCACTTCGACGGCCGAGAACTGGCGCCGCGTGGCCCACAAGATCAGCGACGCGGTCTATGAGCGGCTGACCGGCGAGAAGGGCTATTTCGACACCCGCGTGGCCTTCGTCGCCGAGAGCGGCCCCAAGCTCGCCCGCGTCAAGCGCCTGGGCATCATGGACCAGGACGGCGCCAACCCGCAGTACATCACCGACGGCTCGTCGATCGTGATGACCCCGCGCTTCTCGGCCACCAGCCAGGAGCTGACCTACATGGCCCTGCGGCCGACGGGGTCGAGCATCTACCTGCTGAACCTGCAGACCAACCGCCAGGAGACGGTCGGCCGCTTCCCCGGCATGGTGTTCGCCCCGCGCTTCTCGCCCGACGGCAAGAAGGTGGCCTTCTCGGTCGAGAAGGGCGGCAACAGCGACATCTACGTGCTCGACCTGCGCACCCGCCAGTCGACCCGCATCACCACCGACCCGGCCATCGACACCTCGCCGTCGTTCTCGCCGGACGGCACGAAGATCGTCTTCAACTCCGACCGCGGCGGCCAGGCCCAGCTCTATGTGATGAACGCCGACGGATCGGGCGTGCGCCGCATCTCCTACGGCGGCGGCCGCTACACCACGCCTGTCTGGAGCCCGCGCGGCGACTACATCGCCTTCACCAAGCAGACCGGCGGCCAGTTCCACATCGGCGTCATGGCCGTGGACGGCGGCGGCGAGCGCCTGCTGACCACCAGCTATCTGGACGAGGGCCCGACCTGGGCGCCGAACGGCCGCGTGCTGATGTTCTTCCGCGAGGGCAGCGCCGGCAATCCGCGTCTCTGGACCGTCGACATCACCGGCCGAATCCTGCGTCCGGCCGCCTATCCGGGCGCGGCGTCCGACCCCGCCTGGTCGCCGCTTCTGGACTGATTTTACCCGTTCGGAGCTGAGAAACGCGAAGGTTTCGCAACTTTCCACAGGCCCGGCGCGTTGGAGCGTGGCTGTTCATCCGCCATTCACCCGATAGGTGAAACGAGGTGGAACGGCATCACACTGACGCCATTGTGAGGTCCAGGGAACGTTTTTGCGGGGCGGAGCAAGAGCAGCGCCGGTAAGAGTTTTGAACCCAGGCCGTACCTAGACTTGAGGAGATACTGGATGAGCTTCGACACCAAGGGCGCCGCCCGACTGGCGCTGATCGGCCTGGCCGTGGCCTCGCTGGCCGCCTGTACCTCGCGGCCGAAGCCGACGGGTCCGGTCGAGCCGACGCCGCCGGCCCAGCCGCAGGCGCCGCAGCAGCCCTACACCCCGCCGGCTCCGGTTCCGGATCCGACCCCGCAAGGTCCGCTGCCGGGCACCATCCAGGACTTCGTCGTCAATGTCGGCGACCGCGTCTATTTCGACACCGACGAATACTCGGTCCGCGCCGACGCCCAGCCGGTCCTGGCCGGTCAGGCCCAGTGGCTGAACCGCTACCAGTCGGTTCGCGTCCGCATCGAAGGCAACGCCGACGAACGCGGCACCCGCGAATACAACCTGGCTCTGGGCGCCCGTCGCGCCAACGCCATCCGCGAGTTCCTGATCGGCCAGGGCGTCGCCGCCTCGCGCATCGAGACGATCTCGTTCGGCAAGGAGCGTCCGCTGGATCCGGGCACGGACGAAAACGCCTGGGCCAAGAACCGTAACGGCCGCACCGCCATCACCGACGGCGCGCGCTAAGCCTCTCGGCTGACCGATCGAAGGCCCTTCTCCGCACGCCGGGGGAGGGCCTTCTTTCCGTCTGGCCCCACTATCCGGCCGCACTTTTGTCCGCAACCAGGGCATAATCGTCGACATGAAGCTGAAATCCGCGCTCCTCGCCTCCGTCTTGCCCGTCGCCCTGGCCATCGCCGCCGCCGCGCCGGCCCTGGCCCAGACGCCGATGCCCGATCCGCTGGACGACCGTTCGGCCAAGCGCATCGAGAAGATGGAGAAGGTCGTTCGCGAACTGCGGGCGATCGTCTTCCAGGGGCGCGACACCGGCAAGCCAGTGGTCGTGCAGACCGCCGAGACCGACGCCCAGATCGCCGCGCTCAATGACCGCATCACCGACCTGGAGCAGACCATCCAGCGGATGAACGGCCAGAACGAGACCCTGACCCACGACATCGACGTGGCCCGCCGCGCCTCGGACGGTCAGAAGGCCCGCGCCGACCAGCTGGAGCAGCGCCTGGCCGCCCTGGAAGGCAAGATCACCACGCTGGAGACCGCCGCCGCCACGGCCGCCGCGGCCCAGATCCCGCCGCCGCCTCCGCCGCCCCCGGCCGATCCGGCGACCGCCTTCAAGCAGGCCCGCCAGTTGCTGCTGGATGGCGACTACACCGGCGCCGAGAACGCCTTCGGCGGCTTCGTGGCCAGCTATCCCGACGACGCCAAGGCCCCCGAGGCCCGATACTGGCTGGGCGAGACCCAGTTCGTGCGCGAAGCCTATGGCGACGCGGCCGGTTCCTATCTGGGCGCGGTGCGCGGCTGGCCGCAGACCAGCTGGGCGCCCAACGCCGTGCTGAAGCTGTCGCGCTCGCTGATCGCGCTGAAGAAGCCGGCTGACGCCTGCCGCACGCTGGACGAGCTGACCAAGCGCTATCCGAAGGCTCCGGCCGACGTGGTCAGCAAGGCCAAGAGCACCCGCGTCCAGGCCAAGTGCGCGGCCTGACCGCAGAGCGCGACCTTTCCAGCGTCTTCGCCGCCGTCCTGGAGCGGCGTCTGCGGCCGGGGGCGACCACGCCCCTGGCCGTCGGCTTTTCCGGCGGCAGCGACAGCCTGGCCCTGCTACGGCTGACGCTCGACTGGGCGATCCCACGCGGACGGCCGGTGCTGGCCCTGACCGTCGACCACGGCCTCAATCCCGCCAGCGTCGCCTGGACCGCCGACGCCGTGGCCAAGGCCCAGGCGCTGGGAGCCGACGCCCGCGCTCTGCACTGGACTGGCGACAAGCCCTCGACGGGTCTGCCCGCCGCCGCCCGCGCCGCCCGCCACGCCCTGCTGGCGCAGGCCGCCCGCGAGGCCGGGGCCAGGGTCCTGCTGCTGGGCCACACCGCCGACGACCGGGCCGAGGCCGCGCGCATGCGGGCCGAGGGCTCGACCACGCCCGATCCGCGCCAATGGGCGCCGTCGCCGGTCTGGCCGCAGGGGCGAGGGGTCTTCCTGCTGCGGCCGCTGCTCGACATCCGCCGACAGGCCCTGCGCGCCTTCCTGGCCGAGCACGGCGAGGCCTGGCTGGAGGATCCCGCCAACGCCGATCCCCGCTTCGCCCGCGCCCGGGCCCGCGCCGCCCTGGCCGAGGAGGCGGCGGGCGAGCCGCCCATCCTTGCCGAGGACCTTCCGGCTCCGATCGCCGTCGAGGGCGAGCACGCCCTGCGCCTGCCGCGCGGGGCCTGCGCCGCCCAGGTCGCCGCCGCCTGCCTGTGCGCCGCCGGCTCCACCACGCCGCCGCGCGGCGATCGCCTGGCGCGGCTGGTCGAGCGGCTGGCGGGGGGCGAGACCTTCACCGCCACCCTGGCCGGCGCCCGCATCGTCGCCGACGAGGCTGGCGTCCTCTTCGTCCGCGAGGCCGGCGAGGCGAGGCGAGGGGGGCTGGAAAGCCTCGTTCTGGCCGCCGGCGAGACCGCCGTCTGGGACGGCCGCTATCTCGTCACGGCGCGCGAGCCGGTGACGATCCGCGCGCTCGGCGGTCTTTCGGCCCGTCTGCCGGCCTCCGAACGCCTAGTTCTGAAGAATTTTCCGGCCGCCGTCCGCGCGGTGCTGCCGGCGGCGCTCGACGCTTCCGGACAGGCCTCTAGCCCGATCCTTGCAAGGGATAGCGCGTTCGGTGCGAGCGTGCTGATCCGGGAAAGGTTCGAAGCCGCGTGCGGCTTCATCGATCAAGAACCCGCGACCTGATATCGCGCGCGTGGCGAAACGCCGTCAGTCGTCCTATCTTGGGTCGACGAGCGATAGCTTTGGGAAGACGACGCGTATGAATCTGAGGAACGTGGGCATCTGGCTGGCCATCGTGTTCGTCCTGATCATGGCTTGGACCGTGATGCGACAGGGCAACCCGGTGCACCGCGAAGGCGGCGCCAGCTATTCGCAGCTGCTGAAGAACATCGATAACGGCCAGGTCAAGAAGGCCGAGATCAATGGTCAGCAGGTCAAGGTCACGGCCGCCGACGGCAAGACGGTCTATGTCGTCAACGCGCCGTCGAACAACGAGGACCTGATCAAGCGGCTGGAGGCGCGCAACGCCGACATCCAGATCCAGGACCCGAACAAGTTCAACGTGCTCGGCCTGTTCCTGAACATGCTGCCGATCCTGCTGCTGATCGGCGTGTGGATCTTCTTCATGCGCCAGATGCAGGGCGGCACCAAGGGCGCCATGGGCTTCGGCAAGTCCAAGGCCCGCCTGCTGACCGAGAACAAGAACCGCGTGCTGTTCGACGACGTCGCCGGCGTGGACGAGGCCAAGGAAGAGCTGCAGGAGGTCGTCGACTTCCTGAAGGACCCGGCCAAGTTCCAGCGCCTGGGCGGCAAGATCCCCAAGGGCGCCCTGCTGGTCGGCCCTCCGGGTACGGGTAAAACCCTGATCGCCCGCGCCGTGGCCGGTGAAGCCGGCGTGCCGTTCTTCACCATCTCCGGTTCGGACTTCGTCGAGATGTTCGTCGGCGTCGGCGCCAGCCGCGTGCGCGACATGTTCGAGCAGGCCAAGAAGAACGCCCCCTGCATCATCTTCATCGACGAAATCGACGCCGTCGGTCGCCACCGCGGCGCCGGCCTGGGCGGCGGTAACGACGAGCGCGAGCAGACCCTCAACCAGCTGCTGGTCGAGATGGACGGCTTCGAGGCCAACGAAGGCATCATCCTGATCGCCGCCACCAACCGTCCCGACGTTCTGGACCCGGCCCTGCTGCGTCCGGGCCGCTTCGACCGCCAGGTCGTGGTGCCGAACCCGGACGTCGCCGGTCGCGAGAAGATCCTGCGCGTGCACATGAAGAACGTGCCGCTGGCCGCCGACGTCGACGTCAAGACCCTGGCCCGCGGCACCCCCGGCTTCTCGGGCGCGGACCTGGCCAACCTGGTCAACGAAGGCGCCCTGACCGCCGCGCGCAAGAACCGCCGCATGGTCACCATGCACGACTTCGAGCACGCCAAGGACAAGGTCATGATGGGCGCCGAGCGCCGCTCGATGGCCATGAGCGAGGACGAGAAGAAGCTGACGGCCTATCACGAGGGCGGCCACGCCCTGGTGGCCCTGAACGTCCCGGTCGCCGACCCGGTCCACAAGGCCACCATCGTGCCGCGCGGCCGCGCCCTGGGCATGGTCATGCAGCTGCCGGAAGGCGACCGCTACTCGATGAGCTACGACATGATGACCTCGCGTCTGGCCATCATGATGGCCGGCCGCGTGGCCGAGGAACTGATCTTCGGCAAGGAGAAGATCACCTCGGGCGCGTCGAGCGACATCAGCGCGGCCACCAACCTGGCCCGCAACATGGTCACCCGCTGGGGCTTCTCCGACGACCTGGGCACCGTGGCCTATGGCGACAACCAGGAAGAGGTGTTCCTGGGCCACTCGGTGGCGCGCACCCAGAACGTCTCGCCTGACACCATGGTCAAGATCGACGCCGAGGTCCGTCGCCTGGTGAAGGGCGGCGAGGACGACGCCCGCCGGATCCTGACCGAGAAGCTGGAAGACCTGCACTCGGTCGCCAAGGCCCTGCTGGAGTTCGAGACCCTGAGCGGCGACGAGATCATCGGCGTCACCAAGGGCGTCACGCCGATCCGCGAGGAGACCGAGGAGAAGAAGCCGACGGGTCCCGTCGCTTCGGTGCCGGTCTCGCCCACGGGCGTCACCGCCTAAGGCGCGAACCAGCCTTTGTAAGACCGCGAAAGCCGGATCCGCTCGTCGGGTCCGGCTTTTGTTTTGCTCCACCGGTCGTCCACCGCTTCCTGCGGCCCCGTTCTGGTCTTCCCGGGCGAGGGGGTGGTACAGCTTCCCTTCGGAGTTGAAACGCAAGGGAACGCGCATGAAGACGTCGATGCTGGGCCTGATGGCCGGAGCCCTGGTCGCGACCACCCCTCTCCTCATCCCTGGGGCGGCTTTGGCGGCGCCGGGCGACATCCATGTCGACGGCATGACCGGCCCCGAGGTCGCCAAGTGGCTGCAGGACGCCGGCTACAAGGCCGAGCTGACCAAGGACGAGACCGGCGACCCGATGATCAAGAGCGCCGCCGGCGGCGTGAACTTCACGGTCTATTTCTACGACTGCACCGCCAAGCCGCGCTGCAAGGCCCTGCAGTTCGCCGCCAGCTTCGACCTGAAGCAGCCGATGTCGGCGGCCAAGATCAACGAGTGGAACCGCCAGAACCGCTATCTGAAGGCCTATATCGACGACGAAGGCGACCCCTACGTCCAGTACGACGTCAACATCAACGCCGGCCGCAGCACGGCCGTGCTCGAAGACGACTTCGGCGTCTGGACCTCGATGATCGACGACTTCACCACCTTCATCGGCTGGTGACGACAACGACCCACGGGTCTAAACCCACGCCCATGATCCATGCCGTCCCGCGCGTCATGGGCGTGGTCAACGTCACGCCCGACAGCTTCTCGGACGGCGGCCGGTTCTTCGATCCCGCCGCCGCCCTGTCCCACGCCCGCCGGCTGATCGACGACGGCGCGACCATCCTCGACATCGGCGGCGAGAGTACCCGGCCGGGCGCGGACCCGGTGTCCGAGGCCGAGGAGATCGCCCGCGTCGTCCCGCTGATCCGCGCCATCCGCGCCGAGAGCGACGCGGCGATCTCGATCGACACCATGAAGCCGGGCGTGGCCCGCGCCGCCGTCGCCGCCGGGGCCGACATCTGGAACGACGTCGCCGCCCTGCGCTTCGCGCCCGACGCCCCCGAGGTCGCCGCCGAGCTGGGCTGCGAGGTGATCCTCATGCACATGCGCGGCGAGCCGGGCACCATGCAGGACGAGCCGCGCTATGACGACGTGGTCGCCGAGGTCGAGGCTTTCCTGCTGGCCCGCGCCCTGACCGCCATGGCCGCCGGCGTCGAGCGTGAGAAGATCTGGCTCGATCCCGGCATCGGCTTCGGCAAGACGCTGGCGCATAACCTCGCCCTGCTGTCGGCCCTGCCGCGCTTCGTGGGCCTGGGCTACCGCGTGCTGCTGGGCGCCAGCCGCAAGCGCTTCATCGCCGCCATCGACCCCCGCGCCCAGGACGCCCGCGACCGCCTGGGCGGCTCGCTCGCCGTCCACCTGCACGGCGCCGACTGCGGCGTCGAGGCCGTCCGCGTCCACGACGTCCGCGAGATGAGCCAGGCCCTGGCGGTCTGGAAAGCCATCGTCGCGGCGGGGCGCTGACCCCTACACCCGCGCCAGCTCCGGCCTTTCCGGCAGGGTCTCCGGCGTCCGCACGTTCCAGGCCAGGCCCAGCCGCTCCAGCAGGCGGATCAGCGCAAAGCCCCAGTCGGCCTGGCCGGGATAGAGGCCGATGCGGGCCGAGCCGGGCCAGGCATGGTGGTTGTTGTGCCAGGCCTCGCCCATGGTCGGGATCGCCGCCCAGGGCACGTCGTGGGCCTGGACGCCCGAGGTCTCGACCAGCCAGCTCTGCGGCCCGGTGCGATGGGCCAGGCGGCCGACGTACCAGTGGCCGGTCACCGACACGCAGACCCGCGCCGCCACGCCCCACAGCAGCCACGGCCAGCCGCCCAGGGCGAACAGCACGAGCGCGACCGGAACCTGCTGCAGCATCCAGGTGCGCTCCAGGAAGCGGTAGAACCGGTCGCCGGCGATGCGGGGCGGGATCTCCTGGCGCGGCGGCGCGTCGAGCACCAGCCGGCCGTGCAGGTTCCAGGCGTAGTCGGTCCAGAAGCCGGCGCGGTTGGAGAGGTAGGGGTGGCAGGCGGCCTGCCGCTGACCCCAGTCGCGCAGGTCGTGGGCGGCGATCATGCCCAGCGGCCCGCTCATGCCCACCAGCGTGCCCAGCCACATCATCGGATAGTCCAGCCAGCGCGGGCTCTCGAAACTGCCGTGGATCAGCCGCCGGTGAAAGCCGACCGAGTGCCCGACCAGCAGGGTGGCGCCGGTGGTCAGCACGAAGACGGCCAGGGCGCTCCAGCTGAAGAAGAACGGCGCGGCCAGGGTCCCGGTCAGCATTGCGCCCTGCCAGAGCGAGGTCGCCGGCGCCCAGACCACGCGGCCGCTCGCCGCGTCGCCGCCCGCGTCCGGCGCGATGGAATGGACGGCGTAGGGATCGTCGTGATGGTCGCTCATCGCGGGGCGTCCTTTCCGTAGGCGACGCGGACCACGACCCAGCCGACGACGGCGCCGGCCAGGCCCATCAGGAGCACGCCCTGGACGGCGTCCGCGATGTGGCGAGCGGTGATGGGGCCGCTGGGCGCGTACAGCATGACCAGGAGGCGGAAGAGACCCACGACGACCGCGACCAGGATCGCGCCGGCGATCGCTCCCGCCCGCCGCGATCGCAGGCCGCGCCGGTGCAGCACGGCGCCGACCGGAAGGCCGAAGACCAGCAGGCCCAGGGCCCAGAAGAAGGCGAAGATCACCAGGACCGGGCTGGCCACGACCAGCGTCATGTCGCCGATGAGCAGGCTCTCGACCTGCGCCCAACCGGCATGGAGCCCGGCGCCGACGGTCGAGCCGGCCAGCAGGGCGACGACTACCTGGAAGGAACTTGTTTCCGGCGGGGGGCGCTCGCTCATCGCGGGGCGTCCTTTCCATAGGCCACGCGCGCCATGATCCAGCCGACGGCCGCGCCGATGGCGGCCAGCCAGATCGCGACGAACCAGGGCCAGCGCCCGTCCTGCGGCACAAAGGACGTCGACAGGCCGGCCACGACGGCGAAGACCAGGACCGCGCCGAGGATCGCTCCGGCCTGGGACGAGCGGATCTTGAGAACGTGGAGCAGGGCCCAGAAGGGCGCGCCGACCACCAGTATCCCCCCATCCAGACGATCAGGGCGAACGGCGCCACCATCAGCCCCACGCCCAGGCCCGAGCCGAGGCCGGCGAGCTCGCTGGAGAGCAGGGCGGGGATCGCGCCGATCAAGATCAGGGTCGCGCCGGTGAGCGCCGCGCCGGTCAGGCCGCCGATGAACAGGGCGCTGATGAACCGGGCCGGATCGGGTTCGGAAAGCCGCACGGGATGTTCCTTTTGTGTAAGTTATTCCTTAAATACCTCATCACTAATTTGAAAGCGATTAGCGAAGCGCTTAAATACGGCTCCATGCAGCGTGTTTTCGAAGCCCTGTCGTCGACGGTCCGGCGCAAGATCCTGGCCTATCTGGCCCATGCCGACCTGACGGCGGGCGAGATCGCCTCGCGCTTTTCGATCTCCAAGCCGGCGGTGTCGCAGCATCTGTCGATCCTGGAGGCCGCGGGCCTGGTCAGCAGCGAGAAGCGCGGCCAGTTCGTGCACTACAGCCTGGTGCGCGACAGTCTGGTCAACACGCTGAACGACTTCGTCCAGGAGGTCTGTCCGGTCGCCAAGCCGCTGCGGGCCGAGAGCGCCCGGCTGAAGGCCGACCGCGACGGCGAGTGATCGGCAACGAAGGTCGGCCAGCCGACGTTATAGGGGCGTGGAACCTTCGCTTTCGGGGAGCTTGCCGATGATCCGCCCGCTGTTCGTCGCCGGCCTGGCCGTTCTGGCCCTGGCTGCTTGCGAAAAGAAGACCGAGGCGCCCAAGCCGGCGCCGACGCCCGATGGCCTGGCCCAGAGCCCCGCGCCGGCGACCCCCGCCGCCCCGGCGGTCAAGGAGATCGTCTACGCCTGCGCCGACGGCCAGGCGCTGAAGGCCCGCTATCTCGACGACAAGACCGCCGTCGTCGAATACGGCGGCAAGACCCGCACCCTCACCGTCGCCATGTCGGCCAGCGGCGCGCGCTACGTCGGCGACGGCCTGCAGTGGTGGACCAAGGGCATGACCGACGGCCTGGTCTCCGAACTCAAGCCCGGCGAGGACGTCGCCAGCGGCAAGCCGGTCGAGTGCCTGGCCCCGGCTGACGCGGGGTAGGGGCGGGGTAGGACCTTCAGTCCGCCGGCCTGAGCACCTGCTGGAACAGGGCCTGGTCGTCGTCGTTCATCGCCGCCTGGTAGTGCGCCAGGCAATCGGCGTCGCGCGCCATCGCGCGGTCCACGCCGGCGGCGGTCAGCCTGTCGTCGATCGGCTTCAGGGTTTTGACCCACGCGGCCGCGTCTTCCATCCTGAAGGACAGCCGCGCTTCCCGCTCGTCCGGAAAGGCGACGACGTACTCCACGACGTAGCCGCGCTTGGACTGCGAAGACCGACCATCGGCGCTGCAGCCGCCGCTGACCCGGGTCGCCTGCTCCCAGCGCCATTGATCATGGGGCGTTCCGTCGCGGAGCCATTGCACGCCGTCCATTGTCGCCACGCCGATCTCGCGGCCGCCCAGCATGCGATAGGCGACGGCCTCGGCCCCGATCGCAATGGCCAGTCCCGCCACCAGCACCGCGCGCCATCGCGGCCGCAGCGTCGGCATCAAGCGGCGGTAGCGCACGCCGAAGGCGCCCGGCACCAGCACCAGGGGCGCGATGACCAGCAGGACGCCGATCACCATGAGCAGGCCCACGTCCTCGCGCCACCACAGGATCATGCCGGGCGTCTCCCGGGCGAAGGCCTCCATGCGCGGCTCGACGGTAGCGTCGCCCCATCCCGTCGCCGCGATGCCGCACAGGGCCAGCAGGAGCGCCAGCACCACGCCCACGATCTTCCCGACGGTCTGATAGCCGTCGTCGTCGTTTTCTTCGTCGTACATGGGGGCGGACTAGGCTCTCATCTGACGTTGAGGCGAGCGAGCCGCTCCAACTCTCCGGAAACGAAGGTCCATCGGCCGCCGTCGAGCCAGCGGTCGCCGCGGATCTCGATCGCATAGCGGCCCTGCTTTTCGCCCAGGTCGCGCCCCGAAGCGTGGGTGATCTCGACGAGGTGGTCCTCGACGATCGCGCCCTGGCCTTGCGACAATCGCGCGAGGATCTCGGGCCTCAGCCGCTGCTCGCCCATGGCCCTGCCCAGCGCCGCGAACACGGCGATCATGTCGTCGGGCCAGCCGCGCGGATCTTCTTCCATGCCCAATTGGAGCAGGCTGCGTTCCGGCGTCAATGCCGGCGCGGGGGGGCTACAGCAGCGTGCGCTGGGCCGGTTCGGCCGGCTCGACTTCCACCGCATCCCCCCGCCGGCGCAGCTCGGTCTCGGCGCTGAAGCGCAGGTTGACGTCGCGGTCCTTGGCCAGGGTCAGCAGGGCGTCGCCGTCGAGCTGGTCCCAGGCCTTGCCGCGATGGGCGCCGGTCGGCACGCGGGGCAGCAGGCCGGGCTGCTCGCTCCAGGCCAGCAGCTGCTCCAGCGAGGCGACGTTCAGCATGTCGCGCAGGTGGTGGGCGGTGACATAGGCGTCGGGCAGGGCGCGGTGGGCCGGCAGGCCCAGCTGGTGGACCAGGCCGTCGGGCATGCGCTGGTAGCGCAGCATCTGGTTGGAGAAGCTCTGAAGGTGCGGCCACAGGCGCAGGGCGCATTTCCAGGTGCAGATCCACGGCGCGGGCCCGGCCAGCTTGGGCGTGCAGTAGCGCTGCTCGAACGAGGCGCGATGCGCGGCCAGTGCCGCGACGCCGCCTTCGGGCCGCAGCGCGTCCGGCGCGGCGTCCTTCCAGAATGGCGCGCCGGCGACGTCGGCGTCGAGGATGTGGTGCACGGCCATGGTCTCGGGCGAGATCGGGCGGCCCGGATTGATCAACTGCGACCCGCGAGCCCCGTCATCGACGCGCCACGGGCCGCCGGCGTCTTGGACCACGTCCTGCCAGCCGATCTCGCAGACGTCGTGCGGGCCGTTTCCGGCGGTCTCCAGGTCGATGACGCGGACACGCTGCATGGAGCCAATATGGCCCCCGCCCGGTCTCACGCCAAACGGCGCGATCCCAAATCTGTCAGCTGACGCGCAGGAAGGCCCGGCCGGCGGCGAAGTCGCCCACTTCCACATAGGCTCGGCGCACGGTCTCGCCGCCGTCGCGGCCCTGGATCACGAACTCGATGGTGATCGCCTCGCGCGGGTCGAGCCGGGCGATGACGTCGCCGGCCTCGCGCGGGAAGCGGAAGCTCATGCCGGTCTTGGCGCTGGTCGGCAGCAGGGTGGGGGCGGGCGCGGGATCGCGGGTCTCGGCCCCGAACACCCGGCTGGCGACGCGCGGGGCGGCGTTGTCGGCCAGGCCGCCGCCGTTGCGGGCCTTCAGATACGGTCCCTGGGTGCGGGTCGGGTCGCGCATCACCAGGCGGGCGGCGTAGGGGCGCGCGCCATCGGCGAAGGTCGCCACGGCCAGCAGCTCGATGTTGCGACCGGCCAGGCCGAACACCAGCCGGTCGCCGCCGAAGCTCGAGGGCTGCGACAGCCGCCAGAACGGGATGGTCGCCGAGCTGGCGCGGTCGGCTATCCAGGTGGCCCGGTCGCCCGGATAGTTCATCCGCTGCAGCAGGGCGTAGCCTTCGAAGGCCTTGCGCACCCGGCCGGCGGCCGTGCCCAGGTCCTTGGAATTGCAGGGCACCGAGGCGGCCTTGGCGTGGGCGCGCTGCTGCACGCCGTCCAGCTGGTCGCTGCTGGCGCCGGCGCGCAGGGCCGCGCCCCGGGCCTGGGCCTTGCCCGCGTCCAGCGCGCCCGACAGCGACGGGCTGAACAGGCCGCAGCGCGCGCCGGCGGCGCTCATCAGGCTGCGTTCGTAGAAAAGGTCGGAGGGCGTGGCGGCCGCCGTCTGGGCTGCGCACAGGGACGCGAGGGCGAACACGGTCGCCATCGAGCGCCGCTTGCGCGCGCGGTCAGTCTTCTTGGTGGCCATTTTCTCGTATTCTGCGAGACAGGATGTTCGGGCGGACCTTAGCCGCCTCTGGTTGCGGTTCGGTTAGCGATGCTTCTTTCGACGGATCTCTGGGTGGGCGCGTTGATCCGCCGCGCCGAACTGGGCGGCGCCTTCGCCATGGTGGCCCGCAAGGGCGACGTCCGGGCCGGCGCCGTGCTGGTCAAGGTGGTCGATCGCCGGGCTGGAACCGTGCGGCTCTACAGCGAGGCCACGCGCGGCGACGGCGAACGGGTGTGGATGCAGCCGATCCGCTCGGACTTCGAGCCCGACCTCGACGCCTATGCCGAGCGCGCTGCCCGCATCGATCCGGATGTCTGGGTGGTGGAGATCGAGGATCGCGAGGGCCGCCACTTCCTGACCGAGCCGGTCGAGGCCTGACGGCGGCCCCTCGACGCCGGATCTGGGGGAGCAAAGTTCTCTGCAACGATCCACAGCATTAACCTTGCCGCTAAACCAGACCGAAAGTCCGGCGCGGCAGGATGTCGCAGGTCTCCTAGCAGCCCCCGCAAACCGCCCATGCTCTTTTTGATGAACGACGTCGTGCTCAGCCTGGACGCCGCCGAACTGTCGCCGCCGATGACGCGCGACCGTTTCGCGGCCCTGTCGCTGAACTTCGTCGCCGAGCTGGGCAAGGAGCTCTACGCCCAGGAGCCGCTGCTGCATCACAAGCAGGTGGAGAAGGCCAAGCGCCTGGCCGCCCTGGTGATCGCCAAGGCGCCGGAGATCAACGCGGCCCTTTTCATCGCCCCGGCTCGGGGCTGCCTGATCGAGCAGGTGCAGGTGCGCTACGCCCAGATCGGCATCGAGGTCATGGGCGCGCTGCACCAGCGTCAGAAGGCCGGCCAACTGACCAATCTGGAAGCCGATCGCCAGGTCTGGCGTCGGCTGGCCGCCTGACGGGCGGGTTGGGCTGCTAGATCAGCAGGCCGGCCAGCAGGTTCAGGGCGAGGGCGAGAACCACCAGTCCCGCCAGGACCGTGCCGAGGCAGAGCGTGCTCTGTCCCAGGGAGCGGTGACGGATATGGCGGCGAGGGTCTTCGGCCAGGGCCATGTCGGTTCCTCCGTCGCCCCGACGGCTCTCGGGGGCCGAACGTCGGCGACGCGAGCAGCATGACTCCAATCCCATAGCGTGCACAGGGTTTTTTACGTCGGCGGCCGTTCGCGCGCTGCAGACGACTTGTCAGGCGCCGGCCTTCTCCGCCATATCCACGTGGGGTTGCGGTTGGGGGACTACAGTGGCTTTCCGTGAGTTCTTGCTCGCCGGCGTGGCGGGCGCGCTGGCTATTGGCCTTGGCGCGGCGCCGGTCGTGGCGCGGGCGCAGGATCAGGCCGCGACGGCGGCCGCCGCCAAGCCGGCGCCGAGCGCCGATGCGCCCGGCCGCTGGCTGCGGGCCGAGAGCGAGCATTTCATCGTCTATTCCGATCGCGGCGAGCCCACGCTGCGCGGCTACGTGACCATGCTGGAGGACTTCGACGGCGTTCTGCGCGTGCTGCAGAACCGCACGACCGCCGAGACCCCGCGCAAGCTGCCGGTCTATCTGGTGAGCAACATCAACCAGCTGCGACGCGCCTATCCCGACGCCGACGAGCGGCTGGGCGGCGTCTATTTCAACGCGCTGAACGACATCTTCGCCATCGCCATCCGGGCCGAGCGCGGCAGCGCCTCGAACGGCAGCGACGACGTGGTGCTGCACGAGTACGTGCACCACTTCATGATGCAGTACTTCCCCAACGGTTATCCCGGCTGGATGATCGAGGGGCTGGCCGAGTACTACATGACCGCCGACCTCCAGCCCAAGAAGGTGCTGGTCGGCAGCGCCAACGCCGGCCGGGGCTATTCGCTCTACAATGAGCGCTGGCTGCCGATGGAGGACCTGCTGGGCAAGGAGCCCGGCGAGCTGCGCTCCGACGACATGGCCACCTTCTACGCCCAGGCCTGGCTGCTGACCCACTACGTCTGGACCGACAAGCAGCGCTGGACCAAGCTGCAGGACTATCTCGCCGCCATCCGCGCGGGCGGCGACCCGATGGAGAGCTGGACCAAGGCCTTCGGCGAGGACTCCAAGACCCTGGAGCGCAACCTGCGGACCTATATGCGCAAGCCGCTGATGGGCGTGGCGATCACCCGCACGCCGCCGCCGCCGCCGCAGATCGCCTTCACCCGCATGCCGGCGGGCGCCGACGACCTGATCCTCGAGGCCCAGCTTCTGAAGCGCGGCGTCAGCGACGATCAGGGCGCGGTGCTGCTGAAGAAGGTGCGCGAGCTGGCCGCCAAGCGTCCCGGCGAGTTCTACAGCCGCCTGGTCCTGGCCCGCGCCGAATGCGACCTGGGCGACCGCGCGGCCGGCGAGAAGATCCTCAAGACCCTGCTGGACGAGCGGCCGACCGACCTGGAAGCCCTGCAGGTCATGGCCTACAGCCGCCTGGCCGCCGCCCGCCACGCCGACTACGACGACGCCAAGGCGATCTACGCCGAGGCGGCCAAGTATCTGGGACGGGCCCACAAGATCGACGGCGACAACTATCTGACGCTCTACGGCTACGCCGAGGCGCGGTCCTTCGATCGCGATCCGTCGCAGAACACGCTGAACGTCGTCTTCCGCGCCGCCGAGATCGCCCCGCAGAGCCCGACGATCCGGATGAACGCCGCCAGCCTATTCACGCGCGCGGGCCAGTACGGCGTGGCGCGCGACATGCTGACGCCGATCGCGGCCAACCCGCACGGCGGCGGCGCGGCGAAGATGGCGGCCAACATGCTCAAGGAGCTGGAGGGCAAGGCCGACCGGCCGCCGCCGCCCGCCCAGGTCGCGGCCCCGACGCCCGCCCCGGCCTCGACCAAGCCGCCGGCCAGGACCTCCGGCGGCGGCGCGTCCAAGGGACCGGCCAAGGGCGGTGCCAAGCCCGCCGGCTGAGCCGGCGGCTTCCGGTTCCCGCCCCGGAAAAGGTGACAAGGACGCGCGGGGGCGGTAGTTCCGCCGGATGAGCACTTCTCCCGCCGCTGAAGCCGCCCGTCGGCGCACCTTCGCCATCATCAGCCACCCCGACGCCGGCAAGACGACGCTGACGGAAAACCTGCTGCTGGCCGGCGGGGCGATCCGCGCGGCCGGCGCGGTGCGGGCGCGCGGCCAGGCGCGGCGCACCCAGTCGGACTGGATGAAGATCGAGCGCGAGCGCGGCATCTCGGTCTCGGCTTCGGTGATGACGTTCGACCACGACGGCCTGATGTTCAACCTGCTGGACACCCCGGGCCACGAGGACTTCTCGGAAGACACCTACCGCACCCTCACCGCCGCCGACGCCGCGGTCATGGTGCTGGACGCCGCCAAGGGCATCGAGCCCCAGACCCTGAAGCTGTTCGAGGTGTGCCGCCTGCGCGACATCCCGATCATCACCTTCATCAACAAGATGGACCGCGAGGCCCAGGACCCGTTCGAGCTGCTCGACGAGGTCTCGTCGAAGCTCGCCCTCGACCCCGCGCCGCTCTACTGGCCGGCTGGCTCGGGCGGGCGCTTCAAGGGCATGCTCGACCTGCGCAGCCAGCAGTTCCTGCCCTACGCCAAGAAGAGCTCGACCGACGAGGAGGGCCACCCCGACGCCGTCGCCTTCAACGGCAACGCCATCGTCCAGTACCTCGAGCCCGACGAGCGCGCCGAGCTGGAAGAGAACGCCATGCTGGTCACCGAGGCCGGCAAGCCGTTCGACGTGCAGTCGTTCCTGGAAGGCCACATGACGCCGGTGTTCTTCGGCTCGGCCCTGCGCCACTTCGGCGTCGAGCAGCTGCTGGCCGGCATCGGCGCCTACGCCCCCGCGCCCAAGCCGGCCAAGGCCAGCAAGGCCGGGGCCGAGACCCATGTCGCCCCGGGCGACGGCGAGGTCTCGGGCTTCGTCTTCAAGGTCCAGGCCAACATGGACCCCAATCACCGCGACCGGATCGCCTTCCTGCGCCTGACCAGCGGCCGCTTCACGCGCGGCATGAAGCTGAAGGCCCAGAACACCGGCAAGGCCATGAGCGTCAACGCGCCGATCATGTTCTTCGCGTCCGACCGGGAACTGGCCGAAGACGCCTTCGCCGGCGACGTCATTGGGATTCCGAACCATGGCGTGCTGCGGGTGGGCGACAGCCTGTCGGAGACCGGGTCGCTGCGCTTCGCCGGCCTGCCCAACTTCGCCCCGGAAATCCTGCGCCGCGTGCGGGTCAAGGATCCGCTGAAGGCCAAGCACCTGAAGAAGGCGCTGGAGGGCCTGGCCGAGGAAGGCGTCACCCAGCTGTTCCGGCCGATGATCGGGTCCGACTTCATCGTCGGCGCCGTCGGCCAGCTGCAGTTCGAGGTCATGGCCGACCGCCTGGCCAACGAGTACCAGCTGGACGTGATCTTCGAGAACAGCCCCTACGCCGAGGCCCGCTGGCTGGTCGGCGAGCGCGCCGACGTCGAGGACTTCGAGAACAAGCACAAGACGGCCATGGGCCGCGACATCGACGACCAGCCGGTATTCCTGGGCAAGAGCGGCTGGGAGATCAACTACGTGGCGGAGCGCTACCCGAAGGTGCGCTTCGAGCGGACGAAGGAGCGGGGTTAGTCTCGGCGCTAGCCGTGCTCAGGGCAGCGACCGTTCACCTTCACGCGTCCGCAGACGATGCAGGTGGTCGCGCCCTGCGGCCCGCCAAGGCGCTGCACGAAGAACTGCCGCAGGCGCGCAAGGCCGGTGAGCCGCGGCGCCACGATCTTCGGGGCGTCGACGGGATTTGCCTGCGGCGCCGGCACGGACGCTTGATCCGAAACCGCGTTGCGGGGCGGGGCGTCTTGCGAGGCGAGGGACGGCTTCTGGTCTTGCTGGTCGCTCATGGCGTTGCGTTCCCTGGTTAGTCGTCTACGCGGTAGAAGCCGATCAATGCGGTTTTCGCCGTCGGATAGGCGGCCTCGCTGACCCCGTCGCTCTGGTTGCCGCCCAGCACCATGAACTTGCCGGTCCGAGCGCCGGCGGCGTTGGTCTGCCAGCGCGTGAAGAAACCGACGTGGCCGTCGGCCTCGTTGCGTTTGAAGACGGCGAGGTCGCCAGGGCGCGGATCCGACGTCCGGGCCTGGTTGCGATAGCCGACGTAGTCGCGCGCACGGGCCGTTCTTTCGGTGGGCCGACCGGCGGCGTAGAGGCAGAAGCTGACGAAGGCCGCGCACCAAGGCGTTTCGTCGCCCTTCGCCGGCAGAGTTTGGGTCATCGAAAACAGGCCGGTGATCAGCGGATTTCCCCGCTTGGACCATTCTCGATTGTAGGGCTCGCCCTGGATATTGCGCTCCTTGATGTTCTGGAAGTAGCGGGCGACGTCCAGGTGATGGTCGTATTTTCCCGCGCCCAGCAGCAGGCGGACCGCGACGGCGATCTCGTCATGCAGGGGTGAACCCGTGCCGATCGCGGCATTGCGATGATCGTGCTCCGGATCGAACTGCGGTCCGATGAAGTCGGCGAAGATCGAGTCCGCCTGCGGCGTGGACTGCGGCTGCGCGGCGACCGTGGATGCCACGACGCTGGTCGCGAGGGCTGGAGCGGCGAAGAGGCCGCGGCGGGACAAGGTCATGAACCACTCCTTTGGGGAGACCAGCAGGCGGTGACTTGCACCGGACCCTCATGGCGAACGATCGGCCTGCGGCCGGGGGTTATGCGACAGGAGATTGCGACCCGACCCTCGTCAGTCGTGCAGTCGCCGGGGGCGGCGCCTTCGATCGCGATACGCGGCGCCAGGGCGCCGCGTCGCCGAACGGCGCTGGCCGAAACGATCTCGGGACCGTCCACCAGACGCACGTCCGGATCTTCCGCGCTCAGCGGGTTGTCGCCGCATATCAGGCCCTCGGCGTCGACGGCCGAGGGGCGCAGTTCGGCGTCCAGCCAGCGGGCGACCTCGGGCCAGGAAAGGTCGGTATAGAGCGTGTAGCGGGCGCCGGCCCGCAGGCAGGCTTCAGGGTCGCTGCTGGAGCCGGCGACCAAGAAGGCCACGGCGGCGACACCGACGACCTGGCCGTCACGGAAGGCCAGCAGCGGCGCGCCGGAGTCGCCGCCGCAGGCCGTTGTTGAGTGGCTGCGAGGGTCAAGTACGGGGAGCGGGCTGTAGGCCGCGCAGACCGCTTCCGGCGGCGCATGCAGGCCGCAATCGGTCTTGCCCGCACGGATGGTCTGCATAGCGGCCTGGCCGACCCCAGGGAGGTATTCCTGATTGCCGCCCGTAGGCTGATTTTCGAGATCGAGGCTGGTGGGGGGCGTTTCGGCGAGCAGGCCATAGCCGACCTGCACCATGCGCGGGTCGATCCTTGCGCGGGGCAAGGGGCGCGCCGAAGGTGTCCGGTCAAGGGTGATGATCGCCAGGTCGAAAACCGAACGGCGACGCAAACCCACGCTGTCGTCGTCGGCCAGGTAGTGGGGATGAACGATGGCGGGGGCCGAAGCTTCGAAGAAGCCCGAACTCGGCAGATAGACGCTGATCCGAAGATCGGACAGCGTTTTCGAGCAGGCGGCTGTGTCCGGTCCGTAGTCGGCGGTATAGGGCCTGCCGCAGACGCAGTGGGCGGCTGTGAGCACCTGACGCGGGGCGACCAGCGCGCCGCTGCACATCTCGATGTCACCGTTCGGATAGTTGATGGCGATCGAACCCGCGGCGGGGGCCAGGCTGGTGGTCCGGTAAAGGGACAGCGCCTCGCCGGCGAACTCTCTCGCCACCATGCGAGGCTGAGCCAGCCAGTCCGCCTGCACGGTGTCGACCGTGAGCCGATCGGACCCGGCCGCCGATGTCGCCGCGGCGAGGGCGAACACCCCCAACACAAATCGAGCCAGATGGCTGAGCCTGCGGCGCTTGGCGTTACTCTCCAATGGGCACGCGCGCATCGGGCTGTCCGTCTGGTGAAGCTACAGCTTCACCATTAACCATGGCGGACGTGCGGAGAAGAATGTTTCTCTCTTTGCGTGTATTTCCGTGGCGAGTTTTATGATCGAGAGCCTGAAGGCGGATCGTCCGCTCACGCTCTGGGCGCCCCATAATCCCGCGCCATCTGGCGATAGAGCTCCATGAAGGCGTTGGCGTCGTAGCGGCCGCCGTGCTCGGTCTTTTCGGGCGGCGAGGGCGGGGCGCCGGCGATCGCCGCGCCGGGGGCCTCGGCGGCGTTGATGCCCTGCGACAGCAGGTTGGGGCGCGGACCCTCGCCGGCGTTGTGCCCGTCCTGATCGAAGATCGCCTCCTGGTGCCGGGTCGGCTCCCAGATGAACGTGCCCCAGCCGCGCTGGCCGGGGGCGTCGAAGACGAGGTCGTTCACGTAGCGCTTCCGGCTGGAATATTCGGCCACGTAGAAGCCGTGGTCGCGGTAGCGCTCGCCGAAGCGGGTGAAGGTGTTGGCCCAGTCGCCCTCGGCGGCCTGCTGGTAACAGGAGAAGCCGACGGCGTCGAAGCGCACGCCGCGCGCCAGAAGGCTGTCGGTCCAGTGGCTGACGATCGTCCAGTGGCGGCCCAGGTGGTTGTGCAGGCTGGTCTTGACGCCCGGAACCGTCTCGCGCGAGGCGTCCAGGCCCGCGCTGAGCAGTTTGGCCAGCTTGTCGAAGCCGCCGGCGTCGGGAACGTTCAGGTGCACCGCGTCGGTGGCCGGGTTGCCGGTGGGAACGGGCAGGGGCACGCGGCCGTCGGGCCACAGCATGCCGAAGGTGATCTCGTTGCCGATCACCACCATGTCGGGCTTGGCGCCGGCCTTGGTCAGGGCGCTCAGCACCGTGCGGGTGTGGTCGCCGACCGCCTTGACCAGCGCATCGAACGGCAGGTCGGTCCAGGCGGCGGGTTTCACCTGCTTCTGCGGATCGGCCCAGTTGTCGCTGTAGTGGAAGCTGATCGTCAGGTGCATGCCGGCGGCCTTGATCCGCCTGGCCATCGCCACGGTTTGGCCAAGGCCCGCCCAGGGATCGGTCTGGCGGCCCTTGGAGTAGCCGTTCTCGGGATTGACGAAGATGCGGATCTTGATGGCGTTGAAGCCGGCGTCGCCCAGGATCGCCAGGATGTCGCGCTTCTGGCCATTGGCGTAGAAGGTCGCGCCGTCGGCCTCGTCCTGCGGAATCCAGGTGATGTCGGCGCCCAGCAGGAACGGGCCGGGGCGGGCGCCGGGAGACGCAGCGAGGGCGCGAGGCGCGGCCGACAGCAGGGGCAGGGCGGTCAGGCCCATGGCGAAGGCGCGGCGGTCCAGGGTCATCGGCGTCTTCCTCCAGGATCGCTGTGGCTGGCGATCTCATTATTTGAGATATCGTTTCAATATGTATCCTAGCGGCATTGCGCGTGAAAAGGGAAGTGGCCCGCCGAAGGGAAGGGGTGGCTGGCGGCGGCCTCGCCAGCCGCTATAGGAGGGACGCCTTCAACCGGAGCCGTCCCGCATGTCCCGCCAGTTCGCCATCGGCCTCGTGGCCCACGACGACAAGAAGGCCGAGCTGGTCGACTGGGCCCTGGCCCACGCGGCGTTCCTGGAAAAGCACGTGCTCTACGGTACCGGCACCACCGGCGGCCGCATCCTGCAGGCCCTGCCGCAGTTGCAGCTGACCCGCCTCAAGAGCGGCCCCCTGGGCGGCGACCAGCAGTTGGGCGCGATGATCGCCGAGGGCCGGCTCGACATTCTGATCTTCTTCGTCGACCCGCTGTCGCCCCAGCCGCACGACGTCGACGTCAAGGCCCTGATCCGCCTGGCCACCCTCGCCGACATCCCCTTCGCCTGCAACGCGGCGACCGCGACGCTGGTGGTAAAGGGGCTGGGGTAAGGAACCTCCCCCTCTGGGGGAGGCGGCCGAAGGCCGGCGGGGGGACGGTTTCAGCCGCAGCCGCGCTGGCCGCCCTTGCAAAAACACCCCCCACCGATCGCTACGCGATCGCCTCCCCCAAAGGGGGAGGTTTCTCCTGCGCCCCAACTCCTCCCCCGTGGAACGGGGGAGGGGGACCGCGAAGCGGTGGAGGGGGCGAGACTGGGCGCAGAGCTCTGTCCCTCGCCCCCTCCGTCACGCTGCGTATCCGCAGCGCGCCACCTCCCCCGTTTCTCGGGGGAGGAGCTAGGAGCGCGGGTTCGACGATAAGCGAAGCGACGTAAGGGGCCGCCGCAGGCGGCTAACCCGGAAACTTCAGCAAATTCGGCTTGGGGATCGCGGCCTTGAAGCTGCCGCGGCTCTTGGACGTGTCGAGCCCGAACTCGGCCCAGGCCGACAGGAACCCGCTCGCCGGGGCGCTGGCCGCCAGCGGGACCAGGTTCAGCACCGGCCGGGCGGCGACCAGGGCGCGGGCGGCGGCCCAGGCTTCGGGTTCGGCTGCCGCATAGGCGCCGTCGCTGGCCACCAGCTCGCCGGCCAGGGCGGGATCGGCGAAACGCAGGGTCACGGCCGCATCGGCCGGCAGGTCCGACAGGCTGGTCAGGGCCTCGATCAGCGCCGTGAGACTCATCTTCGCCAGGCTGGTGCGACGCTCGCCGCCGGCCGCGCCCTTGATCGCCGCCGCGCCCGACTGGCCATCCTGCCGGCGGACGAACGCCCAGCCGCCATAGCCGGGATCCTGCTTGCAGAGGGCGGCGGTCCAGAGGGTCACGGAGGGGCTGGTCATGGCGGTTTCCTAGCGCCTTGCGTCGGAATTCGCCACTCCACGCGGTAACGACCCTGAACAAAGTGTAAACAAGGTCCTAAATATTAGGGTTAACGTCATTTTCACTTCGGTGAACGAAGTTATAATTCGTGCAAGCGCACCGCCCGCTGGTTGTGGATGGATCAAGCAAAAAGCGTGCCAGAATGGGTCAAAAACCCAGATTTCCGGGCCGTCGCGGCGATCAAAGTTAATGTGATCTAAATATTCGTGGTTAACCGCGGATTCACACCTGTTAACCCCTTGTTAAGAGCGTTGGCTCCGGTTTTGCTGATATCGCGTTAAATCCATCTCGGGCGTGCCGAGGTGGGACGATCCGGGTGCGGAGTGCGCGAGCGATGTTCGAATTCGTTGGACGGGACCTGAAGCGTTTGCTGGGCGTCGACGGCCAGGGCCGCGTGTCCCATGCCGCCGCCCATCGCGAAGGGCTGACCGGCGGCGACACCGCGCTGCTGGAACTGATGGACCTGCGCCTGCTGACCAACGAGGCCCGCGCCGCCGACGTGGCCGCCGGCCGCATCGGCTGCAAGGACCGCGCGGTGCGCCTGCTGGAAGCCGCCGTGGTCTGGCGCGAGGTGGCCCGCCGCACCGGCGACGCCGCTGCTTTACGTAAAGGCGCGGCCCAGGCCGAGGCCGCCGCCCGGCTGGGCGAGACCGAGCGCAAGCCCGAGCTGACCGCCGCCGCCCGCTGCGAGCAGGCGGTGCTGGCCATGCTGGGCGCAGAGCTGTTCGGCGACGAGGGCCTGCACGCGGCCGCCGGCGCCACGCTTTCCCTGGCCAAGTCGGCCCACGGCCCGCACGCGCCCCTGGCCTCGGCCCTGATGGCCGCCGTCGACGGCCGCATGGCGCTGTCCGACAACGATATCGACCGCGCCCTGGCCTGCGCCCAGGCCTTCGAGGCCCCGCTGGACGTGCTGGCGAGCGATCGCGGCGCCAAGGCCGGCGGCGGTCGCCTGCAACTGGCCGACCAGCGCGCCGCCCGCATCGACCTGCTGCTGGCCTGCGCCGTCCGCCTGAAGGACCGCTCGCTGGTCGAGGTCGCCCTGGCCGAGGCCCGTGTCGCCGTCGCCGCCCTCGATCCCGATTTCGAACCCCTGACCTGGTCGCGCCTGGAGCTGCTGCGCGCCGAGGCCCTGACGCGCCTGGGCGATTTCGACGGCGAGCTTTCCCTGATCGCCGACGGCGTCGAGGCCGCCACCCAGGCGCTCGAGCCGCTCGATCCCGGCCACAGCCCGCTGGACTGGGCCCGCGCCCAGGCCGGCCTGGGCGAGGCCCTGCAGATGATGGGCGAGGCCACCACCTCGGACCGCTGCTTCGAGCAGGCCGTCACCTGCTACGACCGCGCCACCCACATCGTGAAGGTGCAGCCGGCCCTGTCCCTGCGCGCCGCCGTCGCCAACAACCGCGCCCTCAGCCTAGCCCGCTGCGCCGAGCTGACGGCGGACCTGGCCGTGCTCGACGCCGCCGAGATGGCCTTCAAGGCCGAGCTTTCCGCCCATCCGGGCGCGCGCGATCCGGCCGGCTGGGCCGTGGCCCAGATGAACCTGGCCCGTCTCTATGAAGCGCGGGTCGAGATCACCGGCCGCGACGACGGTCGCCTGGACCGGGCGGCCACCGCTCTTGCGGTCGCGTTCGACGTCTTCGCCGAGCTGGGCCTGCGGTCGCTGACCGACCTGGCGGCCCAGGGGTTGCAACGGCTCAAGCAGGCGAACGCCGCCTGACCCAAAATGACACCGGAGGCTCCCGGGAAAGCCCAGGGCCCTCCGCAAGATAATAGGGATGATACAGTGATCGCTTCGTTCGTTCTCGCCGCCGCCGTGACCGCCGCCGCTCCGTCCGCCTCGGCCGAGCCGCAGGCCCGTGTCGTCCAGGTGGCGCAACCGCGCGAAGCGGTGGCCCTGCTTTCCTGCATGGTCAAGAACAACGGCGGTCTCACCGCTTGCAGCGTCCAGGCCGAGAGCCCCAACGATCTGGGCGTCGGCGACGCCGCCCTGCAGATGGCCTCGCAGATCCAGGTCGACCTGCTGGGTCCGGACGGCAAGAGCCGCGCCGGTTCGTTCATCGACGTGCCGATCCGCATCCGCATTCGCTGAATTTAAGCGCGAGTCCGCTTTGAGACTCGCGCGACTACCCGGCCGGGCCTAAAGCTCGGCCATGGCCTTCAAGCGCGCCTTTCCCTGGATCGTCACGGTCGCCGTCATGGCGGCCACCTTCGCCGTCGCCGGCGGACTGACGATCCGCCGCGACCGCGCCGAAGCCGCCCGCTCCGCCGCCGCCTCGCCGGACGTCACGGTGTCTCAAGCCGAAGACGATCGCGCCTACGCCCGGCAGCTGCGCGAGAATCTCGACCAGGGGCGTCCCGAAGAGGCCAAGGTCCTGGCCCGTTTCCCCGATCTGGCCCGCCGCGAGGGCGATGTCCTGTTTGTGCGCGGCCCCCGCGGCCCCCGGGGCGACGTGGCCAGCTTCGCCGACGGCGGCTTCTGCGACGGCTTCGACCAGTGCGCGCGCTGGCGCATGGCGGGCGTCGTGACTGTGGGCCGCGAGCGGCTGCCCCATCTCACCTTCACCCACGGTGAGGGCGAGCTCCTGTCGCTGCTGATCGGCGCCGACGGTCGGCCGCGGGTCGCGGACGTCGGAACCCCTTCAGGTTCGCCCGACGGCGCTTGGCTGGTGTTCGGCAACGAGAGCGACGACGGCGGCGGCGTGACCGTCTATCGGGCTGACGGCGCGGACCTGGTTCCCACGGCCTCGAAGGGGGCGTCCTGCCGGCCCCAGACTTGGCTGTCGGCGACTCGCCTGCGCATGAGCTGCCTCGTCGGACCGATCGGCGAGGCCAGCCGCGTCGAGGCGGTCCTGGCGCGCGCGACGGACGGCGGCTGGTCGCTGGTCTTCCCGGACGGCAAGCGCGAGCCGCTGGACGCCATCGCGACCGAGGAGGGCGAGCCGGGCGACTTCTACGAAGGCTGGAGCGAGAAGGGCTATCGCCGCCTCGCGCCCTGAGTCGTCGCTACTTCGCCATCCCGGACTTCTGCAGGGTCTTGTAGGCCTTGATCACCCGCTGGAGCTTGTGCTCGGCGCTGCGGTCGCCGCCGTTCATGTCGGGGTGGCAGCGCTTGAGCAGGTCCTTGTAGCGGGCGCGGATGGCCGCGGCGTCGGCGTCGACGTCGAGATCCATGTCGGCCAGGGCCTGGCGCTCCAGCTTGCCGACGGCGCGGCCGGCGGCGGCCGATTCGGCCTTGCGCTGCTGGGCGCGGAACAGGCCGAACGGGTCGGCCATGTTGCGGGCGTCGCGGGCGGCGGCGGCGGCGGCCTCGCGCGAGCCGGCGTCGGCCTTCATGCTCCAGGTCGGCCGGCCGCCGGTGACCTTCTCACGCTCCTGCTCGGCGCGGATCTGGCCCTCGTTCATGCCGGCGTAGAAGTTCCAGTTCTTGTTGTACTCGGCCGCGTGCGGCTGACAGAAATGGTAGTACTGGCCCGGCAGGTCGCGGCTCTTGGGCGCCTTGGCCTCGGCCGGACGCAGGCAGTCGGCATGCTCGCACCGACGCTGACCGGGCTTCAGCCGGTTGACGTCGTCGGCGCGCGGACCCTCCTCCTCGCCCGGCTTGGGCGGGCGGACGCGGATGTCGAAAAACTTGGGGCGGTATTCGAACGCACGGCTCATGGCGCTTAGAGTAAGCCCAGGCTATTTCCGTTCAAGGATTGACATGCCGGAGATCACCATGGGCGCCGTCTCAGACGCCATCGAAGCCAAGTTGACCACCGCTTTTTCGCCCTCCCGGCTCGAGGTCGTGGACGACAGCGCCCGCCACCAGGGCCATGCCGGCCACCGCGAAGGCGGCGATAGCCACTTCAACCTGACGATCGAGGCCGAGGCCTTCGTGGGCAAGGGCCGCGTGGCCCGCCAACGGCTGATTTTCCAGGCCCTGGCCGAGGAGATGGCGGGTCCCGTGCACGCCCTGTCGATCGTCGCCCTGGCGCCCGGCGAAACCTGACCGCAGCCCGCCTCTTTGCGCTTGCATAAGCGGGCCGCGACTGATTGCCTCGGTTCCCGGCGCGATCCTGCCGGGACCCGAGGGATGGCATGAGCGCCGCGAAATCTTTTTCTGAAATCCAGGCTTCCGACGAAGCGGCCATCGCCGCCGCGCTGCCGGCCTATCTTGAGCGGTCCTACGCCCGCTATTCGAACTTCACCGTCGCCAGCGCCGTCGTCGACGACCTGGGCGGGGTGCATTTCGGCGTCAATGTCGAGAACGCCGCCTATCCGTCGGGCACCTGCGCCGAGCAGACGGCCATCGGGGCCATGGTCACGGCCGGCGGTCGCCGCATCGAACGCGTCTACATCGCCGCCGGCTCCGACGCCGTCGTCCAGCCCTGCGGCGCCTGCCGCCAGCGCATCGGCGAGTTCGCGGTCAAGACCTGCGAGATCGTCTCGGTGCAAGGCGGGGCGGCCACGAAGCGCACGCCGTTCTGGAGCCTGCTGCCCGAGGCGTTCGGGCCAGGGGATCTGGAGTAGGGGCGGGGGAGACCCCCTCCGGCCCTCCGGGCTACCTCCCCCAAAGGGGGAGGATCTACGGCCTCAGATGCTCCCCCTCTGGGGGAGCTGTCGCGGAGCGACTGAGGGGGCGCGCGCAGCGCTTAAGCGATGATGTCCGGCGTCACCTGGTCTTCCAGGCGGACGATCTCGTCCTTCAGGGCAAGCTTGCGGCGCTTGAGGCGGGCGATCTGCAGCATGTCGGGCTGGGGGCGCTCTTCCAGGGCCGCGACGGCGTCCGACAGGTCCTGGTGCTCCTCGCGCAGGATCGCCAGGCGGCGCTCGATGGCGATGGAGGTTTCTTCCGAAGGATCGTCATCGTTCATGGACGTTCCCCCACTCTGAGCACTGGTCCGAAGGCGGTGATAGATAGCAAAGCCTGACGGGCGGTAAAGGCTGGAGCGCGCCGAGCCTCCATTTCAAGCCAAAGCATCGGCCAACCGCGCCAAAGCCGCGTCCTGCGGCGGCTCGCCGGAGGCCCGGGCCGCCGCCAGCAGGGCGCCGTAGACGTCTGCCGTGGCCCCCACCGGGCCGCAGATCGCCTCCAGGCTCTCCATCAGCAGCTTCTCGCCGGCCAGTTCGGCCGCCTTGACCTGGTCGCGGAAGGTCTCCCGCGCCGGATCGGCGACGTCGGGACGCTGGGGCTTCAGCGCCCGGCGCACGCCGCGCAGGGGCGCGCCGATCTCGACGTCCCAGGCGCGGACCAGGGCCGCGGCGCGCGCCAGGTCGGCGGGCCGTCCCTCCAGCGCCGTCCAGGCCGCCCACAGCAGGAACGGCACGTTCTGGCCGTGCGCGTCCTGCAGGTGCAGGCAGGCGACTGCGACAGGCTGTCGCGCATAGACGGAAAGCGCCCAGTCCCAGAACCGCATGGCCGTTAATTTTCGTCCGTTTCGTTGACCGTCGTTTCGGGTGGGGCGCCGATGGGCGGAAGATCCTCGCCCCAGCGCTTCACCGGCCCCCAGGTCAGGCCGAAGAGGTCGAGCGCCCGGCCCACCGACTGGTCGACCATCTCCTCGATCGAGACGGGTTTCGCATAGAAGGCCGGCACCGGCGGGGCGATCACCGCGCCCATTTCGGCAAGGCGCGTCAGGGTGCGCAGGTGGCCCAGGTGCAGCGGGCTCTCGCGCACCATCAGCACCAGCGGCCGGCGCTCCTTCAGGGTGACGTCGGCGGCGCGGGTCAGCAGGGAGGAGGTTACGCCGGTGGCGATCTCGCTCATCGTCCGAACCGAGCAGGGCGCGACGATCATGCCCAGGGTGCGGTAGGAGCCCGAGGCGATCGAGGCCCCGACGTCGCCGATCCGGTGCACGACGTCGGCCGTCTCGGCGGCCTCGGCGACCGAAAGGCCGGTCTCCTGGGCCAGGGTCAGGGCCGCCGACTTGCTCATCACGAGGTGGCTCTCGACCCCCAGGTCGCGGCAGGCGGCCAGGGCGCGCAGGCCATACAGAGCCCCCGACGCGCCGGAGATTCCGATCACCAGGCGCGGCTTGAAAGGGGAGGCGGCGGCGTCCGTCATGGTGAATTTTCGTCCGTCACGGGAGGAAGCGTCGCCACGTCAAGCGCCGCCGATTGCAATCATATGTGATCTGACAGTCCGGACCAGCGGGTGTTCACTCCCTCCGTCAACAGCCCAAAAGGAGGCCGAGCCCATGGCCATCGAATCCCGTATCCGCGAGCTGGGGTCCCGTCACGAGAACCTCGACCGCACGATCCAGGAGGAGACCAGTCGACCGGGTAGCGACGCCACCAGGCTTCGAGAGCTGAAGCGGCAGAAGCTCAGGCTCAAGGAGGAGATAGAGGGACTTCGAGCGAGGCTCCACTAGAGCCTGCCCGTTTCCGATGGACATCGGAAACGGATAAGCAGGCTCGCCTCTCAAAGATCTGGAGCGCGGCGCGCCACGCTCCAGGCCAAGGCAAGGAAAAGGCCCATCCGATGCTCGGATGGGCCTTTTTGCTGTCCGGCTTTCCCCGTCCTCGCGGACGGGGAGAAGGGATCAGTCCTCGTCGTCTTCGTCGTCGACATTGCCCTTGAACGAGCCGAACACGTCCTCGGCCTTCGGTTCGGCGCGGGCGGCGCGGATGTCGCGCTCTTCCTGCTCTTCCTCGGAGATGTAGGCCGTTTCGGCCGCCGGACGCAGGGTCGGATCCTCGGCGACGATGCCCTTCTTGGCGTCGTCCTTGGCCTTCTTCTCGGCCGCCTTCTTGACGAGGGCGTCGAGTTCCAGCTGGCCGACCAGGCCCAGGGTCACCGGATCGACCGGCTTGATGTTGGCCGCGTTCCAGTGGGTGCGGTTGCGCACCTGCTCGATGGTGGCCTTGGTCGTGCCGAGGATCTTCGAGATCTGGGCGTCGGTCACTTCCGGGTGGTGGCGGATGAACCAGGCGATGGCGTCCGGACGGTCCTGGCGACGCGACACCGGGGTGTAGCGCGGGGCCTTCTTCTGCGGCTTCAGCAGCTCGGCGTGACGGCTCACCTGGGCCTTCATGCGGTACTGCGGGGCGCGCTGGGCCTTGTCGAGCTCTTCGCGGGTCAGCTGGCCGTTGCCGATCGGATCGGCGCCGCGGATGTCGCGCGCCACTTCGCCGTCGGCGATGCCGCGAACTTCCAGCGGGTGCAGACCGCAGAAGTCGGCGATCTGCTCGAAGCTCAGCGAGGTGTTGTCCACGAGCCAGACGGCGGTCGCCTTGGGCATCAGAATGTCGGACATGCGGTCCTCCAGAAATGACGGCGCCCGACCTTTCGGCCGGGCGGGGTTGTTCAACGAGACCTATAATCCGGTTCTCCCGGAAAGGGAACGGGGATCAATGCGGCTCGCGACAAGGCTGTCACGCGCCGCATTGATCGCGATGCGTGCATTCTGCTAACCTCGCCGAAAAGGCGAAAGCGGGAGGCGCGCCATGGCTCTGAAGGACAGTGACGCTTTCTTCGATTCCATCCGCGGCTCCAAGATGCTGGGGCCGACCCTGAGCCAGACGGAGGTGGCCGGCTGCAACGCCGTCCTCACCGCGCTCGGCGCCCACGGCTGGGGCGCGGCCTGGACCGCCTACGGCCTGGCCACCGCCTATCACGAGACCGCCCAGACCATGCAGCCGATCGACGAGCAGGGCGGCGACGCCTATTTCCGCCGGCTCTATGACGTCGAGGGCATCAACCCCAAGCGCGCCAAGGCCAACGGCAACACCGCGCCCGGCGACGGCGTGCGCTATCACGGCCGGGGCTACGTGCAGCTGACCTGGAAGAACAACTATGTCCGCGCCGCCAAGGAGCTGGACGAGCCGATCGACCAGCAGCCGACCCTGGCCAAGCGTCCGGACCTCGCCGCCGCGATCATGGCGCTGGGCATGGAGGAAGGCTGGTTCACGGCCAAGGGCCTGGGCCGCTACATCGACAAGGCCGCCGGCTCGGCCACCCAGAAGGCCTACGGCCTGGCGCGCTACGTCATCAACGGCAACGACAAGGCCGCTCAGATCGCCGGCTACGCCGCCACCTTCGAAAAGGCCCTGAAGGCCGGCGCCTGGAACTGAGGGCGAGGGCGGGGCGCCCTCACCAGGCTCCGTCGTCGAAGCGCAACACCTTCAGCGTGTCGCCGGTCTTGGTTATGTATATGTATTCACTGGCGAAAGCAGTGGGGTATTCGACTTCGTAGGTGATGGCGCAGGTGGCGCGACCGTTGAGTCTATAGAGCGAGCTCTTTGTGACTTTCCGTTGAAAATTGTTCTTCAATCTCTCTGCGGTTGATTTTTTATACTTCAGCGCGTTTTCGCTGTATTCAACATAGATCGGGTTTCCGCCCACTTTCTTGCGGCGGTCGGAAAAGTATTTCTTGAATTCTGGCAGGTTCCGCATCGGTCGATATTCGGATCGAACGAAGCGGAAGGCGTCATCGAATTTTCCGCGATCGAAATAGTATAGAAACTGGTTCGACGTGTTGAAAAACTCGGCGCTGCAAGATTGTGTGTTGCTGTCCGCAATGGAATTGACCGGGGTGGTCAAAAGGATGGTCGTGGCGCAAAGTGCGATCAGGGATTTGGCTTTGCATCCCATGATTCCATCTCCAGCCCGATCGGAGTGCATGTCGTGGTCGTGATACTCTCGATTGTCGCTCTTTGCATGTGGTTTCTGCTGCCTCTGCTGCCGAGCATTCTGATCTACCGGCTGTTTCCCAAGTCGCCCGTGCGGGCGACGGGGGTCCTGGCGGGCATAACCTTCAACGCCGGGGGCGCGTTCGCCGCCTACCTGATCCTGTTCGCCGTCGCCGCGCCCTTCATCGTCGACCTGAACGACCGCATCGACCGCTCCCGCTCGCAGTTCTGGACGATCAACGCGACGGTGCAGCTGGACGGCGCCAACATTGAGGACTACGGCGGCGACACCTTCGCCGTCCTGCGCCCTGACGTCGTGGACTTCACCGAGGGCAACCTGGAAATCGCGGTGCGCAAGGACGAGCGCGGCATGTTCCCGCGCATCACCATCGTCGTCGGCTGCAATGGCGACCGGGCCTGCATCGCCGCGCCGCGCGAAGGCGCCTACTACAAGACCATCAACCTCAACAGCGCCGACCTGAAGATGAAGGAGCTGCCGGGCGGGCGCCTCCAGCTGGTCGACACGGTGCGCTTGGTCAAACGCGTCCCCCGCACCGCGCCGCCTCCGCCGCCGAACTAGCGGGGGGGGCAATGCCTGATCCCTCTCCCCTTGCGGGAGAGGGTGGCCTCCGAAGGAGGTCGGGTGAGGGGTCTCTCAGACCTGTCAGTTGCTTGCTCCTCCCCCGTGCAACGGGGGAGGGGGACCACGAAGTGGTGGAGGGGGCGAGGCTGGGCTCCGTGCCTGACCGCTCTCTCCTCCGTAAAATCCCCGCGAAAGCGGGGACCCAGGTGTTTTATCGTCGAGCGCCGGGGGTTTCAGAAAAAGCCTGGGTCCCCGCTTTCGCGGGGATTTTACGGAGGGAGGGTCTGCGGACGGGGATAGACGAAGCTGGATCCCCGGCGACTGCGAACCAAACCCCAACCAATCCAACCCCTTACAACTTTCTCAGCGCTCTGGATCAGACGCGCTCAAACCACCCGCATAATCACTGGGTCTCGCCGCACCGAAGGGGCGCGCGGCCAGCGACCATGCGGCGGCGGGATGCGATCGAGCGGGACTGGGGCGGATTGGGAAGATCCGTCGCGTCCGGGGACCTGGCGCTGGCCAGGCCCGCCCGCCGTCGGCTTGGGCGAGGATTACAGAGCCCCCCTCTCCTCGTCGCCGTCCAAACGGGAAACCCGGCGGATGGTCCTGGTAAGGCGTTAAGAGCGCCGCTGCCCGGGAAGCCGGCAGTCAGAACGACCGCGCGGAGCGCACGGGCTTCGTCGAAACGGTAACAACACACAGCACCTCCGGGCGTCGCCCGGGCGCTCCGCTCTCCTTCGTCAGCTCAGCGCAATCGCGCGTGAGATCGCCCACCCGTTCCCTCTCCCCTTGCGGGAGAGGGTGGCCTGCGAAGCAGGTCGGGTGAGGGGTCTCTCAGATCTCGAAGCCGCGTGCAGCGGTCAGGCGGGCGCAGCGTCCAACGTTTGAGAGACCCCTCATCCGACGGCTTCGCCGCCACCTTCTCCCGCAAGGGGAGAAGGAAAACCGGGAGAAGGATCAGGTGGTCAACACCACCTTGCCCACATGCTCGCCCGCCTCCAGGTGCGCATGGGCCTTGGCCGCGTCGGCCAGGGGGAAGGTCGCATCGACAATGGGTTTGAGCTTGCCGGCCGCGATCCATGGCCAAACCACCCGCTCGACCTCGGCGGCCAGGCGGGCCTTTTCGTCGGCGGGACGGGGGCGCAGGGTCGAGCCGGTGATCACGGCGCGTTTCTGCATCACCTTCATCACCGGGACCTCCAGCACCCCGCCGGCCAGGGCGGCGATGTAGACGATGCGGCCGCCGGTCTTCAGGGCGTCGAGATTCTTGTCGAAATAGGCGGCCCCGACCATGTCGAGCACCACGTCGACCCCGCCGGCGGCCTTGGCGATCTCGGCGAAGTCCTCGGTCTTGGCGTCGACCGCCAGGTCGGCGCCGAGTTCGAGCGCCTTGGCCTTCTTGTCGGCCCCGCGACCGGTGGCGATGACGATCGCGCCGGCCGCCTTGGCCATGGCGATCGCCGTTGTCCCGATCCCGGACGTCCCACCATGAATCAAAATGGTCTCGCCAGGCTTCAGCGCGCCGTGTTCGAACACATTGGCGAAGACGGTGAAGACCGTTTCGGGCAGGGCCGCGGCGTGAACGAAATCAAAGCCTTCGGGCACGGGCAGGGCCTGGCGGGCGTCGACCACGGCGTATTCGGCATACCCCCCGCCGCCCAGCAGCGCGCAGACCTTGTCGCCGACCTTCCAGCGTCCGGCGGCGACCTCGACCTCGCCGGCGACCTCCAGGCCCAGCGTCGTCGGCGCGCCGGGCGGCGGCGGATAGAACCCCAGGCGCTGCAACAGGTCCGGACGATTGACGCCCGCCGCGCGCACCCGGATCAGGATCTCGCCGGGCCCTGGAACGGGACGTTCCACCTGGGCTGGGCGCAGGGCGTCGGCCGCCCCCTTGCCGCCTTCGATCTCGATCGCGGTCATGGTCTGGGACATGCTGGCGGCTCCGTCGCGCTTGCGTCGCGCCCTAGGTAGGCGTCTGATGGCCGATCGGAAAGGGAGGATGGCCGATGATGGAAGAGCCGGTCGAGCCGCGCGCGTTCCGTGGCGATGCGCTGAACAGCGCCGCGCACGAGGATCTCGAGACCTACGGCGTCATCGAACTGGAAGAGCGGATCGAGGCTCTCGAAGCCGAAATCGCCCGCACCAAAGCCCAGCTCAGCAAGAAGAAAGCCGGGCGCGCCGCGGCCGATGCGCTGTTTGGTCGCCTCGACTAACGAATGGTTTACGCTACCCGTGGACCCTTAAGGCGCGTCCGTCGGTCACAGTGAGTCGGGGCGGTCGCGAAACGGGACGTTAAGACTTGGCACGGGGGTTGCAGTCCGCCTCCTCAAGCGAGACGTCCTCGCGGCCTTAGAGGCATTGAGTAGACATGACCGATCCGAACGCGTCCACGGCCCCCTGGCGGGCGGGAGTCATCCAGGACTTCGCGCGCTCCGAACTGTTCGACCGCACCTTCGACGAGGGCATGCTGCTGGTCGAGGAGACCGCGGCCTATCTCGACGGGGCCGGCCGTCATGACAGCAAGATCCTGTCGCGCAACGCCGCCCTGGCCTACGCCAGTGAAAGCATGCGCCTGACCACGCGTCTGATGCAGGTGGCCTCGTGGCTGCTGGTGCAGCGCGCAGTCAAGGAAGGCGAGATGGCCCCCGAGGCCGCCTGCGCCGAGAACTACCGCCTCGCGGTCGAGACCAGCGAGCAGGCCGCGGCGATCGAGGACCTGCCCTTTGGCCTGGTGAACCTGCTGCAGCGCTCCGAGCGCCTGTACGAGCGGGTCCGCCACCTGGACCGCCGCATGTATGTCGAGGCCGCCGCCGTCGACGAGGCCCCGCGCCCCGTCCAGGCCCAGTTCGACCGCCTGACCGCCGCCTTCGGCGTCGCCTGACATCTTTCTTGGGCGCCTTCGGCGTCGCCTAACGTCTTTCTTGGGCGCCTTCGGCGTCGCCTGATCCCCGTTCAAACCGACTTCAAAGCGGGGTAGGACAGGCGCGTGACCCAAGCGCCTTCCCCCGATTCCGCCATTCCCGCCGGACCCTTCCTGGGCCGCGTCCTCATCCTGGCCGGATCCGATTCCGGCGGCGGGGCGGGCGTCCAGGCCGACATCAAGACCGTCACCGCCCTGGGCGGCTACGCGGCCACGGCGATCACCGCCATCACCGTGCAGAACACCCTGGGCGTCACCGGGGTGCATCCGATCCCGCTCGATGTGATCGAAGCCCAGGCCCGCGCCGTGCTCGACGACATCGGGGCCGACGCCTTCAAGACCGGCATGCTGGGCGACGTCGGCGTGGTCGAGACCGTGGCCCGGGTGCTGGCCAGCGCCCCGCACGTGCCGGCCGTCGTCGATCCGGTGATGATCGCCAAGGGCGGCGCCCCGCTGCTGGCCGACCGGGCGATCGACGCGGTCAAGGCGCTGATGATCCCTCGCGCCACGCTGCTGACCCCCAATGCGCCGGAGGCTTCGGCCCTGACCGGTCTGCCGGTCGAGACCATCGACGACCAGCGCCGGGCCGGCGAGGCCCTGCTGGAACTCGGCGCCCACGCCGTCCTGATGAAGGGCGGTCACGTCGCGGGCGAACGGGTCGTGGACCTTCTGATCACCCGCCAGGGCGAGACCAGCTTCGAGGGCGAGCGGATCGACACCCGCCACACCCACGGCACCGGCTGCACCCTGGCCAGCGCCATCGCCACCGGCCTGTCGCAGGGCCTGCCGCTGACGCAGGCCGTCGCCCGGGCCTGGAACTACGTCCACGAGGCCATGCTGCGCGCCCCGGGCCTGGGCAAGGGCCACGGTCCGCTCGACCACGCCTGGCCGGTGCGGGGATGAAATCGAGCCCGAAAGGCGCGAAGCTTTTCTGGATCGTCGCCGCGGCGGTGCTCGTCGTGGCCTATGTCTACGTCACGCATGGCGGCGTGCGGGACGGCGGCGTGAGCCGCGTCGAGATCGCCGGCGCGCCGAGTGAGCGGCTGGCGCGACACTTTCCGGGCTCGGACACGGTGTGCGAGTTCACGCCCGGCATCAAGTCGCCGCCCGATGCGAGCACGCTCTACACCGACGACAACACGCACGACGCCGTCCAGTCCGTCCGCGCCGTCTGTCCCAACATCGGCAAGCGCGACATCCCGTTCAGCTTTCTGGCGGTCGAGGAAAGCGTCTTCGTCGGCCTGAAGGGCTGCCGGGTGGTCGGCGTCTACAAGATCTACAAGAGCAAGCGTCCGATGGACGGCGTCCCGCAGGGGTTCTGCGCGCCGCCCTCCCGGCTGCTGGTGACGAACGATGGAGGCGTGGGCCTTGACCCCTGAGACCCTGGAAACCCGCCTGATCGAGATCGTCCGCGCCACGCCGACGACGATGCAGGTGCTGCGCACCGTCCGCGACCTTGATTTGCCCGACTGGATGATCTTCTCCGGCGCGGTCTACCAGCCGGTGTTCAACAGCCTGACCGGCCGGCCGCTGGACTACGGCATCAAGGACTACGACGTCGCCTATCACGACGATCGCGACACCTCCTACGAGGCCGAGGACGTGGTGATCCAGCGCGTCGCCGCCGCCTTCGAGCCGCCGCTGCGCGAGCTGGTCGAGGTGCGCAACCAGGCCCGGGTGCACCTGTGGTTCGAGAAGAAGTTCGGCGCCGACGAGCCCTATCCGGCCCTGCGCTCCAGCGCCGAGGCCCTGGAGCGGTTCGTGGCCACCGCCTTCTGCGTCGGCGTGCGGCTTGAGGCGGACGAGTCCTTGCGCGTCTGGGCGCCGTTCGGCCTGGACGACCTCTTCGCCATGCGCCTGCGGCCTAATCCGCTGCGGGTGAAGGGGGCGGGCGGCTGGGCCCGCACCACCGGCTCGGCCAAGGCCCGCTGGCCGGAGATCACCGTCGAGGGCTGACCTCTGCTTGGCCAGGATTTCCGCATGAACCCGTTCCAGCACCTGTGGTCGCGCTTTCACGAAGGCCATTTGCCCATCGGCTACATGCTCAGGCAGAGCGGCGCGGCGAACTGGGTCCGCTTCCATTCGCTGCCGGAATCCAAGCGCTACGCCGAAACCGACGACGAGCGCGGCGTCATCCTGCGTCGCCAGAACGCCCTGGCCGCGGCGGTGCTGGCCTCGGATCCGTGCTGGCTGGTCCAGACGCATTGGGTGACGCCGGACGGGACGATCGATTGGGCCGACCAGCACGATCCCTTCGCCGCGACCCGGCAGTTCGCTCTCGAACCGACCTTCGACTTCGTGGATCCCGGCGAAGACGACGAAGACCCGGCGGAGTGGCGTGCTCATGCGGGACCAGTCCGCTGGACGGACGGCGCCTTCGACAATCTGCTCACGAGCATCGCCGAAGACATCGCCGGCCCGACGCTCTGGATGTCGGAGGCGACCGGCTCGATCTTCGCGCCCTATGACGGCGGGGTCGATCTCTTCCTGGCGAAAGCCGAGCAGGTCGCCGAGCTCAAGGCGAGGCATCGCGACTGGCTGTCCATTCACGCGTCTGGAATGTGAGCGGGCTCGGGCGCGACTTCCGCCTTGGATCTTCTGCGATGGACGTTCGCCGCGTACCGCTCTACGGAATTTGATAGCGCTATCATTTTCGTGAGCGACCTCCATGGCCCTGCCGCGCCGCACCCTGTTCAAAGGCCTCCTGGCGGGCGCCGCCGCCGCGCCGGTCTTGGCCGCGCAAGCCGCCGAGGCCAAGCCGGCGGCCAAGGTGAAGGTCCCGACCTGGGGCAAGGGGCCCGACGGCCGCCGCACGGCCGACCTGGGCGACGGGACCTATCTGAACCCGATCATCGCCGGCGATCACCCCGACCCGACGATCCTCAAGGACGGCGACGTCTACTACATGACGTTCTCGTCGTTCCTGGCCTATCCGGGCCTGGTGATCTGGAAGTCGACGGACCTGGTGAACTGGACCCCGGTCGGCCCGGCGCTGCGCAAGCCGCTCGGCACGATCTGGGCCGTGGACCTGGTCAGGCACGACGGCCGCTACTTCATCTACATCCCGGCCGATCCGACGGGGCAGGGCTGGTCGATCTTCGCCATCTGGGCCGATAGCATCGAGGGACCGTGGAGCGATCCGGTCGACCTGAAGATCAGCGGCTGCATCGATCCCGGCCACGTCGTCGGCGAGGACGGCAAGCGCTACCTGTTCGTCAACGGCGTGCGCAGGATCCGCCTGACCGACGACGGCCTGGCCACCGACGGCCAGTTGGAGAAGGCCTATGACCCCTGGCGCTATCCCGACGACTGGATCGTCGAGAATTTCGCGCCCGAAGGCCCCAAGCTGCTGCGTCACAACGGCTGGTTCTACCTGATCACCGCCGTCGGCGGCACGGCCGGGCCGGTGACCGGCCACATGGTCATCGCCGCCCGCTCGCGTTCGGTGAACGGGCCGTGGGAGCACTGCCCGCACAATCCGCTGGTGCGCACCCGCGGCGAGGCCGAGCCCTGGTGGTCGCGCGGTCACGCCAGCCTGGTGGAAGGCCCGGCCGGCGACTGGTGGATGGTCTATCACGCCTACGAGAACGGCTTCCGCACCCTGGGCCGCCAGACCCTGCTGGAGCCGATCGAATGGACCGCCGACGGCTGGTTCAAGCCCCTGGGCGGCGACCTCTCCAAGCCGATCCGCAAGCCGCGCGGCGGCAAGGCCGGACCGTCGGGCTTCAACCTGTCGGACGACTTCTCGGCCGATCGCTTCGGCCTGCAGTGGGCGTTCCACGATCCCAAGCCGGGCGAGGGCGAGCGTACGGCCTTCGAGGCCAGGGGCCTGCGTCTGAAGGGTTCGGGAACCTCGCCGATCGACAGCGCGCCCCTGACTTGCATTGTCGGCGACCGTTCGTACGAGGCCGAGATCTCGCTGGACCTGATCGGCGACGCCGAGGCGGGGATCCTGCTGTTCTACAATCACAAGGCCTTCGTCGGCCTAGGCGTCACCCCGACGGCGCTGAAGACCTTCCAGTACTCCGAGGAACTGGCCTGGGCCCGGATCAAGCACGAGACCCGCAGCGTCCGCCTGAAGGTGCGCAACGACGAGCATGTCGTCACGTACTGGTATTCCTACGATGACGGCGCGACCTGGACCCGCCACGGCACGCGCATGGAGGTTTCGGGTCTGCACCACAACGTGTTCGGCGGCTTCATCAGCCTGAAGGTCGGGATCTACGCTGCCGGGGAGGGCGAGGCGCGGCTGCGCAACTTCGTCTACCGCGCCGGCCTGCCCAAGACGGTCGAGAGCTAGGCGGGCGTCACCGCGTGTAGTCCGGCGCCGGCAGGGGCGCTGGCGTCGGGTTGAGCGCGACCCAGCGGACGGCCAGTTCGCAAAGGTCCGCGCCGGCCCCTTCGGAGGTCTTGATCTCGGCGGCCAGCCGCGCGGCCCGGTCGCGATCGGTGGGGGGCAGAGGCTCGCCGGAACCGATATGCGCCAGGAAGGCGCGCAGCATCTTGCGGTAGTCGGCGTCCCAGTTGGCGGCGCCATTGCCGTCGATCTCGTTGGTGACCTTTCCCGTGATGCGGATCACCTCGCCCTGCACGGTGGAGGCCGCGCCGCGGGAGGGAACCAGCAGTTCCCACAGTTCCTGGTGCTGATCCTGCCAGCGGGCCGATCTGGCGACGATCGGCGCGCGCTCGTCATGCATGAGCCGGTGCGGGACGGGCGGAACCTCGAACAGCGCGTAGAGCCGGTCGAGCCCGGCGCTGGTCTCTTCCAGAAAGTCGGGATTGAAGCCCTGGCGGTGGAACTCGAAATTCTCGCCGATGCGCTGGACAAAGGCCTGCATCTGCGGCGTGACGTTGGCGCGGTCGCCGGACTTGCCCGTGAAGCGTCTGAAGAGCTCGCCCAGACCCTGCTTGCGCGGCGGCTCGGCCGCCAGCAGCAGCTCGGCGACCCCGGCCATCGCCGCGATCTGGGCGTTGCTGCACCGCTGCAGGCCCGCGACCAGGGGCGTCAGCCCGGCGGTGTCGAGCACGTCGGCCCGTGCGCCGCGCTCGAGCAGCCGGCGCACGGCGTCGAGATTGGCGAACTGGGCGGCGTGGTGCAGCGGCGTGGCGCCGTCGTTGTCGAGGACGTGCACGTCGGCGCCCAGCGCCAGCAGGGTCTCGACATTGCCGAACAGGCTGGAGGCGCGGTTGTGCAGGGGCGTGCGGCCGTAGGTGTCCTTGGCCTCGATATCGGCGCCCTGGCCGACCAGCCAGCGCGCCAGATCGTCGGAGCAACTGTGGAAGCCCAGGGCGGTCTGCTTGCCGTAGCCGCCCCGGGCGTCGAGTTCGCAGGTCTCGAACACCGCCTGCTGCGCGGCGAGATCGCCGGCCTTCAGCAGCGCGTCGAAGTCCTTGGGCAGCAGCTTCTTCTTGGCCTTCGGCATCGTCGTCCTTCTCGATCGCCGGTGAACGAGCAAGGCTATGCCAACCGCATGGCGACCTGCGAAGGAGTATTGTCACGATGACAATACTCCTTTTGCTTCATGGATCATTGCCCGTTACCGCTTGAGCCTCACGCAAGAGGAGGCTCCGGTGCGGATCGCGGTTCTGACGTTCGATGGCTACAACGAGCTGGACTCGTTCATCGCCGCGGCGATCCTCAATCGCATGAAGGCCAAGGGCTGGGCGGCTTACATCACCGCGCCGACGCCGGAGGTCACCTCGCTGAACGGGGTGACGGTGCAGCGCCAGCAGCCCCTCGAATTCGCCGCCGAGGCAGACGCCGTGCTGATCGGCAGCGGGTCGAAGACCCGAGAGATCGCCGCCGACGCGGACCTGCTGTCGCGGCTGACGCTGGACCCCTCGCGCCAGCTTATCGGCGCCCAGTGCTCGGGCACGCTGCTGCTGGCCAAGCTCGGCCTCGTCGGCGACCTGCCGGCCTGCACCGATCTTACGACCAAGCCCTGGGTGATCGAGGCGGGGGTCCAGGTGCTGGACGCGCCGTTCGTGGCTCACGGCAATGTCGCCACCGCCGGCGGGTGCCTGGCCTCGCAGTATCTGGCCGCCTGGACGATCGCGCGGCTGGCGGGCCTGGCCGAGGCCGAGGAGGCCATCCGCTACGTCGCGCCGGTGGGGGAGAAGGACGTCTACGTCGCCCGCGCCCTTGCGGCGATCACGCCGTTCCTGCCGGCCGAAGACGTCGCCGCCTGATTTTCGGGAGAAGCCCCATGCGCCAATGGACCATCGACGCCTTTGCGTCCGCCCCCTTCAAGGGCAACCCGGCCTGCGTGGTCGAGCCGTTCGATCGCTGGCCGAGCGACGCCTGGATGCAGGCCCTGGCGGCCGAGAACAACCAGGCCGAGACGGCCTTCCTGCTGAAGACCGCCGACCCGGCCCGCTACGGCCTGCGCTGGTTCACCCCGGCCCGGGAGGCCCCGCTGTGCGGTCACGCCACGCTGGCGTCGGCCCACGCCCTGTTCGCCGAACTGGGCGCGGACGTCGAGGTGCTGGCCTTCGACACCCTGTCGGGCGAATTGCGCGTGCGGCGGGACGGCGAACGGCTGGAGATGGACTTTCCGGCCAATCCGCCGCGCCGGGTCGAGATCCCGGCGGGTCTGGCCGACGCCCTGGGCGCGCCGGTGGTCGAGGCCTGGGCCGGCGCCTATCTGGTGGCGGTGCTGGAGGACGAGGCGGCCGTGCGGCGGCTGGAGCCGGATTTCGCCGCTCTCAATCGCCTCGAAAGCGAGGCGACCGACGGCAAGGGCCAGGTCATCGCCGTCGCCTTGGCCGATGCGGGCCGGCCCTATGCGGTGGTCAGCCGCTTCTTCGCGCCGGCGGCGGGCATCCCGGAGGATCCGACCACGGGCTCGGCCCACTGCATCCTGATGCCGCTCTATGGCGACAAGCTGGGCAAGACGGCGCTGGAGTTCCACCAGGCCTATCCGGGCCGGGGCGGGGACCTCTCATGCGAAAGCCGCGGCGCGCGCGTGATCCTGCGCGGCCGCGGCCTTACGGTGGTGGAAAGCCGGCTCCGGGTGGAGCCGGCCTTCTAGTAGCTGTTACCAGCGACCGCGGTGGTCGTTGCGGTCGCCGCGGCCGTAGCCTTGGCCGTAGTCGCGGTCATGACGCTCGTAGCGGATCTGGGCGCTGATGCGGTCCAGGCGACGGTCGAGGTCGGCGCGTTCCCAGCCGTTCAGGCCGCCGGCGCGGTAGCGGTGCTCGAGGCGGGCCACTTCGCGCAGTTCGCCGTTCAGGCGGCGGGCTTCCTGGCGGTTCAGGTCGCCGTTGCGCACGCCGCGGTCGATCCGCTGCTCAAGCTGCGCCTGGCGCTGGTTGATGGGCTGGGCCATGGCCGCGGCGGGGAGGGTGGCGGCCGCCAGGGCCGAGACCGCAACGATCGGGAGAATGATCTTCTTCATCGGTTCGGTTCCTTCTCAATCTGATCCGCCGTCCTTGTCGGCGGCGTTGAGGAGAAGAAACCACGTCCCGCCTGAAGCGGTTCTGAGCCCGTCGTTATGTTGGGTTCATCTACCTGAGGGCGTCCCTGGACAAGCTCAGGACGAGGGAGAGGTCAGGCGGCGGCCGCCATGCGGGCCGCGGCGGCCACGGCGTCCTCGATGGCGGCGTAGAGCTTGGTGACCTCGATCGGCTTGGCCACGTGGCCGTCCATGCCGGCGGCCAGATAGCCCTCGACCTGGTGGACCAGGGCGTTGGCGGTGACCGCCACGATCGGGGTGCGGGCGCGGCCCTCGGCGGCTTCCAGCGAACGGATGGTGCGGGCGGCCTCGACGCCGTCCATCACCGGCATGTGGATGTCCATCAGGATCACGTCATGACCGCCGGCGCGCCAGGCCTCGACGCAGGCCGCGCCGTCGGCGACCAGCGCCACCTCGGCGCCCAGCGGGGCGAGGACGGCGGCGATGACCTTCTGGTTGGTCAGGTTGTCGTCGGCGGCCAGCACGCGCAGACGGCGGCCGGCGGCGGCGTCGGACGGCTCGTCGACCGGAGCGGCCTGGGCGATCTCGCCCTCGCCGCGCGGCATGGCCACGACGACGGTGAAGGTCGAGCCCTGGCCCTCTCGGCTCTGGACGTGAATGCCCCCGCCCATGACGGCGGCCAGTTCGCGGCAGATCGACAGGCCCAGGCCCGAACCGCCGAAGCGGCGGGTGGTCGAGCTGTCGGCCTGGACGAACTTGTCGAACAGGCGCGGCAGGATGTCGGTGGCGATGCCGATGCCGGTGTCGGTGACGTCGATGCGCAGGCCCGAGCCGTCCTCGGCCGAGGCGAAGCGGACCGAGACCGCGCCCTCCAGCGTGAACTTCAGGGCGTTGGACACCAGGTTGTTGAGGATCTGGCGCAGGCGATCCACGTCGCCGTGCCAGCCGCCCAGGGCTTCGGGGGCGACCATGACGCCGAAGTCCAGGCCCTTGTCGCGGGCCTGGTCGACGAAGGTCTCGCGCAGCGAGGAGGCGAGGGTGGAAAGGTCGAAGTCGCGCTCGACCAGCTCCAGGCGGCCGGCCTCGATCTTCGACAGGTCGAGCACGTCGTTGAGCACGGCCAGCAGCAGGCCGCCGGACTCGCGGATCACCGACAGGCGCTCGCGCTGCTTGGACGACAGGTCGTCCATGGCCATCACTTCGGTCATGGCCAGCACGCCGTTCAGGGGGGTGCGGATCTCGTGGCTCATATTGGCCAGGAAGTGCGACTTCAGCACGTTGGCGGCGTTGGCGTCGTCGCGCGCCTTGACCAGTTCGCCCATGGCCGAGCGCAGGTCGTGGTCGTTGGCCTCGAGGCGGGCCACCAGGTGGTTGAAGCTGTCGGTCAGGCTGTGGAAGACGTCATCGTCGCTGGCCTGCTGGACGGGGCTGTAGCGGCCGCCCTGGGCCATGTCGTGCATGGCGTCCGACAGCCGCTGCATCGGCTTGGTCATCCGCCGGGCCAGGCTGTTGGCCAGAAGGATGGCCAGGCCCGCGGCGCCGAAGAACAGGGCGCCGGTCAGGGCCAGGTCGCGGGCCAGGATCTCGACCAGGCTCGGCTGGCGCGCCACCAGCGACAGTTCGCCGACCTTGCGGCCCGACAGGGTCACCGGACGGGTCAGGGTCTCGACGTTGTCTTCGTTCTCGACGCCGATGCGGGCCACGATCTGGCCCGAGGTGTCGGTGAGGCGGGCGCCGGCCACGTGCGGGGCCTTGATGACCGCGTCGAGGGCCCGGCTGGCGCCGGCGGCGTTATGGTCGGCGAGAGAGGAGGCGGCGCCGGCGGCGACCATCTCGGCCAGGACGCGATGGTTCTCGCGGGCTTCCTGGCGGGCGACGCTCCACTGCTGGAGCATGAAGCACAGGCATGCGGCGGTCAGGGCGGCGATCGTCGTGCCCAGCGCAACGCCGGCGATCCGCGCCTGTAAAGGCGCGTGAGCCGAAGTTTCGGAGATGTGCCTCGTGTCGTCCATGGGCCTTCCGGCAGGTCAAGCACGCGCATTTTGCCGGCAGGTTCCTAACGCTTCGCTTCCAGCCCCAGGTGCAGTCGCGACAAAACAACGCTAGGGCGCATTTTCGATTGCGGCGACATTAATGATTCGTTTACCTTTTGACTCGGTTCTCTGGAGGAGTCGGGTACGTGGAAAAAGTGTTTGTTGCTCAACGTGTCGCCAACAAGTTGTTTGCGACCGAAAACGCCGTCGATGCGGCGATGGTGAACGCCGCCGAACTGATGTCGGACATGCTGAAGGCCCGTAAGGACCTTGGTCTGTCGGCCGTCGTCGGCGACAAGGCCAGCGCGAAGCTGGTCGAGGCCCTGGCCGCGCTGGGAGAAGCCCGCAGCGCCATGGTCGGCATGCACAACGAGCTCAGCGAAGTGAAACTCCGCGTGGGTATCCGCACCAAGCTCGCGGGTGTGGAAGTCAAGGAAGACAACGTCACGACCACCGGTCAGAAGTCGACGGACCTGCGCGGCGTCGCCTGACGGCGAAGTTGCAAGACTTTAACTTAGCAAGGCCCCTAATTTGCGTTAGGGGCCTTGCGCATGTTTGGAAACCTCATCGCCGTCGTCATATGGGGCGCGATCATCGCGCTGGCGGCGCTCGCGTGGGCGAAGGGCGGTAAGGCCGAACGGCTGGCCGCCCTGGCGGTGGTGATCGGCAGCGTCGGCGTTTCGGCCATCCACCTGCTGCTGCCGCCGGCGATCCAGCCGGTGATTCTGCTGATCGACGATGCGGCCCTGGCGGTAGTCTTCCTGCTGCTGGCCATGCGTTTCGTCAGCGCCTGGCTGGGCGTGGCGATGCTGCTGCAGGCGGTGCAGTTCAGCCTGCACGCCTACTACCTCGTGGCCGAGAAGGCGCACGACAACCTCTACAAGATGGTCAACAACATCAACACGATCGGGGTGCTGGCCTGCATCCTGCTGGGCACGATCCTGGCCTGGCGCCGCAAGGCCCGTTCCGCAAAATAATTGCCGAGCGCGGACGATCGGTCGCGCCCAGCGGAATAAAATTCCAGAAAATGGCTCTTGCCTTCCGATCGAAAACGGGGTTTTTCGCCGGCGGGCCACGCCCCCCCAACGGGGCGCAGTCCATCTGTAAGGATGGGAGACATCGCCATGACTACCCTCGCCAAGCCGGCAATCCGTCCGGCTCGCCCCGAGTTCTCTTCCGGCCCGTGCGCCAAGCGCCCCGGCTGGTCCCCCGAAAATCTGAGGAACGCGGTCCTGGGCCGCTCGCACCGCTCGAAGCTGGGCAAGGCGCGCCTGAAGGCCGCCATCGACCAGACGCGCGACGTGCTCGAAGTGCCCGCCGACTTCCTGATCGGCATCGTCCCCGGTTCGGACACCGGCGCCGTCGAGATGGCCATGTGGTCGATGCTCGGCGCCCGCCCCGTACAACTGCTGGCCTTCGAGTCCTTCGGCAAGGACTGGGTCACGGACGTCACCAAGCAACTGAAGCTGCCCGATGTCGAGGTGCTGAGCGCCCCGTACGGCGAGCTGCCCGACACCGCCAAGGTCGATCCGGCCAAGGATCTGGTCTTCACCTGGAACGGCACGACCTCGGGCGTGCGCGTGCCCAACGCCGACTTCATCTCGGACGACCGTGAAGGCATCACCATCTGCGACGCCACCAGCGCCGCCTTCGCCCAGGACCTGGACTGGACCAAGCTCGATGTCGTGACCTTCTCCTGGCAGAAGGCGCTGGGCGGCGAGGGCGCGCACGGGATCCTGATCCTGTCGCCGCGCGCCGTGGCCCGCCTGGAAAGCTACGTCCCGGCCTGGCCGATGCCGAAGCTGTTCCGCATGACCAAGAACGGGAAGGTCACGCTCGACCTGTTCGAGGGCGCGACGATCAACACCCCGTCGATGCTGTGCGTGGAAGACGCCCTGGACGCCCTGCAATGGGGCGCCTCGATCGGCGGCCTGCAGGCCATGCAGGGCCGCGCCGACCAGAACCTCAAGGTCCTGGCCGACTGGGTCGAGAAGACCGCCTGGGTCGACTTCCTGGCCGCCAGCCCGGAAATCCGCTCCAACACCTCGGTGTGCCTGAAGGTGGTCGACGCCGAAATCGCCGCCCTGCCGGCCGACGCCCAGGCCGACTTCGCCAAGAAGCTGGCCAGCCTGCTCGAGAAGGAGGGCGCGGCCCTCGACATCGGCGGCTACCGCGACGCTCCGGCCGGCCTGCGCATCTGGTGCGGCGCCACGGTCGAGGCCTCGGACCTCGAAGCCCTGACCCCGTGGCTCGACTGGGCCTTCTCGGAAACCAAGGCGGCGGTCCTGCAAGCGGCCTGACGCTGGTGTTCGCCGACCCCCTCACGCAGCGCCTGGCCGATTTCGTCATCGGCCTCGGCATCGACGTGAGGGCGGGCGAGCTGCCCGACGACACCTTCCTGCCGGGACTGGACATCCGGTTCGGCGGGTTGGTGATCGACGAGCGGCGCCTGGCCCATCCCGGCGACATCCTGCACGAGGCCGGCCACATCGCCGTCACCGAGCCCGAAAGCCGCCAGGCCGAACGGCTCGAGCCCACCGACGGCGAGGAAATGGCCACGCTGGCCTGGTCCTGGGCGGCCCTGACCCATCTGGGTCTGGATCCCGCCGTGGTCTTCCATCCGGAAGGCTACAAGGGCGAGGCGGCCTGGCTGGCCGAGACCTTCGCGTCGGGCGGCGCCATCGGCGTGCCGCTGCTCCAGTACTACGGCCTCTGCGTCGAGCCCCGCCTGGCGGCCGAACGCGGCGTCCCTCCCTTCCCGCACATGCTGCGCTGGCTTCGCTGAGCGCGGCTTTTAAGACAGACATCGCGGCCTGACCGGCCGCCACCGATCAAGGAACTTAGCCCATGGCTCCTCGCGTCCTCATCGCCGACAAGCTCAGCCCCGCCGCCGTCGACATCTTCAAGAACCGCGGCGTCGACTTCGACATCAAGGTCGGCCTGTCGAAAGACGAACTGATCGCCGTCATCGGCGACTATGACGGCATCGCCATCCGCTCGGGCGCCAAGCTCGACAAGGACGTCATCGCCGCCGCCAACAAGCTGCAGGTCATCGCGCGCGCCGGCATCGGCGTCGACAACGTCGACATCCCGGCCGCCACCGCCAAGGGCGTGGTGGTGATGAACACCCCGTTCGGCAACTCGATCACCACGGCCGAGCACGCCATCGCCATGATGTTCGCCCTGGCCCGCCAGCTGCCGGCCGCCGACGCCAGCACCCAGGCCGGCAAGTGGGAAAAGAACCGCTTCATGGGCGTGGAGTTGTACGCCAAGACCCTGGGCCTGATCGGCGCCGGCAACATCGGCGGCATCGTCGCCGACCGCGCCCTGGGCCTGAAGATGAAGGTCGTCGCCTACGACCCCTTCCTGTCGCCCGAGCGCGCCATCGAGATGGGCGTCGAGAAGGTCGAGCTGGAAGACCTGCTGGCCCGCGCCGACGTCATCACCCTGCACACCCCGCTGACCGACAAGACCCGCAACATCCTGTCGGCCGAGAACCTGGCCAAGACCAAGAAGGGCGTGCTGATCGTCAACTGCGCCCGCGGCGGCCTGGTCGACGAAGTGGCCCTGCGCAAGCTGCTGGACGACGGCCACGTGGGCGGGGCTGCCTTCGACGTGTTCGTCACCGAGCCAGCCAAGGAAAACCCGCTGTTCGGTTCGGACAAGGTTGTGGCCACCCCGCACCTGGGCGCCTCGACCTCGGAAGCCCAGGAGAACGTGGCCCTGCAGGTCGCCGAGCAGGTCAGCGACTACCTGCTGACCGGCGCCGTGACCAACGCCCTGAACAGCCCCTCGGTCAGCGCCGAGGAAGCCCCGAAGCTGAAGCCGTTCGTGGCCCTGGCCGAGAAGATCGGCGCCCTGGCCGGCCAGATGGTCGACTTCGGCATCAAGGCCATCGACATCGCCTTCGAAGGTGAAGTCGCCGCCCTGAACGTCAAGCCGCTGACCTCGGCGGCTCTCGCCGGCGTGCTGAAGCCGATGCTGGCCGAGATCAACATGGTTTCGGCCCCGGCCGTGGCCAAGGAGCGCGGCATCACCGTCTCCGAGAGCCGCCAGGAAAAGAGCCCGACCTACGACTCGCTGCTGCGCGTGACCATCACCACCGAGAAGGGCAAGCGCGTCTTCGCCGGCACGGTGATCGCCGGCGCCCCGCGCGTCGTCGAGGTCAAGGGCATGGAGCTGGACGCGGGCTTCTCGCCGGCCATGCTCTACATCAACAACCTGGACAAGCCGGGCTTCATCGGCGCGCTGGGCATGCTGCTGGGCGAAGCGGGCGTCAACATCGCCACCTTCAACCTCGGCCGCGTCTCGGCCGACGAGGACGCCATCGCCCTGGTCGGCGTCGACCAGGCCCCGAGCGAAGAGCTGCTGGCCAAGATCCAGGCCCTGCCGCACGTGAAGGAAGCCCGCGCGCTGACCTTCTGAGGGTGACCTGGCGGTGGATGGAGGGACACTTCCTTTCACCGTTCTCTTCCTGCCTTCCTGGGCCTTGTGCCCAGGATCCATCGTTCAGCCGCTCAGACTTCGCCGGAAACGGTCGAGGTCTGAGCTGTTTCTGGCATGGACCCTCGCCACAGGGGCGAGGGAGGCGGGAAGGGGGGAGCAGTTGCGCCACGCCGATGCAGATCGCGTGCAGAGCCCGACAAGAATGGCCGCGCAAGCGTCGCCGCCATTTTCAAGCCCCAGGTGAGCGGCTAGGGCAGGGCTCGCGTCTCTCCAGGAGCCCTGATGTCCCGCAGCTTCAAGCGCAAGATCAACTGGCTGGCCTTCGCCGTGTTCGCGGCGGCCGCCGCCTACGCCTTCTGGAAGGCGGTCACGCCCGGCGACGACAGCGTCGGGCTGATCCCGTGGGACAAGGCCAAGCACTTCATCGTCTTCTACGTCCTGGCCGTGCTGGGGTGCCTGGCCATGCCCAAGAGCCGGCTGTGGCGGATCGGGGCGGTGCTGGTGGCGTTCGGCGCGCTGATCGAGGTGGTGCAGCACTTCGTGGGCCGCGACATGTCATTCGGCGACCTGATCGCCGACTTCTGCGGGGTGTCGGCGGCCTATGCCTACAGCGTGGTGGGCGTGATCCGTCGCAAGCTCCCCGCCGGCCGAGCTTGATCGGCCGAGCTTGACCGTCGTTACGGGGGCGCTCACCACTGCGGCGTGAAACCGTTTCCGCCGCTCAAGACCGATTCCGACGACATGCTGCACCTGGACGCCCTGCGGGCGCTGGGGGCGGTGCTGATCGTCGTCTTCCACTTCAACCGGTTCATCAATATCGACGGCCGCTGGCAGGCGGTGGACGACACGGTCAAGAGCTTCAGCCTGCTCGTCGACCTGTTCTTCGTCATCTCGGGTTACGTGATCAGCGCCGTCTATACGGGCCGGATCCGCACGGTCTCGGACTTCCGCTGGTTCCTGCAGAAGCGAGTGGCGCGGCTGATGCCGTTGCACTGGCTGACCCTTGGCGTGTTCGTGGTGATCGCCGTCGCCGGGGTGGTGGGCCTGATCAACGACCGCGACCCCAGCCGCTACGACCCGGCCTGCGTCGTGCCCAACCTGCTGAACCTGCAGGCCTTCGGCATCTGCCGGGCCCAGACCTTCAACTTCGTCAGCTGGTCGATCAGCGCCGAGTGGGCGATGTATCTGATCCTGCCGGTCCTGCTGTGGCTGGCGGGACGGGGGACGGCCTGGCTGACCCTGGCCACGGCGGCGATCCTGGCGGCGCTGTTCGCCGTGCCGCTGTTCGTGCCAGCCGCCAGCCAGCCCTTCCACATGTGGACCGCCGACTTCGGGATCGCCCGCGCCGCGCCGGGCTTCATGATCGGCATGATCGCCTATGGGATTCGTGGACCGCTCGCCCGGCTGCCGGGCGCCCGCTGGTGGTTCTTCGGATCGTGCGTCGGCTTCGTGGCCGGCGCGGCCGTGCAGCTGGACCGCGGCATCCTGCTGTTCGCCTGCTACGCCGTCGGTCTGCTGGGCGTGGCGGCCGACAACGCGCCGGTCAAGGCCGGCTCTGTCGTGCGCTGGCTGGCGCCGTGGGGGCAGCTTTCCTACTCGATCTACATGCTCCACCCGATCGTGCTGAAGATTGCCTTGAACTGGGTGGGCCTTGGCATGCTGCAGCTGACCGGCGACGTCATGCGCCTGTGGTGCCTGGCCTGGGGGCTGGCGCTGATCCCGGTCAGCTATGCGTCGCTGACATATTTCGAGAAGCCGGCGCGGGATGCGATCGCAGGGTGGGGGAAGAAAAAGAAACCTCTCCCATAGGGAGAGGGAGGGGCCCGCCGCGAAGCGGTGGGAGGGTGAGGGGTTACACCCTCGACCGCCGAAACCCCTCATCCTCCCACGCCTGCGGCGCGGGCCCCTCCTTCTCCCTATGGGAGAAGGGTTGGACGGTGGGAGAAGGTCACGATCTGGATACGTGATCCACGAAGGCCGGCAGTTCGGCTATCGAAGCCAGCTCGACGTAGCGTTCATGCCCGACCGGCGCTTCGGCCGCCTCATGCGCCCAGACCAGCGGGTAGGGGATCAGGGCCCCCCAGGCCCCGGCCTCGAGCGCCGGCAGGATGTCGGACCGCATCGAGTTGCCGGCCATCAGGGCCTGCTCGGCGCCCGTGCCGTAGCGCTCGAACACCCGGCGATAGGTGCCGGCGTCCTTCTCCGAGACGATCTCGACGGCGGCGAACAGGTCGCCGAGCCCCGAGGCCGCCAGCTTCTGCTCCTGGTGCAGCAGGTCGCCCTTGGTGATCAGGATCAGGCGGTAGCGCTTGGAAAGCTCGGCCAGGGCCTTTTCGACGCCGGGCAGGGGCTCGACCGGCTCGGTCAGCATCTCGCGGCCGACGGCCAGGATTTCGCGGATCACCCGAGTGGAGACCGCGCCGTCCGTCAGGTCCAGCGCGGTCTCGATCATCGACAGGGTGAAGCCCTTGGCCCCGTAGCCGTAGACCCGGAGGTTCTTCTTCTCGGTCACGGCCAGCTGGGCGTTGATCCGCTCCTCGTCGCCGAATTCCGCCAGCAGTTCGACGAACCGCTGGTGCGACAGGCGAAACAGCGTCTCGCAGTGCCAGAGGGTGTCGTCGGCGTCGACGCCGACCGTGGTGATGAGGCTCATGTCCTCCGTCTACATCACCCCAGGGTTCGCTTGTAGAGGTCCAGCAGGTTGGCCCAGGCCGTTTCGGCGGCGGTCTCGTTGTAGACTTGGCTGCCCTTGACCGTCCAACCGTGGGCGGCGCCGGCGAAGACCTCGACCTTGGCCGGACGCTTGGCGGCGGCGAAGGCGGCCTTCAGCTTGTCCTTGGTCTCCGGCTCCTTCTGGTCGTCGTTGTCGGCGATCTCGATCAGGAACTCGGCGTGGGTCTTGGGGATCAGCAGGTGCGGGCTGGTCGGCTGGTCGGTGACTAGGCCCCCGCCGTGGAAGCTGGCGACGGCGGCGATGCGGCCCGGCGCTGCGGCGGCCGTGCGGAAGGCCAGCGGCCCGCCCATGCAGTAGCCCTGCACCCCGACCTTCTTGGCCTTGTCGGTTTCCTTCTGGGCGTCGAGGAAGGCGACATAGGCCAGGGCGTCCTTGTCGGTCCCCTCGGGGGTGACGGTGGCGCGCAGCGGCGTGATCTTGGCGCGGTCTTCGGGATTGGCGAAGTTGAACGTGCCCTCGACCACCGGCGCCTTCTTGACCCGGTAATAGAGGTTGGGGACCAGCACGACATAGCCCTGGGCGGCCAGGCGGCGGCCCATGTCGCGGAAGACGGGGCGCAGGCTCATGACGTCGGGCCAGATCAGCACGGCGGGCCATTTGCCCTTGCCGGCCGGCTTGAACAGGGCCGCGTCGGCCTCGCCGTCGGGCGTCTTGATGACGACGTCGGTCTCCACGACCTTGTCGTCCGCGCGGGCGGCGGTGGCGACGAGGCCACCCGCAGCGGCCGTCATCAGGCCGAAGGCGCGGCGCGAAACGCGCGGGTCATGGACAAGGCCTTGGTGGATGTCGTCGTCGCACATCGAACGGGCTCCTTCGCAACTGAGAGGCGCCCGCACGGTGCACGACCAGAGCCCGAAGGCAATCGGCCGGACCCGTTTAAGTTCAGAAGCTGAGGATTACGAATAGGGCGCCGCTGGCGACGATGCCGGCGCTCAGCACCAGGCCGAGGGCCTGACCCGCCAGGCTCTGACCGGGGAGGCGCGACCAGGCGATCTTCGACGCGCGCGGGGCGGCGACGGTGCGATCGTGGACGGCGACGGTCATGGCTCTGGTCTCCTCGTTTACGCCCAAGCTTGTGGGGCCTGACGAGTTAACGACCGTGAACCGCCGAACGATCCAGACGTGCGACCGATTGATCCAGTGTGCGCTTAAAGCGCCACACCCCGGCCGTCCGGAGCCGGTCCGGGAGCGGGGCGAGGAGGCGGCTGCGGACAGGCCGAGTGGGCCTTGTTGATCCGCCGCAGCGAGGCGGGAAAGCGGTGCAGCTTGCCGTCGGGCCGAATTGGCCGGGCGACCAGGTCGCCCTCGCAATTGGGGCAGACGCCCTGGAATCGGGCGTCGGCGCAATCGGCGCAGAAGGTGCACTCGAAGGTGCAGATACGGGCCTGGTCGCTCTGGGGCGGCAGGTCGCGGTCGCAGCATTCGCAATTGGGGCGCAGTTCGAGCATGGGCCGTCCTCCCGTGTTCTTATGCGTTGAAGCCCCGCACCATAAGGGCTTGAGGGCCGCGCGCGCGAGGGGGCGTCTTCGTCGATCACGGTAATGTGGCGGGCGGCGGGAAAACGCGTGATCCAAGGGGTTGACCCCCCCTCCCAAGGTCCCTAAACACGCCGCCGTTTGCGCAGGCGGGCGGGGTTCTCCCCGGCCCGCCTTTTTGCGAAAATGACCATGCGTTCTGGAGGCGCTTTTCGAGATGTCCCAAGACCTTCTCCCCGGCGTTACTGGCGTTCTGGTCCTGGCTGACGGCACGGTGCTGCAAGGCGTCGGCTGCGGCGCGGTCGGCGATGCGGTCGGCGAGGTGTGCTTCAACACCGCCATGACCGGCTATCAGGAAATCCTGACCGACCCGTCCTACATGGCCCAGATCGTGGCCTTCACCTTCCCGCACGTCGGCAATGTCGGCACGAACGCCGAAGACGTCGAGCAGGTCACCGGCGTGGCCGAGACGGCCGCCCGCGGCGCGATCTTCCGCGACGTCCCGACCGATCCGGCCAACTGGCGCGCCAACAGCGACTTCGACGGCTGGATGCAGCGCCGCGGCGTCGTCGGCCTGGCCGGCGTCGACACCCGCGCCCTGACCCGCAAGATCCGCGAGACCGGCATGCCGCACGGCGTCATCGCCCACTCGCCGGACGGCAAGTTCGACCTGGAGGCCCTGAAGGCCAAGGCTCGCGACTGGTCGGGCGTGGTCGGCCTGGACCTGGCCAAGGACGCCTCCACCACCCAGACCTTCACCTGGGACGAGGGCCTGTGGTCGTGGCCGGCGGGTTACGCCAAGCTCGACAAGCCCAAGTACGAAGTGGTCGTCATCGACTACGGCGTGAAGCGCAACATCCTGCGCGCCCTGGCCCATGTCGGCGCCCGCGCCACGGTGGTGCCGGCCAGCACCTCGGCCGAGGACATCCTGGCCCGCAATCCCGACGGCGTGCTGCTGTCCAACGGCCCGGGCGATCCGGCCGCGACCGGCGAGTACGCCGTGCCGGAAATCAAGAAGCTGGTTGAGAGCGGCAAGCCGGTGTTCGGCATCTGCCTTGGCCACCAGATGCTGGCCCTGGCCCTGGGCGCCAAGACCGTGAAGATGGAACAGGGCCACCACGGCGCCAACCACCCGGTCAAGGACCTGACCACGGGCAAGGTCGAGATCGTGTCGATGAACCACGGCTTCACCGTGGACAGCGAAAGCCTGCCCGAGCCGGTGCAGGAGACCCACGTCTCGCTGTTCGACGGCACCAACGCGGGCATCGCCCTGAAGGACAAGCCGGTGTTCAGCGTCCAGCACCACCCGGAAGCCTCGCCCGGCCCGACCGACAGCCTCTACATCTTCGAGCGCTTCGCCGGCCTGATGGACAAGGCGAAGTAAGACGAAACGCCCCGCCGAAAGGCGGGGCGTTTTTCGTTTAGGGCTCCAGGGCCTGGCGGTGTCACGAAACCATCGCCCAGGGTTCACGCACGGCCTTCGCGGCCCGTGTTAACGTTTTCGCCGTTCCCCAATTCCCGCGAGGACGGCATGACGGCCTATGAACGCATCGGCGGCGAGGCCGCCGCCCAGTCGGTGATCTCCGACTTCTTCGCCCGCGCCCAGGCCGACGAACGGCTGAAGGACCTGTTCGGCGGCGAGATCGCCCCCGGCGCCCGCGCCTTCGTGGCCGCCGCCCTTGATCCCGACGCCGCCGAAGCTCGTGGCGACCAGGATCTGGCCTTCGTCTGGCTGGGCGCCAACAGCCTGGAAGACGACGAGCTCGACCTCGTCATCGGCCACCTGGCCGCGGCCCTCGAAGCCGCCGGCGTCGATGACGAGACCATCGCCGACGTCGCCGACCAGATCGAGATCCTGCGGGATGAGTCCCTGGGTCCCGACGAGGACGAGTTCGACGACGAGGACGGCGACGAAGAGGGCGAGGTCGCGGCCTGATCCTTCTCCCCTTGCGGGAGAAGGTGGCGGCGAAGCCGACGGATGAGGGGTCTCTCAAACATGAGACACCTCGCCCGGCCTTACCGCCGCACGCGGCTTTGAGGCTTGAGAGACCCCTCACCCGACCTCCCTCCGGGAGGCCACCCTCTCCCGCAAGGGGAGAGGGGATTTACGTCCCGAACTGCGTGAACGGCACCTTGTTGAACAGCTCCCGCTCGCCGCCGCGTGGGTCGTCGGCCATGCGGGTCGTCTCGTCGAACACCAGGGTCTGGCGGCGGGGCAGGGTGTAGGGATCCCACTTGGGAATGGCCGCGCAGTTGGGATCGCCGGTGCGGGCGAAGGCGACGAAGGCGTCCATCATGGTGTTGGACATAGCCTCGCTGCGGGGGCCGGTCCCGACGATCGAGCCCTTGGCGTCCAGCGTGCCGAACACCAGGCCGATATCGATGGTGTGCGGCGCGCCCCAGACGCCGCCGTCCTTGGGCGACTTCCAGTCGACCTGATAGACCCACGCCGGCGCAGCGGTGACCGCGCGGGCCTCGGCCTGCAGGATCGCGGCTTTCCACGAGCGGCCGGCGGTCGAGGCGGCGAAATAGACGTCCGACGGCGAATAGGCCGGATACATCTTGCGATAGGCCGCCACCACCGTGGCCGGGTCGATGTCGATGCGGGCGTTGAACTGGCCGGGCAGCTTCTCGACCACCTGCTCCCAGGTCATGTCGAACACCTTGCGGTCCCAGCCGGCGAAGCCGCGCGTCTCGTCGTGGGTGTTGCCGCAGATCAGCGGCACGTCGAGGCCCAGCGGCGAGGCGTCGGGGAAGAACGGATGGCGGGTCAGCGACCGCTCGTCCAGCACCGGACCCATATAGACGCCGCCGGAGCCGGCGACCGGATCGACAGCCTTCAGGCCGTTCAGCAGCTGGTCGGCGGGCAGGGCGCGCAGGGCCGCCAGGTCGCTGATCCCCAGCTTCTCCAGGAACAGCTTGGCCCGCTTGGTGGCGTTGAACGGGCCGCCGGCGGTGACCTGCTGGCCGCTCATGGTCACGGCGCGATGGAACAGGCCCTTGGCGCTGGGCATGGCCAGCAGGGTCGCGATCTTGGCCCCGCCGCCGGACTGGCCAAACAGCATCACCCGGTCTGGATCGCCGCCGAACTGCGCGATGTTGTCCCGCACCCATTGCAGGGCCAGAACGAGGTCGAGCTGGCCGACATTGCCGCTGTCGGCGACGCTGGGATCGTCGAACAGGCGGGCCAGATAGAGATAGCCGAAGGCGTTGAGGCGGTGGTTGACGGTGACCACCACGACGTCGCCGCGCCTGGCCAGCTTGGTCCCCTCGTACCAGGGGCTGCCGCCCGAGCCGCCGTTGTAGGCGCCGCCGTGGATGTAGAACATCACCGGCCGCTTGCCGCCGTCGGCCAGGCCCGCCTTGCCGGCCTTGGCCGGGGTCCAGACGTTGAGGAACAGGCAGTCCTCGGAGAGGGTCTCGCCCTCTTCGCCCTTGCCGGTCTGCATCGAGGCCGCGCCATAGGCCAGGGCGTCGGCGACGCCGGTCCAGGGCTGGGGCTTGCGAGGCGGGGAAAAGCGGTGGGCCCCCCCGGTGTCGGCCCCGTAGCGCAGGCCCTTGAACACGTGGACGCCGTCGGCGGTGGTCGCGCCGCGCACCTTGCCGGCGGCTGTGGTCACGATCGGCGCTGCTGGAGACTTGGCCGCATGGGCCGGAAGGGCGCTGGCGGCGGCCGCCGCTCCGGCGGTCAGCAGCAGGCTGCGACGATCCATGTTGGTCTTCCTCCGGCGCTTCTGGCGAGCTTGCCGCAAGGGCTAGCACGAAACATGACACCGGTAGCAAGCCATTTTGCGCAAGGAGACCCTCTCCCGTGGGGAGAGGGAGGGGCCTGCCGCGAAGCGGTGGGAGGGTGAGGGCGTACGCTGTTGGCCGTCGTGCCGGCACGCCGTCTTCAGTCCCTAACCCCTCACCCTCCCAGGCTCCGCCTGGGCCCCTCCCTCTCCCTCTGGGAGAGGGGAAGATTCCTCCCCCCGCGCCGTCAGCCAGTACATCACCGGCGTCGCCACCCGCGACAGCACGGTCGAGGTCACCAGACCGCCGATGATAGCGATGGCCAGGGGCGAGTAGAGGCCCGAGCGTTCGAGCGCCAGGGGCATCAGCCCGCCGATCGCCGTGGCCGAGGTCAGCAGAACCGGCAGGAAGCGCACCTCGCCGGCCTTCTCGATGGCGTCGTGCAGGCTCATGCCGTCGCGGCGCAGCTGTTCGGTGAAGTCGACCAGCAGGATCGAGTTCTTGATCTCGATGCCGATGAGGGCGATCAGGCCGATGGTGGCCGTGAACGACAGCGAATTGCCGGTCAGCCACAGGGCCGCCGCGGCGCCGAACACCCCGAACGGGATGATCCCGGCCACGACCAGCGCGGTCTTGAACTTGCGGAACTCCAGAACCAGCACCGCCAGGATCCCGAACACGGCGACCATCACCGCCGCGCCCAGCCCTGCGAAGCTTTCCGACTGCGCCTCGGCCTGGCCGCCCAGGCTCAGGGCGTAGCCCGGCGGCATGGGCAGCTCCTTCTGCAGGCGCGCCAGCACGTCCTTGGTCACATTGTCCGTCAGGTAGCCGGTGCGGACGAAGGCGGTGACCGTCACCGTGCGCTCGCGGTCGAAGCGGTCGATGCGGGCGGGGCTGGATTTCAGGTTCGGCGCGGCGATGGCCGACAGCGGCGCCGCCTCGCCGTCGGCGGTGGGCACATAGACGCTCGACAGGGCCGACAGGGCGTTGCGGTCGGCGCCGTCGACGGCCTCCATCGGCAGGCGCACCTTGACCGCGTAGTCGTCGCCGTCGGCGTCGCGGAAGCGGGCGGTCTCCTCGCCGGACAGCGCCAGGCGCGCCACGCGGCGGGCCGCGCCGGCCGGCACGCCCAGGGCGGCGGCCTTGGCCTCGTCGACGCCGAGGTCGAGGTCGGTGCGGTCCAGGCGCACCGGGTTGCCGACGTCGCGCGTGCCGGGCGTGCTCTTGAGGATCGCCTCGGCGCGCGCGGCCAGGGCTTTGAGCACGCCCAGGTCGCGGCCGGTGACCCGCACGGCGACCGGGGCCTCGATCGGCGGGCCGTTCTCGAACACCTCGACGCTGATCCGCGCGCCCGGATAGCGGGCGAAGTCGGCGCGCAGGCGATCGAGCAACTGCTCGCTCTTGCCCGGCTCCCAGGCCTTCAGGCTGGCGAACATCTCGCCATAGGTCACCGCGCTCTCGCGCTGGGACTGGTTGTAGAACACCTGCGGATTGCCGCGGCCCAGGTTGGCGGCGCGCCAGACGACATCGGGCTCGCGCGAGAGGCGCTGGTCGACATAGCGCAGGGCCGCGTCGGTGCGGGCCAGGGACGAGCCGTCGGGGGTGAACACCCGCACCACGAACTGCGGGGTCTCGGCGGCGGGGAACAGGCTGGAGCCGGCCGCCTTCAGCATCGGCACGGCGGTGGCGCAGAGGGCCAGCATGATGGCCAGCGCCAGCCAGGGCCGGGCCAGAGCTCGGTGCAGCACGGGCCGATAGACGGTGTGGATCACGCCGTTGACGGCTTGCAGCAGGCGGTTGCCCTCGGGATCGGAATGCTTGTCGAGCACCCGGCTGGCCAGGAACGGGATGATGGTCAGCGACACGAAGAGCGACGCGCCCACCGTGCACAGCACCGTCACCGGCAGCGAGCGGATATAGGCCCCCGAGCCGGCCGGCAGGGCCATCAGCGGCAGGAAGGCCAGCATCAGGGTCGCCGTGCAGCCGATCACCGCCAGGGCGATCTGGCCCGAGCCGTTGATCGCGGCGGAGGTGCGCTCCTCGCCCTCGCGGATCCGGCGGGCGATGTTCTCGGTGATGACGATGCTGTCGTCGACCAGCAGGCCCAGCGCCAGCACGAAGCCGGCGATGGTCAGCTGGTTCAGGGTGAAGCCGAAGGCCTGGATCAGCGACAGGCCGATCAGCAGGGACAGCGGGATCGACACCATCACCACCAGGCCCGCGCGCGGCCCCAGCGGCAGTAGGGTGATCAGCACCAAAACGAGGGCGACGGCGAAGTCGCGGAACAGGTTCTTCAGGCGGTGGTCGACATTGTGGGCCTGGACGAAGCCGCGCTCCAGCTTCACCCCGGCCGGCAGCACCTTCTCGTAGTCGTCCAGCACCTTTTCGACGGATTTGGTGATGCGGCCGACGTCCTGGCCGTCCTTCTGGGTGACGGCGACGAAGACGGCGCGCTTGCCATCGAAGCGGGTCAGGTGCGTCGGCTCCTCCTGGGCCCAGGCGACGTCGGCGACGTCGCGCACCCGCACGACCTGGCCGCCGAGCGAGCGGACGGGGGTGTTCTTGACGGTGTCCAGCGAGCGGAAGGCCCCGCCGGACTTGACGTTGAAGCGTCGGCCGCCGGCCTGGACCGCGCCGATCGGGGCCTCGATGCCGGCCGATTTCAGGGCGTCGGCGACGGCGGAGGCCGGCAGCTTGAGGGCCGCGAGGCGAGCCAGATCCAGCGACACCCGAACCTCCGAGGCCGGGGCGCCGTAGTAGCGGGTCTGGCGCACGCCGGGCACGCGGTCGAGCCGTTCGGACAGCCTGTCGGCGACCTTTTCCAGCCGGCGCATGGGCAGGCTGTCGCTGACCAGGGCCACCTGGACGATGGCCACCTCGGTGGTGCGCACCCGCTCGATGTCCAGGCGTTGCAGGCCGGCGGGCAGGCTGCCGCGGATGGCGTTCACCTCGCGCACCACCTGGTCGAACTTGCGCTCGGGATCGACGTCCCAGGTGAAGAAGACGCGGACCACGGCCGCGCCGTCGAGGCTGGTGCTCTCGACCTTGTCGATGCTGTCGAGGCCATAAACCGCCGTCTCGATCGGGTCGGCGACCAGCTGCTCCATCTCGGCCGGTTCGGCCCCGGGGAGCACCGCGCGGATCAGCACGATCGGGATCGGGAAGTGCGGATCCTCCGACCGCGGCACGGTCATCAGCGCGTTGACGCCCAGCATCACCAGCAGGCCGAAGACGACGATGGTGAACTGCCAGCGCCGGACGGCGAAGGCGGCGAGGTTCAGGTTCATTGGGCCGCGACCTTGCGGGTCGGCGCGGCGAGCGCGCGCGGGTCCACCACGCTGACCTTCTCGCCGTCGGAGACGAAGCCGGCGCCGGCCGTGATCACCCGGCTGCCGGGCGGCAGGCCGGCGACCAGGGCGTCGTCGCCGTCGAAGCCGCCGAACCGCACCGGCGTGCGTCGGGCGGTGGTTCCGTCGAGGCGCAGCACGGCGGCCTTGTCGCCCGAGGCCTCCAGCAGGGCCTCGGCCGGGATGCGGGCGAATTCGGCGCGGGCCGAGGCGTCGGCGGCCGGCGCGCTGAGCCGGGCCGAGGCGATCTGGCCGCTCTTCAGCTCGGGGCGGGCCTGGACCTCGATCTCGACCGTGACGGCGCCGGTGCGGGCATCGGCGGCCTGGCCAAGGCGCGTGACGACGCCGTTGAGGGTCTGGCCGGGCAGGGCGTCGGCGGTGATGGCGGCGCTGGAGCCGACCCTGACCCGCGCGGCGTCGCGGGCGGGGAGGGGCAGGCGCAGGACCAGCGGGCTGGAGAGATCGGCGACGGTCAGCACCGTCTGGCCGGCCGCCACCACCTCGCCGGCCTGGGCGGCGCGGGCCAGGACGACGCCCGAGACCGGCGAGGCCAGCCGCGCCCAGCGCCGGTCGAAGGCCGCGCCGGCGTTGGCCGCCTGGGCCGCCTTCAGCGCGCTTTCGGCGTCGTCCAGCCGGGCCTTTGCGACGAAGCCGGAGGCGTAGAGCTTGCGGGCCCGCTCGGCCTCGCGGCGGGCGCGCTCCAGGTCTGCGGTCGCCTGGGTCTGGCGGGCGTCGACCCCGGCCGGGTCGATGCTGGCCAGGGTCTGGCCGGCGGCGATGCTGTCGCCGGCCTCGACCGCCATGCGGGTCAGGACGCCGGGGATGCGGAACGACAGCGCCATCTCGCGGCGGCGTTCCAGGGTTCCGGACGCAGTGAGGTCCGACGCCGCGCCGGGCGTGCCGACGCTGACGGCTTCCACCGCGGGCGGCGGAGCGGCCTCGGGCGCTGCCGCCTTGCCGCCGCAGGCCGCCAGGGCGAGGGCCGAGGCCGTCGCCAGCGCCGTGAGCAGGACGACGCCTCCATATCCAGCACGCGCCCCGTCCATGCCCTCGCCCCTATCATCGATCGGTGATAAGTAATCACTGATCGATTATTGTGGGTTGTCAAGCCGGCCCCGCTGCGGAAAGGAGGGACGATGACCGCGCCGAAGATCCGTTCTCCCCGCAAACCCAAGGGACAGGGCGCCGAACGACGCGAGGAGATCCTGGACGCGGCCCTGCGGCTGTTCAGCGAGAAGGGCCTGCACGCGGTCTCGACCCGCCAGATCGCCGAGGCCACGGGCGTCTCGCAGCCGGCCCTCTACGCCTATTTCGCCACCAAGGACGACATCACCGCCGAACTGTGCGTGCGGGCCTTCGCCACTCTGGTCGAGCGGATGGAGGAGGCGCGGGCCAGCTTCAAGCCCACGGCCGAATGCTTCGAGCGGGCGCTGCGGGTCTATGTCGATTTCGGCCTGGAGGAGCCCGACGCCTATCGTGTGGCCTTCATGGTCGAGAAGGGCCTGGACGGGTCCTACAAGGAGCGGGTCGGCGACCGGCCGATGATGGCGGGCATCGGCGCCTTCCAGCGTTTCGCCGAGATCGTGGGCGAAATGCGCGACGCGGGCCTGACCCACGACGATGACATCCAGAGCATGACCCAGACCCTGTGGGCGGGCCTGCACGGCTTGGTTTCGCTGCTGATCGCCCGCGCCGACTTCCCGTGGGTCGAGCGCGAGGTGCTGATCGCCTGCCACATCGCCCTGCTGCGGCGGGGAACCTTGAAAGACGTCCGCTAAAGACGCTCGTTGAAACGGGGCGAGCGCGGGCCTACATCGGCGGGCTCCCGATCTCTCCCGACGAAAGACGCCTCGATGGCCAAGCTGCAGCCCCTGGAAACCTTCTCCCTGCAGGAAACCGAAGACGGCTACCGTCTGTTGGTCTCGGCCGTCGGCGGCGACGCCATCTACGTCTCGATCACCTCAGAGCAGATGGACGAGATCATCGACAGCCTGGACACAGCGCTGACGGGCGACGAGGAGACGGCGGGCGAAGGCGACTTCGACGACGCGGACTAGCTCGCCTGCGGCGAGCCCCCTCCGGCCCTTCGGGCCACCTCCCCCAGAGGGGGAGGATCTAGTCCGAGCAGATGCTCCCCTTCTGGGGGAGCTGTCGCGGAGCGACTGAGGGGGCCGCGCAGCGGTCAGGCCGCCGCAGGCCTCGCGTTGGTCGGCCGGTAGTTCGCCGCATCGGTGGTGAATTCGGCGTGGCCGTAGCGCTTGAGCAGGCTGCGCATCCGGCGGACCAGCGCCGCATCGGCCAACTCGCGGACGCCCGGCACGTGGTCGGCCAGTTCGAAGGCCTTCATCTGCAGGGTGACCAGCAGGGCCACGATCACGAAAACGACCTCGTCGGCTGGTCCTACCTCGATCCCCATGCTCGCCGCGCGCTTGCGGTCGCCGCGCAGGAAGTGGCGCAGGAAGAAGGCCTTGGCGAAGCGGCGCTCGATGCGGTCGTGCAGGCGGTTGGCCGGGCTCTCGTCCGGCGGCAGATAGGCGCCCAGGGTGGCGCGGATCAGCGCGCCGCAGGTCTCGTCGTCGAAGCCCCGGCGCAGGGTGCTGTCGCGGGCGGTCATCATCCGCACCACGCCCTCGGGCGTGTCGGCCAGAAGGTCCTCCGGCAGGCCCAGCAGGAAGCAGCGATAGCGGCTGAGCTCGACCTTGGCCCGCTCGGCCGGGGTGAACTGGCGGCGGCCCTTGCGCAGCATCTGGAACGACATCAGGAAGACCGGGATCAGGCCGGCCGGCATCTGGTCGACCTGCGGGATCGGCACGCCGTAGACCTCCGAGTCCCAGCGGCCCGAGCGCAGGGCGTTGAAGCGCACCATCGAGTGCATCAGCCGCACCATGGCGGCGGCCTTGAAGCCCTCACCGTGCGGCTCCAGCGCGCCGGGCAGGATGGTGGTGGCGAAGAAGGCGGCCGTCTCGTTGACCCGCTTGGCGGCGGTCTCGGCCCCCAGGGTTCCGGTCAGGGCCATGGGCAGGGCCGAGTACTTGTTGAGGAAGGTGGCCACGAACGCGCCGCGGATGGCGAAGGGGGCCAGGAAGGCGGCGGCGTTGCGCTCCAGCCGCTGGCCCTCGCGCACCAGGTCCATGTCGATCCAGTCGGGCGCAGCCGCCATCTCGGCGACGAAGGCGGCCAGTTCGGGGGGCGCGTCCGGCACGGCCTCGATCCCCTGGTCGCAGGCGGTGGTCAGCATGTCGATCAGCCGGCGAAAGCCGTACTGCGGGATCAGGGCGGCATAGGCGTCGGCGACGATGTCGCCCAGCATGGTGTAGGCCCGCACCCGGTCGAGGTCGTCCTGGGTGACGGAAACGCCCAGCGGATTGCGGTCGCGGGCGACGGCGAAACTCGGATCCTCGGTGAAGCGCTCGGGCGTGCGGTCGAAATCGATCTGGCCGTAGAAGCCCGGCAGGCGGGTCTTCTGCGAGGCGACGCGGGCGCGGACGTCTTCGATAGGACGGATCATCAGGGCTCCTTCCGGTCCGCCGGCGACGGCGAACCTGTTCTCGGCCTCAAGCGTATGTAAGCATTGCTCATGTTCCTACTCGCCTTGTCTTCAGGCAGGGAGAGCGCGTGAAGAGGGTCCGCAAGTGGCTGAAAAGCAACGCAGAGCGCCGAGTCAGGGCCGCGCCCAGGCCACGGTGGACGCCATTCTCGACGCGGCCTTTCAGCTTCTGGAGAGCGGCGGACCCGAGCGCCTGACCACCAATCACGTGGCTGAGCGGGCGGGGGTCAGCGTCGGCACGGTCTACCAGTACTTCGCCGACAAGCAGGACATCCTGGCGGCCCTGGCCCAGCGGCGGACCAGCGCGGTGCGCGACGCGATCGCCCAGACCCTGATCGAACGGCCGGACCTGGGCAGCGTGCGGCCGATCGTGCGGGCGCTGATGAACGGCTTCGAGGGCTCGCCGGCCACGCGCCAGGCGCTGCTGGGGGCCATGTTCCATCGGGGAGACGCGGTGCTGGAGCAGCATCACCAGGCCTTCCTCGCCTCGATCGCCGGCAAGGCCCGGCTGCAGATCGACCTGACACCGGAGTCGGCCTTCGTGCTCACCCACGCCGCCGTCGGCCTGCTGCGCGCGGCGGCCGCCGAGCCGGGCCTCGAGTTGGATCCGCAGGCCCTGGAGGACGAACTCGTGCGGTTGATGGAGGCCTATATCTCGGCGCTGGTGGCGGTGCGGAGGGCCTAGCGCGCCTTGCCACGCTAGCGCTCCGGGTCCAGACGAAAGGCGTCGTCGGCATGGCGACTCGTCAAAGGGCCTGGCGATGAATTCCGATCTCGACACCGACGCGGCCGCCGCGCGGGCGCTTTTCCAATCCTTGGAAGGCATGGAGGGCCTGTCGCGCCCCGAGCCCGCGACCGCCGCCAAGGCGCGGTTCCCCGGCCAGGCGGCGTTGATCAAGCTCTATCCCGGCGTGCTGGTGGCCGGGACCATCGCCCTGGCCTCGACCTGGCTGGCCCAGCACTACGGCGCGCCGGTGATGCTGTTCTCGCTGCTGCTGGGCATGACGTTCCACTTTCTGCACCAGGAGGGGCGCTGCGTTCCGGGCATCGAGTTCTCGTCCAAGGCCATACTGCGGTTCGGCGTCGCCCTGCTGGGGGCGCGGATCACGGCGGGGCAGATCCTGAGCCTGGGCCTGACGCCGATCGTCACCGTGATCGTGGCGGTGGTCTCGACGATCCTGCTGGGGGCGTTCCTGTCCAAGCGGATGGGGCTGCGGCAGGGCTTCGGCGTGCTGTCGGGCGGGGCTGTGGGCATCTGCGGCGCCTCGGCGGCCCTGGCGATCGCGTCCGTTTTGCCGCGCGACAAGGACGGCGAGCGCGACACGATCCTGACCGTGGTGGTGGTCACCACCCTGTCGACCATCGCCATGATCACCTATCCGCTGCTGACGGCGGCCCTGCACCTGGACCAGACCAAGGCCGGGGTGTTCCTGGGCGGCACGATCCATGACGTCGCCCAGGTGGTTGGGGCTGGCTACATGATCTCGCCGCACACCGGCGACGTGGCGACCTATGTGAAGCTCCTTCGCGTCTCGATGCTGCTGCCGGTGGTGTTCACCATCGCCTTCCTGGCGGCGCGGATGCTGCCGGGCGGCGGAGCGGGGGCCAGGCCGCAGCTGCCGCTGTTCCTGGTGGCCTTCGCGGCCCTGGTGGTGGTGAACAGCCTGGGCTGGCTGCCGAAAGTCGCTGTCGACGGCGCGGCCGAGATCAGCCGCTGGTGCCTGGTCACGGCGATCGCGGGCCTGGGCATGAAGACCTCGTTCAAGGACGTGATGACCGCCGGCTGGCGGCCCGTGGCGCTGATGGTCGTGGAGACGGCCTGGATAGCCGGGGTAGTGCTGGTGGCGGTGGAGTTCTTCCTTTGATCGCCTGACGGCGACCCCCTCCGGCCCTCCGGGCCACCTCCCCCAGAGGGGGAGGATCTGAGCGCCAAGATGCTCCCCCTCTGGGGGAGCTGTCGGCGAAGCCGACTGAGGGGGTCAGCGCACCGCCACCACCGTCCCCCGCGCCAGGGCCTGGGCCACGACCGGCGCCAGGTTGGCCGCGATCACCCTCGCGCCTTCCGCATTGGGGTGGATGCCGTCGTTCTGCATGTAGCGGCGGGAGCCGCCGATGCCGGCCAGGAGGTTGGGCAGCAGGGGGACGGCGAAGTCGCGGGCCAGGTCGGTGTAGACGGCGTTGAAGCGGCGGGCGTAGTCGGCGCCGAGCAGGGCCGGGGCGTTGACGCCGGCCAGGACGGCGGGGATGCGCCGTTCGCGCAGGCGGGTGAGGATGGCCCGCAGGTTGGCGCGCGTCGCCTCGGGGCGCAGACCTTGCAGCAGGTCGTTGCCGCCCAGGGCCACGACGCAGAGGGTGGTGTCGGCGCCCAACGCCCCTTCCAGGCGGGAGAGACCGCCGGCGCTGGTGTCGCCGTTGCGGCCGGCGGCGCGCACCTGGACGTTCACGCCGCGCGCGGCCAGTGCCGCTTGCAAGCGGGCCGGCATCGCCTCGCCGGGGCGCACGCCCAGGCCGGCGGTGATCGAGTCGCCCAGCACGGTGACGATCGGCGGGCGCGGCGGGGCGGCCACGCGCGGCGCCGCCAGGACCGAGCCGGCGGGGAGGGCGAAGAGGCCGGCCAAGATCTCGCGCCGGCCGGGCATGTGAGCGTCAGCGAACTTCATGCGTCTTACTTGGGGAGGCTTTCTGGCCGGGTTGAGGCGCAGGCGCCCCCTGATCGAGAGGTTGTGATCCTTCTTGAGGCAGGCTTGAGATCGGCACGCCGGGCAGGGGCGGTTCGCCGGTCCATTCCCAGTGCCAGGGCTCGAACACGTAGTTGATGAAGCCGAAGCGGCCGGCGTTGACCACCAGCCAGCGATAGACGTCCGATCGGGCCATGAAGCGGCGGTTGTCGTCGGCGCTGGAGTCGGGGCCGTAGCCCGGGGCGGCGGCGACGAAGAGGTCGATGGCCAGGCCCGTGCGGTGGGCCGAGCAGATGGTGCGGCTGACGCCCTGGCAGTTGTTGTCGCGGGCGCAGCGGGCGGCGTCGGCGGCGGGGTCGCGGAAGCTGGAGAAGATGGTCAGCACGCGCGGGTCGCGGGCCGAGACCACGCCGTCCTTCCGCGCGGCCTCCACAAGCCGGCGATAGGCGTCGAGCGCGCCGGGCCGCAGATAGGCCGGCTTGCTCCCATAGACTTCGTCAGAACGGGCGGCGTTCAGGCCCGAGAGGGCGGGGGCGTTGGGGCATTCGCCGCGGGCGTTGATGGCCGCGAAGGGGCGGGCCAGGGTCCAGCGGGTTTTCATGACGTCGAAGGTGGCGCCGTCGAGCACGCCGGTGGGCGCCAGGCGATGGCCGGCCTGCCAGCCGGCCAGGGCGCCGGCGAAGCGGGTCGTGCCGGGGCCGCAGGCGGTGGCCAGCTCGGCGCCGATGCGCGGGGCGTAGATCGTCCAGCCGACCTCCTGGCGGCCGAACGGCGCCCAGCTCATGGTGTTGAGGCTGTCGGCGTTGGCCTGGGCCGCGCCGGGCGGGGCGGAGCCTTCGCAGGTCTCGTCCAGCGGCAGGGGCGCCAGCGGCGCGGCCGGCGGATCGTTGGACGGCACGTATTGCGGGGCGGCGGCGACCGGCTCGTCGGCGCCGTCGCCGGTCGGGGTCTCCGGGGCCGGTGGGGCGTCCGTCGGCCACAGCAGCCAGGCGCCGGTCCCGACGCAGCCGGTCAGCAGCAGGACGAGCAGGATCGAGCCCAGCCGCCGGCCGCGCCGCCGTTCCCTCGTCCCCCTTCGCCATCGAGCCGCCAAGCGCACCGCCTCCGGAACTTCGCCATGGCTCAAGGCTTGAGACCTGCAAGACGTTCCTCGTGCGTGGAGTATGCGATGCCTTCGACCCTTCGTCTCGCGGCCCTGCTGGCCGGATGCGTCCTGGCGGCGGCCTGCTCGCGCGGGGAGCGGAAGGCCGAGGCGCCGCCGCCGCCCGCGGCGGCTCAGGCCCCACAGTCGTCGAAGGTCGCTTCGGCCGACCGCTCGCCCCTGGCCCAGGCCGTCGAGGCGGCCGGCCCGCAGACCGCGCCGCCGGCCGATCCGTCGATGATCGCGCCTTCCCTCGTGCGGGTGCAGGTGCTGCTCGACCGGGCCCGCTTCTCGCCGGGATCGATCGACGGGGTGACCGGCACGAACCTGAGGCTGGCCATCGAGGCCTTCCAGCAGGCGCAGGGCCTCACGGTCGACGGCGAGGTGACGCCCGACCTGTGGAAGGCGCTGATCGAGGCCGACGGCGGCCAGGTGCTGACCGACTACGTGATCACGCAGGCGGACGCGGACGGGCCGTACGCAAAGACGATTCCCAAGGACGACTATGAGGCGATGGCCAGGCTGCCGGCGCTTTCCTACACCAGTCCGCTGGAAGCCCTGGCCGAGCGCTTCCACATGGACGAGGCGCTGCTGCAGGCCCTCAATCCCGGGGCCGACTTCGGCAAGGTCGGGACCCGCATCGCCGTGGCGGCCCTGGGTCCGAGCGAGCTGCCGGCCAAGGTGACGCGGATCGACATCGACAAGGGCGTCGGCCAGGTGCGGGCCTATGACGGCCAGGACAACCTGCTGGCGGTCTATCCGGCCACGGTGGGCAGCACCGAGCGTCCGGCCCCGAGCGGCGAGTGGGCGGTGCGCACCGTCGCGCCGCGCCCGACCTACACCTACGACCCCTCGCGCCTGACCTTCGGCAAGCCCAAGGGCAAGCTGACCATCAAGGCCGGGCCGAACAATCCGGTCGGCTCGACCTGGATCGACCTGACCAAGGACACCTACGGCATCCACGGCACGCCTGATCCCAAGCTGGTCAACAAGCGCGCCTCGCACGGCTGCGTGCGCCTGACCAACTGGGACGCGCAGCAGCTGGGGGCGGCGGTGGAGAAAGGAGCCAAGGTGCGGTTCCTGGGCGAGGAGGCGAGGGGGGAGTAGACCCGCTTCGCGGGCCCCCTCCGGCCCTCCGGGCCACCTCCCCCAGAGGGGGAGGATCTGGTTGGCGCGGCGCTCTCCAAGATGCTCCCCCTCTGGGGGAGCTGTCGCGGAGCGACTGAGGGGGTAAGCACGGCGCTTCGTCCCCGCGCTTTCGCTGCGAGCTGATGAAGGGGAGCGGAGCGCCCGGGCGACGCCCGGAGGTGCTGTGTGTTGTTACCGTTTCGACGAAGCCCAGGCGCTCCGCGCGGTCGTTTGGCTGCCGGCTTCCCGGGCGGCGGCGCTCTTAACGCCTTACCAGGACCGCCTTCGAGGTTTCCCTTTCAAGCGGCGACGAGGAGAGGGGTGCTCTGTAATCCTCGCCCAAGCCGACGGCGGGCGGGCCTGGCCAGCGCCAGGTCCCCGGACGCGACGGATCTTCCCAATCCGCCCCAGTCCCGCTCGATCGCATCCCGCCGCCGCTTGGTCGCTGGCCGCGCGCCCCTTCGGTGCGGCGAGACCCAGTGATTATGCGGCTGGTTTGAGCGCGTCTGATCCAGGGCGGTGAGAAAGTTGTAAGGGGTTGGATTGGTTGAGGTTTGGTCCGGACGCGACGGGGATCCAGCTTCGTCTGTCCCCGTCCGCAGACCCCCAACCGTAAAATCCCCGCGAAAGCGGGGACCCAGGCTTTTTCTGAAACGCGAGGCGCTCGACGATAAAACACCTGGGTCCCCGCTTTCGCGGGGATTTTACGGAGGAGAGAGCGGTCAGGCACGGAGCCCAGTCTCGCCCCCTCCACCACTTCGTGGTCCCTCTCCCCCGTTTCACGCGAAAGGATGCGTTGTTGCGTCGCAGCATTCGGCCTTGAAATGACAACGTTGTCAGCATACATGGCGGGCGTCGGGGCAATTCGGCCCTGGCGACGAAGATGACTGGATCTCCCATGCTGACCCTGATCGCCCTGGCCGTTTCGGCCTACAAGAACCGCGCCGTCCTCTGATTTCGGCTGCGTAAGCGCCTCTTTCGGGGCGTCCGAGGAAATGGCCCGCGCGCTCCGGCACGCGGGCCTTTCTTTTGTTTGCGATGCAGCAAGTCGGCCGCCGAATGATGAAGCTTGCATAACGAGACTTGGGGTCTAAGCTTCCCGGGCCAGCCTGGGGAGGACGGCATGAAAGTCGCGCGCCAACCATCGGTCCGCACATCGCTGCGACCTACCGACCATCCGTACATGACCGGCGCCTGGACGCCGCAGCACGAGGAGCTCAACGCCGAGGACCTGGTGGTGCTGGAGGGCGCGATCCCGGCGGAGCTGGACGGGGTCTATCTGCGCAACACCGAGAACCCGGTGCACGACCCGCTGGGTCGCTACCACCCGTTCGACGGCGACGGCATGGTGCACCAGATCGACTTCCAGGGCGGCCGGGCGCGGTATCGCAACCGGTTCGTGCGCACGCGCGGCTTCGAGGCCGAGCAGGAGGCGGGCCAGAGCCTGTGGGGCGGCCTGGCCGATGGTCCGGGCGTGTCTCTGCGGCAGGGCTTCGGCGCCCATGGGGGGCTGAAGGACAGCGCCAGCACCGACATCGTCGTCCACGCCGGCGAGGCGATCGCCACCTTCTACCAGTGCGGCGAGGCCTATCGGCTGGATCCCCTGACGCTGGAGACCCTGGGGCCGGCGCCCTGGGCCCCGATCGACGGGGTCTCGGCCCATACCAAGGTCGATCCGGCGACCGGGGAGCTGTTGTTCTTCAACTACTCCAAGCACGCGCCCTACATGCATTATGGCGTGGTCGACGCGAGCGGACGGCGGACGCTGTACCAGCCCGTGCCGCTGCCGGGGCCGCGCCTGCCGCACGACATGGCGTTCAGCGCCAACTGGGCGATCTTCAACGACCTGCCGGTGTTCTGGGATGCGGGCCTGCTGGAGCGGGGGATCCACGCGGTGCGGCTGCACAAGGGCGTGCCGTCGCGCTTCGCCCTCGTGCCGCGCCAGGGCGGGGAGCCTCGCTGGTTCGAGGCCGCGCCGACCTATGTGCTGCACTTCCTCAATGCCTATGAGGAGGGCGACGAGGTGGTGGTCGACGGCTATTTCCAGGAGAACCCGACGCCCAGGCCCCTGGCCGACGCGCCCGAACAGTACGCCCATCTGATGGCCTATCTGGACGAGCACAGCTTTCGGCCCAAGCTCCATCGCTGGCGGTTCAACCTGGCGACCGGGCAGACGCTCGAGCAGCGGCTGGACGACCGGGTGCTGGAGTTCGGCATGTTCAACCAGGCCTGGGCGGGCAAGCCCTATCGCTACGCCTATTCGACTACGGCCAAGCCGGGGTGGTTCCTGTTCGACGGCTTCGTCAAGCACGACCTGGTTTCGGGCGAGAGCCTCGAACTGAAGCTGCCGGAAGGCCGCTACGCCAGCGAAGCGCCGTTCGCGGCGCGGCCGGGGGCGGTGGAGGAAGACGACGGCTGGCTGGTGAGCTTCGTCATCGACGAGACTGCCGGCACGTCGGAGTGTTTGATCGTGGATGCGCGGAGCATGGAGCCGGTGTGTCGCGTGGCGCTGCCGCACAAGATCAGCAGCGGGACGCACAGCGTCTGGGCGGGGCGGTCGGAGCTGAAACCTCTCCCATAGGGAGAGGGAGGGATATCCTTCAGGCCCTTCTCCCATAGGGAGAAGGAGGGGCCCGCGCCGCAGGCGTGGGAGGATGAGGGGTTACACCGTCGGCCGGCGTGCTGGCACGATCTTAGGCAAGGCGGCCAGGGTTCCTAACCCCTCACCCTCCCATGGCTTCGCCATGGGCCCCTCCCTCTCCCTATGGGAGAGGGGTTTTCTGAGGAAACCACGGCACGAACCCCGAGGTCCGCGCCACGTACGCCGCATACTCCGGCCGCGTCTTCTTCAGGCGGCCCTCCGTCGTCGGCACGCCGCTCCAGCGGGTCAGGGTGATGGTCAGCAGGATCGGGCCGACGATCGAGGCCGCGCCCCAGGGCAGGGCTTCGGCGGCGATCAGGAAGAGGCCCCACCAGACGCAGGCGTCGCCGAAATAGTTGGGGTGGCGGGTGTAGCGCCACAGGCCTCGGTCCATCACCTTGCCGGCGTTGGCGGGATCGGCCTTGAAGCGCACGAGCTGGGCGTCGCCGACGGTCTCGAAGGCGATACCCAGCACCGCCAGGGCCGCGCCGATCGCGGCCAGCGGGCCGAGCGGTCCGGCCGCCTGGCCGAGCTGGACGGGCAGGGCGACGACGTACTGCATGGCGTATTGCAGGGCGAAAACGAGCAGCAACGAGGCCTTGGCGAAGCTCCAGCCGCGCGCCTTCTCGGCGTGGCCCAGCATGGCGACATAGCGGCGGTCGGCCCCGTGCTTGCGCCAGCGCCAGAAGAGATAGCCGCCCAGGCGCGCGGCCCAGACGGTGCAGAGCGCGGTCAGCAGCAGGCCGCGCGGGGTGGGCGGGCCTTGCAGGAAGGCGGTCCAGGCGATCAGGGCCATGCCGACGCCCCACCAGGCGTCGATGAAGCTGACGTCGCGGATCTTCAAGCTGACGCCCCACAGGACCAGGAAGGCCAGCGCCGAGACGGCGGCGTCGACGAGCAGGATCTGCAGCATCTCAGGTTCCGATCACCAGGCTGACCGTGGTGGTGGTCGAGCCGCCGATATTGAGGGTCTGGACGGTGCGGGCGCCCTCAACCTGGCCGTCGCCGGCCGTTCCCGTGGTCTGCTTGAAGGCGTCCAGCGCCATGCGCACCCCCGTGGCCCCGACCGGATGGCCGGCGCCGATCAGCCCGCCGGACGGATTGACCGGCAGGCGTCCACCCATGGCGATGTCGCCAGTCTCGATCGCCTTCCAGGCCTCGCCCGGCGCGGTGAGGCCCAGATGGTCGATGGCCATGTATTCGGTGATGGCGAAGCAGTCGTGGGTCTCGACGGCGTGGATCTCCGACAGGTGGCCGATCCCGGCCCGGGCGCGGGCGTCGTCGATGGCGCGGCGCACCTGCGGGAAGACGTGACCGCCCTCCTGGCTCTTGGCCAGCTTGCGGTCGAGCGGGATGGGCGCCGAGCGATGGCCCCAGCCCTTGATGCGCGGCAGGCTGTCGAGCGGGATCCCGCGAGCCTCGGCGTAGGACCGGGCGCGTTCGGGCGAGGCCAGGAAGAGCACGGCGGTTCCGTCGGTGACCTGGCCGCAGTCCTGCTTGCGGGTGCGGCCCTCGACGACCGGATTGGCGACGTCGTCGGCGGTGAAGGCCTCGGGCGGAAAGCGCCAGTCGCGGGTCTGGGCGTTGGGATTGCGGCGGGCGTTGGCGAAGTTGTTTTCCGAGATCGCCATCAGGTGTTCGTAACGCAGGCCGAAGCGCTGGTCGTAGACGTCGGCCAGGTCGGAGAAGGCGGCGGGCCACAGGAAGCGGGCGTCCTGGTGCTCGTGGCCGGTCCAGGCGGCCGCGCCCAGGTGCTCGGCGGCGGTCTGGCCAGAGACGTTGCGCATCTGCTCGATGCCGACCACGCAGGCCAGGTCGTAGCGGCCGGCCTCGAGCTCGGCGGCGGCCGACAGGATGGCGACGCTGCCCGAGGCGCAGGCGGCCTCGTGGCGCATGGTCGGCAGGCCGTCGAGGTCGGGATGGACGAGGCCGAAGAAGCCGCCCAGCAGGCCCTGGCCCGCGAACAGCTCGCCGGCGAAGTTGCCGACGTGGCCGGTGTCGATGTCGGAAGGCGCGAGGTCGGTGGCGGTAAGTCCCTGCGCCACCGCCTCGCTGAAAGCGTCGGCCAGGCCCCAACCCTGGCGCGACCAGTTGGCGGAAAAGTCGCTCTGCCATCCCCCCAGGATGTAGGCCATCGCTCTTCTCCGCACCGGCAGGCGAGTTTCCCGTCCCCCGCTCTTGTTAGTCTCGTTATAAAAGCGAGGGTGCGGCGAGGCAATTGACAGGGATGGGCGAACGCCATCACGACAGAACGATGTCGCCTGAAAACCACAGTTTTCGCACGGTGCGCGCGAGTTCGGCGGCGCGGGCTCTGAATCTGATCGGTGACCGCTGGACGCTGCTGGTGCTGTACGCGGCGTTCCGGGGCGTGAACCGGTTCGACGGCTTCGTGGCGCAGACCGGCATGGCCCGCTCGCTGCTGACCGACCGCCTGGCGCGGCTGGAGGCGGCCGGCGTGCTGGAGAAGCGGCTCTACCAGGAGCGGCCGGCGCGGCACGGCTATCATCTGACCGAAAAGGGCCGGGGGCTGTTCGACGCGGCCCTGATGATCCTGCGCTGGGAGGAAAGGCGCAGCGGCGAGCCCGCCCAGCGGGTGATCCACAAGCCCTGCGGCTGCGTGCTGAAGACCGAAATGGCCTGCAAGGCCTGCGGCGGGGTGGTGAGCGCGCGCGAGGTGACCGTGGCCCCGGGACCGGGCGCCGGTTTCGATCCCGCGCCCCCGCCGCGCGCCCAGCGCCGCTCGATCGCCGAAGGGGAGGGGCGGGGCGACCCGGCGGTGGAGCGGGCCGTGGCGGTGCTCGGCGACCGCTGGACCTCGTACCTGGCGGCGGCGGCCTTCTACGGCCTGAGGCGGTTCGGCGATTTCCAGGCCGAGTTGAACGTGGCCAGCAACATCCTGTCGGACCGCCTGGCGCGGCTGGTGGCGCTGGGGGTGCTGGAGAAGGTCCGCTACCAGGAGCGGCCCGAGCGCTGGGAGTATCGGCTGACCGGGGTGGGGCGCGAGCTCTTCCCGCTGATCGTGGCGCTGATGGCCTGGGGGGATCGGTGGCTGGCGGAGCCGGAAGGTCCGCCGGAGGTGCTGACCCACGTTCCGTGCGGCCAGCGGCTGGAGGCGGTGGTGATCTGCGCGGCCTGCGGCGGGACGGTGGGGCCGGAGACGACGGCGGTCGAGTGATCCTTCTCCCCTTGCGGGAGAAGGTGTCGCCGAAAGGCGACGGATGAGGGGTTACACGAATGAAAACGCCGCGACGGCTGATCGGCTGTCGCGGCGTTTTGCTTTTGAGAGACCCCTCACCCGACCCCCTTCGGGGGCCACCCTCTCCCGCAAGGGGAGAGGGATCAGAGCCTGTCGACCGGCGTCGCGGCTTCGCCCGAGGCTTCTCGCGGCGTGGTCCAGCGGGCCATCTTGGGGGTGATCCAGCGCTCGAAGTCGTCGATCACCTCGTAAACCACCGGCACCAGCACCAGCGACAGGATGGTCGAGGTGATCAGGCCGCCGATCACCGCCACTGCCATGGGCTGGCGGAACTCCGAGCCCTGGCCGAGGCCGAGCGCGGTGGGCAGCATGCCGGCCATCATGGCCAGGGTGGTCATGACGATCGGGCGGGCCCGTTCGTGGCAGGCGTCGATCAGGGCCTCGCGCTGGCTCATGCCGGCCCGCTCCTGCTCGATGGCGTACTCGACCAGCAGGATCGAGTTCTTGGCCGCCAGGCCCATCAGCATCAGGAAGCCGATCAGCGACGGCATCGACAGCGGCTGGCCGCAGACCACCAGGGCCACCAGGGCGCCGCTGATCGCCAGCGGCAGGGCCGAGAGGATGGTGATCGGCTTGAAGAAGCTGCGGAACAGCAGCACCAGCACGCCGAACACCAGGCCCACGGCCGACAGCAGGGCCACCGCGAAGCCCGTGAAGAGCTCGGTGAAGGCCTCCTGGTCGCCGGCCGAGGCCGGGGCCACGCCGGCGGGCATGTTCTTCATGGTCGGCAGGGCGTTGATCTCGGCCAGGGCCTGGCCCAGCTGGGCGCCGCCGTTGAGGTCGGCCTCGATGGTCAGCTGCCGCTTGCGGCCGAAGCGGTCGATCTTGGCCGGACCGGCCTGGAAGCTGATGTCGGCGACGCTGTCGAGGCGGGTGATCCCGCCGGCGGCGGTGGGCACCTGCAGGGCGCCGATGGCCGCCAGGTCCGATCGCGCGCCTTCCGGCAGGCGGATGCGGATCGGGATCCGGCGCTCGCCCTGGGTCATCTTGGCGACGTTGGCGTCGATGTCGCCCACCGTGGCCACGCGGGCGATGGAGGCGATGTCGGTGACCGAGACGCCCAGGCGCGCGGCCTCGTCGGCGCGGGGCCGGATGACGATCTCCGGACCGCTGGGCGGCGAGGACGGACGCGGGTCGGCGACGGTTTTCAGGCCGCGCATCTCGCGTTCGATCTGGAGAGCCGCCTTGTCGAGGGCCGCGCCGTCGTCCGAGGTGATGATGTTCTGGATGTCGGACGAGCCCCAATCGCCCTGCAGGTTGACGCGGGCGTCGGGGATGTCGCGCAGGCCGGCGCGGATCTCCTGCTTGATCTCCGTGACGGTCAGCTTGCGGTCGCCCTTGAGCACCACGGTGACGGTGCCGTCGCGAACGTCGGCGCCGCTCTGGCCGCTGAAGCCGCTGGCGATGTTGGAGCCGACCTGGACGAAGACGTGGGCGGTCTCAGGCCGGGCCGCGAACATCTTCGTCGCCGCCTGGGCCGTGCGGTCCATGTCGGCGATGGTCGCGCCGGGCGGGCCTTGCAGCTTGATGTAGTAGTAGTTGGCGTTGCCGGCCGGCTGGAAGCCGACGGCCAGGACGCCGATCGAGGCCAGGAAGCCGGCGCCGGCGATCGAGCCAAGGGTCAGCACGCCGCCGATGATGAAGGCGATGATCCGGTGGTCCAGCGCCCAGTCGAGGCTCTTGCGATAGAGGCCCTCGAACGGCTTGCGCTCGTGCGGGCGCAGGACGGGCTTGAGGAAGTAGGCGGCCAGCAGCGGGGTCAGCAGGCGGGCCACGACCAGCGAGAACAGCACCGCGACGGCGACCGTCAGGCCGAATTCCTTGAAGAACTGGCCGGGGATGCCGGGCATGTACGACACCGGCACGAACACCGCGACGATGGTGAAGGTGGTGGCGACCACGGCCAGGCCGATGGCGTCGGCCCCCTCCATCGCCGCGTGATAGGGCCGCTGGCCCTTGGCGACGCGTTTTTCGATGTTCTCGATCTCGACGATGGCGTCGTCGACGAGGATGCCGATGACCAGGGTCAGGGCCAGCAGGGTGACGACGTTCAGCGAGAAGCCGACCATGCCCATGAAGGCGAAGGTCGGGATCAGCGACACCGGCATGGCGATGGCGGTGATCAGGGTGGCGCGCCACTCGCGCAGGAACAGGAACACCACCAGCGAGGCCAGCAGCATGCCTTCCAGCAGGGTGTGCTTGGTGGCCTCGAAGCTGGCGCGGGTTTCGTCGACGGTGGAGTAGATCTTGGTGAAGCTCACCCCGGCGTGCTTCTGGCCCAGGGTCTCGACGGCCTGCTTGACGCGGTCCTCGACCTCGACGTCGCTGGACTCGCGGGTCTTCATCACCTGGAAGGCGACGACGGGCTTGCCGTCGAGGCGAGCGAAGCCGCGTTCCTCGCCGGCGCCCTGGCCGACGTCGGCGACGTCGGTCAGCTTCACGTAGCGCGAGCCGACCGGGATGGTGATCTGCTGCAGCTGCTCCAGGGTGTTGGCCGCGCCGAGCACCCGCAGGGTCTGCTCGCGACCGCCGACCGTGGCCCGGCCGCCGGGGGCGTCGAGGCTGAAATTGGCCAGGGCCTGGTTGAGCTGGGGCGCGGTCACGCCGAAGGCGGCCATGCGGGCCGGATCGAGGACGACGTTGATCTCGCGCTCGGCGCCGCCGACGCGGGCCACCTGGGCCACGCCCTTTTCGCCCTGGAGGGCGCGGGTGATGGTGTCGTCGACGAACCACGACAGGTCGGCCGTGCTCATCGACGGGGCCGAGACCGCGTAGGTGATGATCGGGGCGCTGTCGATCTCGAGGCGCTGGACGATCGGCTCGTCGACCTCCTTGGGCAGGCTGGCGCGGGCCTGGTCGACCTTGGAGCGGACCTCGTCGGTGACCTTCTGCAGGTCCTCGCCGAGTTCGAACTCGATGGTGGTGGTCGAGGCGCCCTGCGTCACCGACGAGCGGATCGTCTTGACGTTGGAGATGCCCGAGACCGCGTCCTCGACGACGCGGGTGACCTGGGTCTCAAGCTCGCCCGGGGCCGCGCCGCTCTGGGTGACCGAGACGGTCACGGCCGGGAAGGTGACGTTCGGGAACTGCTTGACCGGCAGCGACAGGTAGGCCCCGACGCCGGCGATGATCAGGGCGATGAAGACGACCGCGACCGGGATCGGGTTCCTGATCGACCAGGCTGAGATGCGGAGGTCGGCCATCAGTTGGCGGCCTTCTGCCCGTTGGCGGCCACCGGGATCGGCTTGACGACGTCGCCGTCGCCGATGAAGGCGCCCGAGCCGATCACGACGCGCGCGCCGGGGGCGGGGCCCTGGACCAGCTCGACCCAGCCGCCGCCGCGGCGGCCGGTGCGGACCGGAACCTGCTTGGCGCGGTTCTGGGCGTCGATGACGACCACCGACAGGCCCGAGGCGTCGTAGCGGATGGCCGCCTCCGGCACGGCGACGACCGCCGCGCCCGAAGCGCCGAAGATCGCCTTGCCGAAGCCGCCGGCCCGCAGGTCCTCGCGCACGGGCAGGCGGATGCGGACCTTGCCCAGGCGGGTGTCGGAATTGACGCGCGGGCTGATCAGGCGGATCGCGCCCGAGACCTGCGCGCCGCCGGGCAGTGTGACGGTGGCCGGCTGGCCGACCGACAGGCCCGCCAGGTCGCTTTCGTTGACGTCGGCTTCCAGTTCGACGAGACCGTCGCGGACGATGCGGAACCAGGCCGTCGTGCCGCTGCCGGCGATCTCGCCCGGCTTGACGCCGCGTTCGATGACCCGGCCGCCGACGGGGGCGACGATGGTCAGGCGGCCCTGGCGGGTCTGGAGTTCGGCCAGCGCCGCGGCCTGGGCCTTGGCGTTGTAGCGGCGGCTTTCGATCTGTTCCTGGCTGAGCACGCCCTGGCCGTCGAGGCCCGAGACGCGGGCGGATTCGGCCTGGGCCTGGGCGGCGACGGCGGCCTGCTGGCCGATCTGGGCGCTCAGCAGGGTGGCGTCGAGCTGGACCAGCGGCTGGCCGGCGCGCACCCAGTCGCCTTCGTCGGCGTAGATGCGGGCGACGCGGTAGCCGGAGAGTTCGGAGCCGACGGCGGCCTCGTCGCGGGCGATCAGCACGCCCGAGGCCTCGATCCCGCCGCCCAGGGGGCGGGTCTGGACCTCGCCGACGCTGACGGCGCGGGCCTGGCTGGCGGGCGCGGTCTTCTTCTCGTCCTTGCCGCCGCAAGCCGTCAGGACCAGGGCGGACGCGGTCAGCAGGGCGAGCGCGCGGGCGGTTTTCATCGTCATGGGCGGGGTTCTCATCGCGGAGCGCGTTCGGAAGCGGCGGCGTCGGCGGACGCGCGGGGCGGAAGCGGGGCGGGGACGTTCGGCGACCAGCCGCCGCCGAGCGCCTTGTAGGTCTGGACGGCGCGTTGCAGGGCCTGGGTCTGGGCGCCGGTCAGGGCGCTGCGGGCGCTGCGCCAGGTCTGCTCGTTCTGCAGGTTGGTCGTCTGATCGACGAGCCCCAGGCCATAGCCCTTGCGGCTGGCGGCGTAGGCGCTGGCGGCGCGGGCCTCGCCGGCCTTCAGCAGGGCGACGCGGCGGTTGTCGGCGGCCAGCTGGGTGATGGCGTTCTCGGCCTCGCCATAGGCCGTCTGCACGGCCTTCTCGTAGGCGACGGCGGCCTGCTCGGTGCGGGCGTCCTGGGCGTCGATGTCGGCCAGCAGCTGGGGGATGTTGAGCAGCGGGATGGTGAGGCCGCCGCCGAGGGTCCAGGAGCCGGTGGTGGTCGAGGTCGTGCCGCCGCTGGCGCCGCTGCCGGTGAAGTCGAAGGCCGGCGAGACGCTCTTGGCCCAGCCCAGACCCGGGGTCAGGTTGAAGGTCGGGAAGAGGGCCAGCTGGTTGACCTTGAGATTGCCGGCGGCCGAGGCCAGGCGGGCCTGGGCCTCGCGCACGTCGGGACGGCGCTCCAGCAGGGCGCCCGGCACGGTGGCCGGAACCGGCGGCGGGGCGTCGAGGGCGGCCTCGACGTTCAGGCTGGCCAGCGGGTCGATCCCGCGTCCGACCAGGATCAGCAGGCTGCGGCGGGCGGCCTGGAGCTGGGCTTCGTAGTCGGCCGCCTGGGCCTCGGATTGAGCCAGGGTGGCGGCGGCGCTGTCGGCTTCCGAACCGGCCGACAGGCCAAGCCTGGCCTTCCTGGTCGCCAGCTCGCCCAGCGACTGGCTGATGCGGGCGCTCTCGCGGGCGTCGGCCAGCTGCACGGCCAGACCCTTGGCCTCGAAATAGGACTGGGCGACGTTGGCGGCCAGGGCCGCGCGGGCGCCCTCATAGGCGAAGCGGGCGGCGGCCAGGTCGTTGTTCACCACCTGGAGGCCGGCCTTGCGGCGGCCCAGATAGTCGAGCTCCCACGAGACGTCGAAATTGGCGCTGTAGCTGTCGGTGTCGCCGCCGAGGGTGAAGCTGGTCCCGCCGCTCTGGTCGAGGATCTCGGTGTGCTTGCGGCTGGCCGCGCCCTTCACCTGACCCGACGGGATGTAGAGCTGGCGGATGTTGCTCTTGCGGACGGCGCGGGCCTCTTCCAGCACGGCGGCGGCGCTGCGGGCGTCGGGGCTGCGCTCCAGGGCGGTGGCGATCAGGGCGTCGAGCTGGGGATCGCCGAACTGGGTCCACCACTGGTCGAGGGCGGCGGCGGGCAGGGGCGCGCCGGCCGGGGCCTCGAAGGCCGTCGGCAGGCGGGTGTCGGGCGTGCGCGGGGCGGCGGTGTTGCAGCCGGCCAGCAGCAGGGCGGCCAGGCTCGCGCCCGCCAGGGCGGAGAGGCGCGCAGCCGTCGGCCGGCGATCCGCGATCGCGTCGGAACTCATCGAGATTTCACCCCACACTGTCGGACGACCGACCCATAACGGATAGACAGGACCGTCGTTCGCTCAATTAGGGCGACAACTCACAGGAAAAAAGCCCGTCTCGCCGCTGTGCGACGGGAATTGTCCCCGATTGCGGTCACTACGTAGATGACCTCGTCCCGGCTTGGCGCCTGCGCGGCGGACGCCCGGGGTGGTCGCTGCGTCTCGATACCCGGAATTCAAGACGCCCGAGCTTGCCGGAAAATTACGGCGGTTGACGCTTGGGAAAACATACTCAATCATCGAAACAGTCGTTCGACTCTCGATGTCGAGCCCGCTCGTCCTGCGGCCGAGCGGCCAAGAAAGCTTTGCGTACAAAGTATCCGGCGAGAGGGGGATCCCAAGGTGTCGGCGTCTAAGTTCGCATCTTCCATTTTCGAAACGCGTGATTTCGCGACGGCGGGCGGCCGTCCGAGGCGTTGGCGCGTGGAGGATACCGTCGACCCCTAGAGAGAGATCCGTCCTCGCCCAAGCGCTCCGAAAAAGAAGAGACAGACCGGGAGAGGGAAGATGACCAGGAAGACCTATCTGCGCGCGGGCTCGGCCGGCGCGCTGGCGATGGCGCTCGCCGCGACGGCGGGCGCGGCGTGGGGGCAGGAGGCGACGCAGGTCGAGGAGGTGGTGGTCACCGGCTCGTTCATCCGCGGCACGCCCGAGGACGCGGCCCTGCCGGTGGACGTGATCGGGGCCGAGGAACTGCAGAAGCGCGGCTCGCCCTCGACCGTCGAGATGATCAAGGCCCTGTCGGTGTCGAACGGGGTGCTGGGCGACACCAACCAGTTCGACAGCCGCGCCCAGGGCTCGGAAGGCTCGGGCTCGGTGAACCTGCGGGGGTTGGGCTCGCAACGCACGCTCGTCTTGCTGAACGGCCGGCGCCTGGCGATCAATCCGCTGGCCGCGGCCGGGGCGGGCATCGTCGACACCAACATCATTCCCGCCGCCGCCATCGGGCGCGTCGAGGTGCTGAAGGACGGGGCGGCGGCGACCTATGGCTCGGACGCCATCGCCGGGGTGGTCAACTTCATCACCAAGAAGAACGTCGACGGGCTGGAGATGGCCGCCGACTACCGGGCCATCGACGGCTCGGACGGCGACTACGGCCTCAGCCTGACCTACGGCAAGCGGTGGGAGCACGGCGACATGCTGCTGAGCGCCGGCTGGCAGCACCGCTCCAAGCTCAGCGTCGCCGAGCGCGACTGGGCCAATCGCGGCTATCTCGACAATCCGGAAGCCGGCTGGTCGGCGGCGGGCAATCCCTCGACCTTCATCCCGGCCGCCAGTCCGACCAACGGCATGCGCGATCCGGCATGCGCCAGCCTGGGCGGCTTTCCCGGCTTCAGCGGCCTGACGCCGGTCTGCTACTGGCACTACACGCCGTTCGACAACCTGGTGGAAAAGTCCAACGCCGTGCAGGTCTATGGCGAGGTCAACGCCAGGCTTTCCGACACCACCAAGCTGCACGTCGAGGCCCTGTGGTCGCACACCGACGTGCCCGACTGGAACACCTCGCCGTCCTACGCCGCCCTGGCCGTGCCGACCGCCGAGGTGGCGGCCTCGACCAGCCTGATCGGCCGCTATTACGTGCCGGCGACCAATCCGGGCCTGGCCGCCTTCATCGCCGCCAACCCGACCGTGACCCTGACGGGCCTGGGCACCGGCGCCCAGATCACCGTGCCGACGGCGACGGTGTTCGCCTTCGGGGCCATCAACGCGGCCAACCGGCCCTACGGCATCGGCGGCAATCCCAAGTTCGGCTACGGCCCGTCGATCGGCTCGCGTTCGTTCGACGCCTATCGCGTCTCGGCCGACCTGAAGGGCGAGTTCTCCAACGGCATCGGCTGGGAGGCGGCGCTGACCTATTCCCAGGAGGTGGGGATCCGCACCGGCTACGACACCCTGGTCAACCGCTTCGCCCTGGCGCTGCGCGGGCTGGGCGGGCCCAACTGCGACACCGATCCGAACACCGCGGGGATCCAGGGCACGCCGGGCGTCGGCGGGTGCCTGTATTACAACCCCTTCGCCAGCGCGATCCCGGGCAACGCCATCACCGGCGTCGCCAATCCCGGCTACGTCTCCAGCCTGGCCAACAGCAAGGAACTGACCGACTGGTTCTTCAAGAAGCTGTCGACCAAGCAGACCTCGCGATTGTTCGTGGCCGAGGCGGTGCTGAACGGCAAGACGGTCATCACCCTGCCGGGCGGCGACATCGCCTGGGCGGCCGGGGTGCAGTACCGCCGGACCTATTTCACCTCGACCTTCAACGACATCTCCAACGCCCTGATCAATCCGTGCGTCAACACGCCGGACTACGGCGTGACCAACTGCACGGGCTCGGCGCGGAACGGGCCGTTCATGTTCCTGGGCGTCAACACCCCGGCTGATAATCAGAGCGACGTGGTGGCGACCTTTGGCGAACTCAGCCTGCCGATCACAGAGACGGTGCAGGCCCAGCTGGCGGCGCGCTACGAGGACTATGGCGGGGCGGTGGGTTCGACCTTCAACCCCAAGGCCTCGGTGCGCTGGCAGGCGACGCCGTGGATGGCGGTGCGGGCCTCGGCCGGCTCGACCTTCCGCGGGCCGCCGGACCCGCTGACCACCACGACCTCGGTGACCTCGCTGCAGGGGATCCTGGGCGTCTTCCGGGCGGTCGACATCTTCGGCAATCCGGACCTGAAGCCCGAGAAGGCCAACACCTACAATTTCGGCCTGCTGTTCAAGGCCGGCGCCTTCAAGGCCAGCGTCGACTACTTCCGGTTCGACTTCAAAAACCCGATCGTGGCCGAGCCGGTGGCGGGCATCACCAGCGCGCTCTATCCGAACGGGGCGGCGGGGACCAACAACTGCGGGAACAGCGCTTACGCGGCCTTGCAGGCGCGCTTCACCTTCAACGGCGCGTGCGGCACGCCGACCACCAGCATCGCGCGGCTGAAGACCTTCTACATCAACGGCGCGCCGATCGAGAATTCGGGCTTCGACTTCTCGGCCGACTACGCCTTCCAGGGCGTGCTGGGCGGGGAGCTGGCCGTCGGCGGCAGCGCGACCTGGATCCAGAAGTACGAGGTGGGGGCGACCAGCGTCGAGGGCGTGGTGGTCGAGAAGGCCTTCGACGCGGTGGGCCTGCTGAACTACCAGACCACCGTCGTGCCGATCCCGCAGTGGAAGGGCGACGTCTTCGCCGAATGGAGCCGGGGGCCGCACAACCTGCGCCTGACGGTGCACTACATCGGCGAGTACACCGACCAGCGCACCGCGCCGTTCGCGACCGGGGCCTACAAGGACACGACCGGGGCGGCCGTGACGGTGGCCAACGGCAAGACCATCGACGCCCAGGTGCTGACCGACCTGGCCTATCGCGTGATCCTGCCGCGGGATGCGACGGCGAGCATCGCGATCACCAACCTGTTCGACAAGGACCCGTCCTACGCCCGCCTCGACCTCGGCTACGACCCGTTCACCGGCGATCCGCTGGGCCGGACCTACAAGCTGAGCCTGCGTAAAAAGTTTTGAGATCCCCGCCTCGGGGAACTGGCGATCGACTTCCTCCGTCGATCTCCCTGGGCCGGAGGCGAAAGTCTCCGGCCTTTCTGTTGCTTCGCCCTGAGGGCGGCCCCCTCAGTCGCTCCGCGACAGCTCCCCCAGAGGGGGAGCATCTGAAGCGCCAAGATCCTCCCCCTCTGGGGGAGGTGGCCCGGAGGGCCGGAGGGGGTCTTTCAGCTCAGACCTGCGCCACCGCCCGCCGCACCGCTTCGGCCAGGTCGTCGAGGTCGGCGATGTCGAGGTCGGCGGCGAAGGGCAGGCCGAGCATCTTGCCGGCCAGGTGGTCGACGACGGGAACGGCGTCGGCGGCGGCTTCGGGGTCGCGCACGCCGACGCAGGTGACGAAGCGGCCCTCGACGGCCAGCAGGGCGGCGACGGCCGGGGCGCAGCCCTCGGCGACGCTGACGACACAGGCGCTGGACACCCACGACAGGCCCCAGCCGGGCTGGAACTGGATCGGCGAGCCGAGCAGCAGCATGCGCAGGCGCTGGGCGTTGGTGGCCAGCTGCTGGCGCTTGAGGGTCCAGCCGTCGAGGCCGGCCTCGCCTTCGAAGGCGGGGGCTTCGAGGCGGCTAATCAGGTCGGCGTCCTCGGCGGCGACGAACACGCCCTGGCCGCCCGGCAGGCCGACGACCACCGGGACCGGGGCGTCCATGATCACGTCGTAGCCGAAGGTGGCGTCGACCACGATCGGCAGGCCGGTCTCGGCCTGGAAGGCGGCCAGGGCGGCGAGGTCGGGGGCGCGGCCGAAGGCGCAGGTGGTGACGATGGCCTCGAGCGGGCAGGGGGCCTCGGTCAGGCGCTCGCGCAGGTGGGCGGTGTCGACCATCCAGGTGAACGGATCGACGTCGACCAGCCACGGCGTCAGGCCGGCGGCGGCGACGCCTTCGAGGGTTTCGCGGCCGGCCAGGGCCGAGACGATGCAGACCCCGCCGGGGCGGGCGCCCTGGGCGGCCAGCAGGTCGGCGGTGGCGGCGGCGCGGTCGGCGGCGGCGCGCACGGCGGTGGGGCGGGAGAAGCGCTGGGCCAGTCGCCCGTTCAGGTCGTCGGCCGGGACCAGGGCGCGGGAGACGGCGTCGAAATCGATCGGCGCGTCGGAGGCTGGACCCTGGACTTTCGGCTGCGACGCCAGAACGGCGGCTGTGAGAGAGGACATGCGATCAACGCTTCCGCAACAAAGGCGCCCCGACGACGCCATCATGGTTAACTGAAGGTATCGAGTGACTCGGGGCCGCCCGATGCGGCGCGCCGTCGCGGTGCAGATTGCGGCTTTTGCGGGTTTTGCACTTTGATCCCTCTCTCTTTGAGAGAGGGAGGGACCCGCCGCGAAGCGGTGGGAGGGTGAGAGGTTTCACCGTTGGCGGGTCAATCCTCGTCGCCTTCCGATCGGCTATGGGCGCTGGTGCGATGTCCACCAAGATCGCCGGCGAGGGGCCGCGGGCCGAATTGCAGCGCCTTATCCTGTGAGAGTGTAACCTCTCACCCTCCCATGGCTTCGCCATGGGCCCCTCCCTCTCTCTATGAGAGAGGGGTCTTGGCGTTCCACCCGTCGCGCAGTTCGCGCTTGAGCACCTTGCCGATGTGGCTGCGGGGCAGGGCGTCGACGAGGACGAGGTCGGCCAGGCGCTGGGTCTTGCCCAGGCGCTCGTTGGCGAAGGCGTGGACGGTCTGCGCGTCGGCCGCGGCGCCGGGCCGCAGGGCGACGAAGGCGATGGGGGTCTCGCCCCAGGCCTCGGACGGCACGCCGACCACGGCGGCCTCCAGCACGTCGGGATGGGCGGCGATCACGGCCTCCAGGTCGCTGGGATAGATGTTGAAGCCGCCGCTGATGATCATGTCCTTCTTGCGATCCATCAGGGTGAGGAAGCCCTCGTCGTCGAAGCGGCCGACGTCGCCGGTGCGGATGAAGGAGAGGCCCTCGGGCGAGGTCCAGGTCGCCTCGGCCGTCTTGCCGGGCTGGCCGTGATAGCCGTTCATCATGCCGGCCGAGCGGCCGACGATCTCGCCGACCACGCCGGGACCGACCTCTACGCCGTCCTCGTCGATCAGGCGGATGTCGTGGCCAGGGGCGGGACGACCCACCGTGTGCAGCTTGTCGGGGTGCTCGTGGGCCATGAGGATGCAGGTGCCGCCGCCCTCGGTCATGCCGAAATATTCGACGAGGCCGCCGGGCCAGCGGCGCAGGACCTCGGCCTTCAGTTCGGGGGCGAACGGGGCGCTGGTGCAGAACTTCAGGCGCGTGGTCGACAGGTCGAAGGCGTCGAAGTCCGGAAGGGCCAGCAGGCGGCGGTACTGCACGGGCACTAGCATGGCGTGGGTCATGCGGTGCTGCTGGGCCAGCTCCAGGAAGCGGCCGGCGTCGAACTTCTTCATCAGCACCACGGTCCCGCCGCCGGCCAGGGTGGGGAAGAAGCAGACCAGGGTGGTGTTGGAATAGAGCGGGGTCGACAGCAGGGTGACCGCGTCCGCCCCATAGCCGACGGCGTCGCCGCGGAAGACGTGCTTCCAGCGCATGCCGTGCGACTGGACGATGCCCTTGGGCGCGCCGGTGGTGCCGCTGGAATAGATGATGTTGAACGGATGCTCGGGGCCGATCTCGACCGGCGTCGGCGTCGCGCCTTCAGGCGCTAGCCAGGCGTCGAACGCCTCGCCGGCGGCCGAGCCGTCCAGCGCGATGGTGCGGGTGGCGACCGGGGCGGGCTTCTGCGCTTCGGCGACGCCGGCGTCGACAAAGAACAGCCGGGCCCCGCAGTCGGCGACCATGCCGGCGATGGCCTGCGGCGTGGAGGACGGCGCCAGCGGCGCGACCGCCACCCCGGCTCGCAGGCCGCCGAGGAACACGGCCGCATAGGGGATCGACGACAGGGCGCAGATGGCGACCGCCTCGCCGGGCTGGACGCCGTCGCGCTGCAGGGCGGCGGCGACGCGGTCGGCCAGGGCGTTGAACTGGCGGTAAGTGACGGCCTCGCCAGTCTCCATGATCACGGCGGGGTGGTCTGGGGCCTCAAGGGCGCGCTCGCGGAGGATGTCGCCCATCACGCCGTAGTCGGCGGTGATCATGGAGGGGATGGTCATGGGGACTCCTTGCACTTTGCGGGCGCCTGCGCTGGCCCCCTCCGGCCCTCCGGGCCACCTCCCCCAGAGGGGGAGGATCTTGCGGCGTAGATGCTCCCCTTCTGGGGGAGCTGTCGCGGAGCGACTGAGGGGGCGCCGCGCAGCGGCGGCTACGCGTCCTTGAAGCCCTTGCCCTCGGCGACCAGCCGTTCCAGCAGGGCCGACGGCTTGAAGTCGTCGCCGTGCTTGGCCTGGAACTCCTTCATCTTGGCCAGGACCTTGTCGAGCCCGACCAGTTCGCCCCAGAACATCGGGCCGCCGCGATAGACGGGCCAGCCGTAGCCGTTGATCCACACGATATCGATGTCCGAGGCGCGGATGGCCTTGCCCTCTTCGAGGATCTTCGCGCCCTCGTTGACCATCGGGTAGAGGCAGCGCTCGAGGATCTCTTCGTCGCTGATCGGCCGGCGCTGGATCTGGCGCTTCTCGGCGAAGTCGAGGATGACCTTCTCGACTTCGGCCGACGGTTTGGCGACGCGGTTTTCGTCGTAGTCGTAGAAGCCCTTGCCGTTCTTCTGGCCGCGGCGGTCCATCTCGCACAGCACTTCGCGGACGGTGGAGGAGCTGGTCTTGGCCGGGTCCCAGCCGATGTCGAGGCCGGCCAGGTCGCTCATGGCGAACGGCCCCATCGGCAGGCCGAAGTCGTAGAGCACGCGGTCGACGTCCCAGGGCATGGCGCCTTCGAGGATCAGCTTCTGGGCCTCGCGCTGGCGCTGGGCCAGCATGCGGTTGCCGACGAAGCCGAAGCAGTTGCCGACCAGCACCGCGACCTTGCCGATCTTCTTGCCGGTCTGCATGGCGGTGGCGATCACCGACTTGTCGGTCTTTTCGCCGCGCACGATCTCCAGCAGGCGCATGACGTTGGCCGGCGAGAAGAAGTGCAGGCCGATCACGCTTTCCGGCCGGCTGGTGACGGCGGCGATGGCGTCGACGTCGAGATAGGAGGTGTTGGTGGCGAGGATCGCGCCCGGCTTGGCGATCTTGTCGAGCTTGGTGAAGACCTCCTTCTTGATCTCCATCAGCTCGAACACGGCCTCGATGATCAGGTCGCAGTCGGCCAGGTCTTCCAGATGCATGGAGGGGGTCAGCAGCCCCATGCGCTTTTCGACGTCGTCCTGGGTGAGGCGGCCCTTCTTGGCGGTGTTCTCGTAGTTCTTGCGGATGGTGGCGACGCCGCGGTCGAGGTTCTCCGACTTGGCCTCGATGATCGTCACCGGGACGCCGGCGTTGAGGAAGTTCATCGAGATGCCGCCGCCCATGGTGCCGGCCCCGATGACGCCGACCTTCTTGACGGGAATGGTCGGGGTGTCGTCCGGCACGTCGGGGATCTTGGCGGCCTGGCGCTCGGCGAAGAACACGTAGCGCTGGGCGGCCGACTGGCTGCCGGTCATCAGCTCCATGAACAGGCGCCGCTCTTCCTTCAGGCCCTCGTCGAAGGGCAGGTTCACCGCCGCCTCGATGCACTTGATGTTGTTCTCGGGCGCGAGGAAGCCGCGGAACTTCTTGGCGTTGGCCTTGCGGAATTCGGCGAAGATCTCGGGCTTGCCGCGGGCGGCCTCGACCTTGGCGGAAAGGTCGCGGACCTTGGCCAGCGGCTTGTCCTCGGCCAGCACCACGCGGGCGAAGGCGATGGCCCCGTCGCGCAGGGCGCCTTCCTCGACCAGGCTGTCGAACAGGCCCATGGCGAGAGCCGCCTTGGCCGGCACGTGCTGGCCGGTGGTGACCATCTCCAGCGCCTTCTCGACGCCGACGATGCGCGGCAGGCGCTGGGTGCCGCCGGCGCCGGGCAGCAGGCCGATGTTCACTTCCGGCAGGCCCGCCTTCGCGGACGGCACGGCGACGCGGTAGTGGGCGACCAGCGCCACCTCCAGCCCGCCGCCCAGCACCGTGCCGTGGATGGCGGCGATCACCGGCTTGGGCGAGTTTTCGATGGTGTTCTGCACGTCCTGCAGCGACGGGCCGGTCATGGCCTTGCCGAACTCGCTGATGTCGGCGCCGGCGATGAAGGTCTTGCCCTCGCAGATCAGCACGATGGCCTGGACGGCCGGATCGCCGATCGCCGCCTCGAAGGCGTTCTTCAGCCCTTCGCGGACCTGGGCCGACAGGGCGTTGACGGGAGGCGAGTTCAGCGTGACGATGCCGATGTCGCCTTCGATGGTCAGATCGGTGACGGCGTTGATCGCGGCCATGCGGTTCCACCCTTTTGGTTCGTTTGAACGCTTGTTTGATCCTAGCCTGCACGACGCCGCGCGAGAGTCCAGAGGGGCGCGGACGGCGCCGCTTTTTCGGGCGCCGCAGGTTGACGCCGTGGGCGTCGTACTGGACATTCGAAGGGTTCAGTTTCGGCCGAGAGAGCACCTGCCGGTGCGGGCCGACGTGACGCCCACGTCGGCGCGTAAGCCTACGGTCTCCCAAGATAATCGGCCAAACTGGGGAGGGAGTTCGCACCAGGACCGGCCGGCCGCCGCCGCTTGCAGGCGTGCGGGACATTCCAAGACCGTTTCAGGCGCGAGCGCGACGCGGTGCATACGACGCGTCGAAACTAAGAGGTGAAGCGCACCTCGGCGCGGGAGCTCAAGGTTCCCGCGCCGCCTTGTGCGGGCCTGACGTGTGGGCCTGACGTGCGGACTTGACCCCGCCACGTCGCGAGCCGATGGAATTCCCATGACCGACACCACGCTCGAAGCCTTCGCCCGCGGCCTGCCCAAGGCCGAACTGCACATGCACATCGAGGGCAGCCTCGAACCGGAACTGATGTTCGCCCTGGCCGAACGCAACGGGATCGCCCTGCCGTACAAGTCGGTGGAGGAGATCCGCGCGGCCTACGCCTTTTCGAACCTGCAGGACTTCCTGGATATCTATTACCAGGGCGCGGGCGTGCTGATCACGCGGGTCGACTTCAAGGACCTGGCGCTGGCCTATTTCGAGCGCCTGGCGGCTGATGGTGGAGTCCACGCCGAGATCTTCTTCGACCCGCAGACCCACACCGAGCGCGGGATCGCCTTCGAGACGGTGATCGACGGCCTGCTGGACGGCATGGCGGAAGCCGAAAGCCGCTGGGGCGTGACGTCGAAGCTGATCCTCTGCTTCCTGCGCCACCTGTCGGAAGACAGCGCCTTCGAGACGCTGGAACTGGCCAAGCCGCACCTTTCCAAGATCGCCGGCGTGGGCCTGGACTCCTCGGAGGTCGGCCATCCGCCGGCCAAGTTCGCCCGGGTGTTCAAGGCCGCGCGCGAGCTGGGCCTGAAGATCGTCGCCCACGCGGGCGAGGAGGGGCCGCCGGAATATGTCTGGGAAGCCATCGACCTGGTGGGCGTCGACCGCATCGACCACGGCAACCGGGCGCTGGAGGACGAGGCGCTGACGGCCCGTCTGGTCGCGGACGGGACGACCCTGACGGTCTGCCCGCTGTCGAACCTGAAGCTCTGCGTGGTGCCGGATCTGACGGCGCACCCGATGCGGAAGATGCTGGATCTCGGCCTGAAGGCGACGGTGAACTCCGACGACCCGGCCTATTTCGGCGGCTACCTGCTGGACAACTATCTGCAGACGGCCAAGGCCGTGGACCTGACGCGCGACGACCTGGTGGTGCTGGCGAAGAACAGCTTCTCTGGCTCGTTCCTCGACGAGGCTGAGAAGGCGCGGCGGCTGGCGCAGGTGGATGCGTACGTGGCTGAAAATCCCTCTCTCTGAGAGAGAGGGAGGGGCCCACGCCGAAGGCGTGGGAGGGTGAGAGGTTACACTCTCTCCGGATGAGGCGCGGTGGTTGGGCTGCGGTTCCCCCCGCGGGTTTGCCTGCCAGCGGTGAAACCTCTCACCCTCCCACCGCTGCGCGGCGGGCCCCTCCCTCTCTCAAAGAGAGAGGGGTCTGGCGGAGCGGTCAGTGCGGCAGCACTTCCACCCCGCCGGCCTTGTAGACCACCCCGCCCTTCATCACGAACGCCACCTTGCGCATCAGGCTGATGTCGGCGGTCGGATCACCGCTCACGGCCACGAGGTCGGCCCAGCTACCCGGCGCCACCCGGCCCACGGCGGGATCGCCGATCAGGTCGCCGGCGGCGCCGGTGGCGGCGGTCAGGGCCTGGGTGGGTGTGAGGCCGCCCTGGACCAAGAGGTCGAACTCCAGCGTGTGGTCGCCTTCGCCCAGGTCGGTGCCGTAGGCGATCTTGACCCCGGCCTTCACGGCGTTGGGGAAGTTCCGCTTGGGGATCAGGTCGTTGGCGAGCTCCTTCTCGGCCGTGCCGGGCGGCAGCAACTCGGGATGCTTGGAGGCCGTCTCGTAGAAGACGTCGTAGACGCTGAGCGTCGGCACCAGATAGACGCCGCGCTCCTTCATCAGCTTCAGCGCCTCGGGCGTGGCGAACGAGCCGTGCTCGACGGAGTCGATCCCGGCCTTGACCGCCGTCTCGATGGCGGGGGCGGGATAGATGTGGGCGGCGACCTTGAGGCCCAGGCCGTGGGCGGTGCGGACGGCTTCCTCGATCTCGTCCTGGGCCATGGTCTGGTGGCGCGGATCGTCGCCGATCGAGGCGATGCCGCCGGACGGCATCAGCTTGATCACCGTGGCCCCGCGGCGCTTATGCTCACGCACCTTCAGCCGGGCCTCCAGCGGCGAGTTGACGATCCCGTTATCCCAGCCGGGGTTGGAGAGGGCCGGGTCGACGCCGCTGCGGCTGTCGCCATGGCCGGCGGTGGGGCCGAGCGGCTCCAGGGCGATCCACAGGCGCGGCCCGGCGATCTTGCCGCCGTCGATGGCGTCGCGGACGGCCGCCGTCTCCGGGCCGCCGCCGAGGTCGCGGGCGGTGGTGAAGCCCTGCAGCAGCATCTGGCGGGCATAGAGCGCGCCGTCGAAGGCGCGGTCGATGTCGGAGTGGGTGACGCCGTACTCGACGGCGTTGGTCTTGCTGGGCAGGGCCGCGCCGATGTGGACGTGGGCGTCGATCAGGCCGGGCAGGACGGTCTGGGTCTTCAGGTCGACGATCTCCGCGCCCGCCGGGGCGGTCCAGCCGTCCTCGACGGCGATCACGCGGTCGTCGCGGATCACGACGGTGCTGGGGCCGCGCAGCTTGGCGCCATCGAACAGCTTGCCAGCCTGGACGGCCTTGTCGGCGGCGCTGGCCAGGCCGGGCGCGGCGAGCAGGGCCGCGCTCGCCAGCAGGAGGGCGCGGATCGTGGACTTGGGCATGGACGCTTCCCCGAAATGAACGCTTCCGGCTTGGCGCAAGCCTGGGCCGCCGTACAGGGCAAACCTCGGCATGAGCCGTTGAATTGGCGCCTTCGCCTAAAGGGCGGTCGCGACCCACTCCCGCCGTCATCCCGGCCGAAGCGAAGCGTAGAGCCGGGACCCAGGGGCCGGCGCAATGCGATGGCGAGCGTCAGCGGCGGTTGATCTGACCGTCGAGCCCAGTCCCCTGGGTCCCGGATAAGCGCTGCGCGCTTTCCGGGATGACGAGCTTTCGGTGCGTGGAGGGTAAGGACGCGGACCCCTACCGCGCCATCAGCCCCATCAGCAGCGGCCGGGCGAACAGCCGCGCGGCGTCTTCGCGCGTCACCCCCGGCGCCCAGGCCTGCAGCGAGGCGGCGGCGTTGAGCATGGAGTTGATCATGTGGGCGGCCACCAGCGGATCGACCGCGCGCACCGAGCCGTCGGCGATCCCATCGGCGATCATGCCGGCGAAGCGGTTGGAGCCGCGGGCGTAGCCGTCGCTCATCTCGTGGCGGATCTCGATCGGCAGGGCGCCCATCGACGAGGCGCGCAGCAGCGGGCCGTGGTCGGACAGCTGGTACTCGACCAGGGCCGCCGTCGCCGCCGACACCGCCGTCCAGCCGCCGCCTTGAAGATCTGACTGGGGCAGGCTCAGAGCAGCAAGCTGCGCGCGGCGGGTGACCGCGAAGGTGCGCTTGAAGCACTCGACCACCAGGGCGTCCTTGTCATCGTGGTGGTGGTAGAACGAGCCCTTGGTGACGTTCAGCGCCGCCGAGATGTCCTCGACCGAGGCTCCGCGATAGCCGCGCTGGTTGATCAGGCGGGTGGCGGCCACGAGGAAGGTCTCGCGCCATTCCTGTCCTTCGTCGGAGGCCGGGGTCGGGTCGGGCAGGGCGGGCGGCGCCCAGTCGCGGCCGGCCGCGGCGATGCCGCCCACGAGAATGTCGTACATCCGCTCGCGCACCCGCTCGTAGTCGTCCAGGTCGAAGCGGCGCAGCCAGGCGCCGGTCCAGAAGACCTGTTCGAGCAGCAGGTGGGCGCGGGCGTTGCGCTCGGCCTTGTCGAGATGAGCGAAGGCCTCGCCGTCGAAGAAGCCGCGCACCCGGCGGAAGATGTCGGCGAAGGCGGCCTGGACCGAGGCCCGCATCGGCTCCTTGAGGGCGCGGATCTCGGTGAAGCTGGCCAGGGGCGGGGCCTCGCCGGCGCGGACCTGGCGGGAAAGATCGAGATAGAGGGTCAGGAACTTGCGGATGCGCGCGGCGGCGTCCGGCTGCGCCGCGGCCTCGTCGATCATGGCGTCCAACCGCTCCAGCCCGCGGATGAAGCAGGCGGCGGCCAGGTCGTCCTTCTTGCGGTAGTAGTAGGTGACGCTGGTGGTGATCAGCCCGACCTTGGCGGCGACGTCGGCCAGGGTCATGCCCTTGACGCCCTGGCGGTTCAGCACCGCCGTCGCGGCCGCCAGTATGGCTTCCTTCTTCTGTGCGTAACGCGCCGTCGCGGCGGTGACGGTGTGGCCGTCGTCCATGGTCAGGCCCCCTGCAACGCCTCGTGCAGGCGTTGGACTCTCTGGTCCAATCTAGGCCTGGAACGAGGCGGCAGAAAGGCCTTCGTTCAGGAGGTCTCCAGCGTGCGGGCAGGCAGGGCGTTGGCGACCGCGCGGATCAGGGCGGCCGGCGACAGCGGCTTGGCCACCGCGCCGTTCATGCCGGCCTCGACATAGGCGGCCTGCTGGTGGGCCATGGCGTTGGCGGTCATGGCCAGGATCGGCGCGGCGCCGGCCCGGCCAGGCAGCTTGCGGATGGCGCGGGTGGCCTCGACGCCGTCCATCACCGGCATCTGGATGTCCATGAAGATCAGGTCGTAGCCCAGGCGGGCGGCGGCGATGCCGGCCGCGCCGTCCTCGGCCGTGGCCACGCGGGCCCCGAGGGCCTCGAGCATGCGGGTGGCGATCAGCCGGTTGACCGCGTTGTCCTCGACCAGCAGCACGTCCAGGCCCGCCAGCATCGGCGCGTCGGGCTCGGCGGGAGCGGGGTTGCGGGCCGGGGCCTCGGCCGGGGCGGCCAGGATCTCCAGCCAGAAGGTCGAGCCCTGGCCCGGCGTGCTGGAAAAGCCGATATCGCCGCCCATCATCCCCGCCAGCCGGCGGGTGATCGACAGGCCAAGGCCCGCCCCGCCGAACCGCCGGGTGGTCGAGCCGTCGGCCTGGCTGAAGCGCTCGAACAGGTTTTCGGCCGCCTCGGGCGAGATGCCGACGCCGGTGTCCTCGACCTCGAAGCGCAGGCGCAGGCCATCAGGGTCGGGCGAGACGGAAAGGCGCGCGGTGACGCCGCCCTCCAGGGTGAACTTCACGGCGTTGCCGATCAGGTTGAACAGCGCCTGGCGCAGGCGGACCGGGTCGGCCAGGGCCCAGCCGGCGCCCACGGGCGGGGCCTCGACCGTCAAACGCAGGCCCTTCTGGTCGGCCTGGGGCTCCAGCAGGTGGGCGACGCTGCGCAGCAGGGCCGACGGATCGAGCGGCTCGGGGGAAAGCTCCAGCTTGCCGGCCTCGATTTTGGAGAAGTCGATGATGTCGTTGAGCAGCTCCGCCAGCATGGCGCCGCAGCCCTGGGCCTCGGCCAGCAGGTTGCGGCCGTCGTCGGACAGGCGCTCGTGCTCCAGCAGGTGCAGCACGCCCAGCACCCCGTTCATCGGGGTGCGGATCTCGTGGCTCATATTGGCCAGGAAGCGCGACTTGGCCTCGGCGGCGTCGAGGGCGGCGTTGCGGGCGACCAGCAGTTCGGTGACGTCCTGGCTGATGCCGATGACGTCGAAGAGCTCACCGGCCCCGGCCCGCACGCCGCGCCAGTCGGTGCGCATCCAGATCCAGTTGCGGCTGGTCGGGTCGGCGTGGCGATAGACCAGCTGGGCGTGCTCGCCGGTCTCCTGGGTGCGGACGAAGGCCTGGCTCATCATCGTCCGGTCGTCGGGGTGGATGGCGGCCATCATCTCCGGCACGGTCATCTGCCGGGCGTCGCCCATCGGGGCGGCCAGGGTGGTGATCTCCTGCTCGAAGAAATAGATCCCCTTGCGGGTCTCGAACCGCCAGACATAGACGCCGGCGGCGTTGCGCAGCATCTCGTTGGCGCGGTCGGCCTGCTGGCGCTGGAGGCGGCGCACGCGCTCCTCGGAGAAGTCCTGGAAGACGATCAGCAGCGCCCCGTCGGGCAGGATCTTCGAACGCGAGCGCACCCACAGCCAGCCGCCGCCCTTGCGGGCCAGGCGGTGCTCGGACTGCACCTGGCCCTCGGCCCGCAGGATGCGGCCGGCGCTTTCCAGCACCTCGGTGTCGTGCAGATGCAGGAAGTCGCGGATGTGGCGGCCGAGACTCTCCTCGGCGCTCCAGCCGGCGATCTGGCTCCAGGCCGGATTGACGCGGACGATGGCGCGGCCCTGCACCACCACGAACATGTCGAGGCTGCTGCGGAAAAACCAGTCGGCCGCGGCGCGGTCGGTGCTGGTGGCGGGCGTCTCTTCGTCCGGCCCCTTGCCCATCAAGCTCCCCTCGTCTTCAATCGATCAACGCAGGATGAGGTGAAGGTTGCGTTATCCGTACCGCCTATTCGATCCGCGAAAAGAAGGCGACCGTGACGCAAGGTCGCGCCAGTGTGGGGAAGAACGCAAGTGAGCACGCCTGAATCCGTCGGTCTGTCATCCAGCCGACTGAAACGCATCGACGCCTTTCTGCAGGAAAAGTACGTCGGACCCGGCCTGCTGCCCGGCGCCCAGGTGCAGGTCTGGCGGCGCGGACAGCTGGCCCACGAGGCCGTGCTGGGCCTGGCCGACCGTGAGCGCGGCGCGCCGCTGAAGGCCGACAGCCTCTATCGCATCTACTCGATGACCAAGCCGATCACCTCGATCGCCTTCATGATGCTGGTCGAGGAGGGCAGGGTGGCGCTGGAGGATCCGGTCCACCGCTTCATCCCGGCCTTCAAGGATCTCGGCGTCTTCGCCGCCGGGGCGCTGGGCGCGTTCCAGACCAGGCCGCTGGCCGAGCCGATGCGGATGATCGACCTGCTGCGGCACACGGCCGGCTTCACCTACGGCTTCCAGCAGCGGGGCAATATCGACGCGGCCTATCGCAAGCTGCACCTGGACGACCTGCCGGGGCCGCGCGACCTGGACGGCTTCATCGCCGAGCTGGCCAAGCTGCCCCTGGAGTTCAGCCCGGGCGAGGCCTGGAACTATTCGGTCTGCACCGACGTGCTGGGCTACCTCGTCCAGCAGATCTCCGGCCAGCCGCTGGATGAGTTTTTCAAGACCCGGATCTTCGAGCCGCTGAAGATGGTCGACACCGGGTTCTTCGCGCCCGAGGCTGATCACGGGCGCCTGGCCGCCTGCTACAGCCTGGATCCCAAGGGCCGGGTGGTGCTGCAGGACGATCCGGCGACCAGCCCGTTCCTGAAGGATCCGCTGTTCAAGTCGGGCGGCGGCGGGCTGGTCTCGACGGCCTCGGACTATATGCGCTTCTGCCGCATGATCCTGAACGGCGGCCAGCTGGACGGCGCCCGCATCGTCAGCCCCAAGACGCTGAAGGCGATGATGCTCAATCACCTGCCGGGCGGGCGCGAGCTGACCGAGCTGTCGAAGTCGCTGTTCAGCGAGAGCGTCTTCGAGGGCCTGGGCTTTGGCCTCGGCTTCGCCGTCACCGTGGATCTCGCCCGCACCCGCAATATCGGCAGCCCCGGCGAGGCCTATTGGGGCGGCATGGCCTCGACCGCCTTCTGGGTGGATCCGATCGAGGACCTGGCGGTGGTGTTCATGACCCAGCTGATGCCGTCGAGCGTCTATCCGATCCGGCGGGAGCTTAGGACGCTGGTCTACGCGGCGTTCGAGGAGGCGGCGTAGCCGGCCTGGCGGCCGACCCCCTCAGTCGCTCCGCGACAGCTCCCCCAGAGGGGGAGCATCTGCTTAACTAGATCCTCCCCCTCTGGGGGAGGTGGCCCGGAGGGCCGGAGGGGGCCGCGCAGCGGCTAGGACATCGGCGGCGCCGGGGGCGTCGGATCCTCCGGCAGCGGGATGAACTCGCCGTTGTCCAGATCCGGCAGCTTCATGCGCCCGGCGCGCCAGTCGGCCTTGGCCTGTTCGATGCGGTCCTTGGACGTCGAGACGAAGTTCCACTCGATGAAGCGCGGGCCGATCGGCTCGCCGCCGAGCAGCATGACGACCGAGGGCTCCAGGGCCTCGAAGACCACGGTCTCGCCGGGTTCGAACACGGCCATCTGGGCGGCTTCCAGCACGCGGCCGGCGACCTCCACCCGGCCGCTGGAGACGTAGGCGGCGCGTTCGGGATATTCGGCGGGCAGGGCGGCCTTGGCGCCGGCGGCCAGCTGCCAGTGGACGTAGAACAGCGGCGAATGCACCGGCACCTTGGACTTGGCGCCGAAGGCCTCGCCGGCGATCAGCCGGGCCTTGAGGCCGCCGCTTTCGTAGAAGGGCAGGTCCAGGTCGCCGGCGTGGTGGGTGAAGCCGGGGTCGATCTCCTCCAGCTCGGTGGGCAGGGCGATCCAGGCCTGCATGCCGTCCATCAGCCCGCCGTCGTGGCGCAGGGTCTCGAAGCGCTCGGAGTGGGTGATGCCCGAGCCGGCGGTCATCCAGTTGACCTCGCCGGGCAGGATCTCGATGTCGGAGCCGACGCTGTCCTTGTGGGTGATGGCCCCGTCGAACAGGTAGGTCAGGGTGGACAGGCCGATGTGCGGATGCGGCCGCACGTCGACGCTCCGGGGAAAGCCCGGCTGGAAGTGGGCCGGCCCCATGTGGTCGAGGAACACGAACGGCCCGACCATCCGCCGCCGCGCGAAGGGCAGCACCCGCCCGACCTCGAAACCGCCGATGTCGCGGCGGCGGGCGTCGATGACGAGGTCGATCATGGGGGGCTCCGTGTCGGTCCGGGGGAGGCGGTTGCGCGGGCCGGAAAGTCCCACGGCCCGCGCGCCCCGTCTTGCAGTTTCTGACCCTCGCCCCCGGTGCGTGGTCCTCGTCCCGGCGGGAAGCCTAGCCCGCCATCGACGAGAAGCGGTCGATGACGCCCAGCAGCCGCTCGCCGCCCCAGATCAGGCCGCCGACCACCATCAGCGTTCCCTGCCAGATCCCCATCGGCCGGTGGGTGACGCGGTAGTCGCCGTCGGCGTCCCACGGGGCGACGCGCTTGTCTTCCAGGGTCTCCTTGCCCTGCCACATGGTGTAGAGGCAGATCAGCGGCGCGCCGAGGCCCATGCCGAACACCGCCACCCGGGCCTCGCGCTTGATCGACTGGATCAGGCTGAGGCGGTTGCCGTCGGCGCGGACCACGCGCACCCCGAACAGCCACTTGCCGAGGCTGCCGCCGCTGAGCGCCATCGAAACGGCCACGAACGGCGCGGCCAGCAGCACCGAGACCGGCCCGGCGATCAGCCGGCCGACGATGTCCAGGTCGAACAGGCCGAGGAACTGCTCGGTGAGCACGGGGGCGAAGAGGCCGCCGAAGCCGCCGACCAGCACGATGCCGAGCATGCCGAACACGAAGGTGTCGACCGCGCGGGCGAAATAGCGCCGCCAGGGCTGGGGCGAGGCGTCGGTCCACGGATGCGGCTTGCGGGCGGCAGGCGCCGTCTCGGGCGCGGCCGTTTCCGGCGTGGCCTCGGGCGTGGGCGTGGGTTCGAGTTCGGGCGCGGCGCCCGCGGTGATGTCGGTCATGTGCAAAGCCCCCGATACGCGAAGAATTCCCGAGCCCCCTCGGGAGGCGCCACCATGGACCGCCGCGCGAGCGGGCTCAACCTTGGGGGCGGTTGGGGGCGGGGGATCAGGGCGTCCACGAGGGAGGCGCGGCGCCTTGCGGATCCGCGCGGCTCGCCTGCTCGCGCAGGCGCCTGTATTCTGCGGACTGCTTGAAGGCCGCCATGCGGGCGACCAGCTCGGCCTTCAGGCCCTCCATCCTGGCCTTGGTCCAGATCACGCCGTCGGCGTCGGGCAGGCCGCGCTTGCGGTGCGGACGGGCGGGGAGGGGATTGCGGCGGTTGGACATGGGCTCGTCTCCTTCCGTTGTTCGGGGTCGCCGCCGCGAAGACCCCCTCAGTCGCTCCGCGACAGCTCCCCCAGAGGGGGAGCATCTACCGAGCTGGATCCTCCCCCTTTGGGGGAGGTGGCCCGGAGGGCCGGAGGGGGTCTGCACGGACTGACACGCGGCTTCGCGCTCACGCGGAAAACCGCTGAGGGAATGGAGAGGGCGCGGGGCGTCCGGACCGCGTCCGGAGCTTTGTGTTGTTTACCGTTTCGACGAAGCCATGACGCCCCGCGCGATCGTTTGACCTCAGGCCGGGGCGCGCGGGCCTCTTCCGCCCTTCACCCCTTCCACCGCGCAGGCTCCCCGTTTCTTGACGGCCGGGAGGCGCGTATGGCGCGGACCCTCGGGCGGGCGGGAGCCTATTGCAGGCAAGCCCCCGATAGGCGGGTTTACGTCCCCCGCCCTCCGTTCAAGCCCCGCCGGCCCGGCTCACGCCGCTCCAGGAGGCCCCGCTCGATCGCATCCCCTCGCACGCATCGGGCCGGATCCTAGCGCCCTCTCCCCGCGACGGGATGGAGAAGATTATGCGGGCGGTTTGGAGCTGTCGGATGGGAAACGTGTGTTTTTGTGTAGGGCGTTGATTGGGTTGGGGTTTGTACGGCGATGGTTGGGGATTGGGGAGTCGATTTTGCCTTTGTAGGTTTTCGGAGATGCCAGCTGCCGGCTTTCGGCGGTATCCCCCACCCTCGTTCTGCCAACGTCTTTTCCAAAACGAGGAGGGGGGGCGTCCGTAGGAACTTTTACGAGTTAAGATTGATGAATTCAGTGGGTAGCGTGGTCAGTCCATATCCTTGGATAGTTCTGCTTGCCGTTCGCTATTTTTGAACAAATTTCCCGGGTATCCATCGGGGAATTTTTCCTCAACTAGCTTATATAGGTCGTCGAATTTGCTATCTAGAATGGCTGGTATTATTTCTAAAAATTTATCATCAATTTCATCTATAGAATATTCCTTTTCTATAAATCGAAAAACCTGAAACAGGAGGAATCTATTGGCATGGATGGCGACTAGGCGCTCTCTACCTTCCAGATTCTTAGCCTTAGATTCAAGTGAACTGTCCACAATTCGGCTTATGCGAACTGTTTTCCAGAGCCATTCAGCTGATGTGTTTTCGTTGAAAAGCTTCGTATATGGCTCTTTTTTTGTGCTTTCCCAAAGTCCACTAATGTATCTCTTGGCGGATACGGCTAAGCGCAACTCGCCTGAAGCGCAGGCGGATGCGACGGTGGCTTCCCGGACTGTAAATCCTGTCTCTGGGGCGGGGTCTTTATCCCCTCTCCGGTATGTATATACCAATCCAAGTTGGCTCGCTTCACGTCGAATCCGATCTTGGTGGGGGTCTGCGGCCACGAAGTCAATTGGGCTTAGATCATTTTGAGTATTGTTGGCGGTTGTAACGTCTGTTGAGAAATTCTCTGGCGTATTTGATAGTGATATAATCCTGAGGTGAACGAATACTTCGTTAAGATTTGCTCCTTCAGACTTTGCGCGTGCTAATGATGATATGGTTTGTGCGCCGTTTATGACGCTTATCTTTTTTACATCAAATACGCCGCTGTCTGTGTTGTTTCCGCCGACCGGCTGCTTTGTTATTTCATCGCATATGGCGGTGACGCCGTTATTGAAATACCAAAAATGATTAGGGTCTTCGCTTGCTGTTTGCCTAATTCCGTCATTCACTTCAGATTTTTCGATTCCGAAGCGCAAATTCTCCGCGAATAACTTTTCTTTATTGTCATCGGCCCATGTCACCAATTCCGTTCCGGCAATGGCGCCGTAGACGGACTTGTATGGACGTTCGAAAATTCCCCAGTTTTTGAGCATGAGGGAAAGATTGATATTTTCTGGGCGAGTGCGGGAGCGTGCTGTTTCTCTGGCTTCTTTCAGGGTAAATTCAGTGAATGAAATTAATTCGCCATATTTATTGGCTTCGGATAGATATTCGTCTTTTGCTCTGATAATGTCGTCGGATAGGCCGTTTTCGCTGTTGTGGCAGAATATAAGTACAATTTCTGTATCTATGTCTTTCAGTAATAGTTCAATTTTGCTGCGCTGTGTGTGCAGGTCGCTATTTTTTTCATCCCACACAAGGTTAACTAGTCTTTTTACGCCATCTCGAAATCGCGTGAAGTCCGGTAGTTTGACTCCGTTGCGGGTGTTGTTGAACCATTTTGATTGGACAAGAAATATTTTTCTATGCCCTTCACTTACATATATAGCGTCTATACCGTCATCATTGCCTCCGTCAGTAATTGACTGAGCGGCATCCGATACGTTCGCGTCAGACATGTTAAGTAGTGTCAGGGCTGCGTAGGAGCGAGTTAAAAATCTGTTCTCTACATCGGCGTCGTTCATTCCGCCTTGCTTCAAAACAATAACAAGGTCATCAAATATCTGATGGAGGCGCCCTGCTATTTGCTCGGAAATAATCTGAGATTGGTGGCGTTTCTCATTGTCCGAGGCATTGCTGGACATCTAAAATACCTTCGATGTTGTTGTCTGCGTTTTGCACCTTACGAGTGTGCCGCATTCGCTGTCCAGCTATTGCGAGGCGCCTTTGGCGGCCGGCTTCGCCTCGATGATACCCGTTCCCCCAATGCCTGTGCGTCTGATGCTTTAGGGGCAATTGTCGCCCCCCTACCGCCGCCCCTTCCGAAACGCCTCCGCCTGCTCCGCCCGGTGCTCCGCCCGCACGCGCTTCGGCGCCGACTTGTCCACCGCCTCCCCAGCCCCCGTCAGGATCTCGTTGGCGAACTCCAGGTCCAGCAGCTTCATGCGCTTGATCTCGTCGCGCAGGCGGGCGGCCGTCTCGAACTCCAGGTTGGCGGCGGCTTCGCGCATCTTGGCTTCGAGGTCGCGGAGGGCGGACTTGAAGTTGTCGCCGCTGAAGGGCTTTTCGGCGCCGGAGGCGTCGCTGACGCCCATGGGCGCCAGGACGCGGTCGCCGCGCTCGTAGGGGCTGGCGAGGATGTCCTTGATGTCGCGCTTGACGCTCTCGGGCGTGATGCCGTGCTCGATGTTGTAGGCGTTCTGCTTGTCGCGGCGGCGGGTGGTCTCGGCCATGGCCCGCTCCATGCTGCCGGTGATCCGGTCGGCGTAGAGGATGACCTTGCCGTCGACGTTGCGGGCCGCGCGGCCGATGGTCTGCACCAGGGAGGTCTCCGAGCGCAGGAAGCCTTCCTTGTCGGCGTCGAGGATGGCGACCAGGCCGCATTCGGGGATGTCGAGGCCCTCGCGCAGCAGGTTGATGCCGACCAGCACGTCGAAATTGCCCAGGCGCAGGTCGCGGATGATCTCGATGCGCTCCAGAGTATCAACGTCCGAGTGCATGTAGCGGACGCGGATCCCCTGCTCGTTGAGATATTCGGTCAGGTCCTCGGCCATCTTCTTGGTCAGGACGGTGACCAGGGTGCGGTAGCCCTTCTGGATGGTCTGGCGGATCTCGTCGACGACGTCGTCGACCTGTGAGGCGCCGTCCTTGGAGACCGGGCGCACCTCGACCGGCGGGTCGATCAGGCCGGTGGGGCGGATGACCTGCTCGGCGAAGACGCCGCCGGCCCGCTCCAGCTCCCAGTTGGCGGGGGTGGCCGAGACGTGCACCGACTGGGGACGCATGGCGTCCCATTCCTCGAACTTGAGGGGGCGGTTATCGAGGGCCGAGGGCAGGCGGAAGCCGAACTCGGCCAGGGTCCATTTGCGGTTGCGGTCGCCCTTGTACATGGCGCCGATCTGCGGAACCGTCTGGTGGCTCTCGTCGGTGAAGAGGAGGGCGTTGTCGGGGATGTATTCGAAGAAGGTCGGCGGCGGCTCGCCGGGCTGGCGGCCCGAGAGATAGCGGCTGTAGTTCTCGATGCCGGCGCAGGAGCCGGTGGTCTCGATCATCTCCAGGTCGAAGGTGGTGCGCTGCTCCAGGCGCTGGGCCTCCAGGAGCTTGCCGTTGGCGGTCAGCCACTCCAGGCGTTCCTTCAGCTCCTTGCGGATCTCGATGATCGCCTGGCGCAGGGTGGGGCGCGGGGTGACGTGGTGGCTGTTGGCGTAGACCTTGATGGTCTCCAGCTCGGCGGTCTTCCTGCCGGTCAGGGTGTCGAATTCCGACAGGGCCTCGACCTCGTCGCCGAACAGGGTGACGCGCCAGGCGCGGTCCTCGTAGTGGGCGGGGAAGATCTCGATGGTGTCGCCGCGGCGGCGGAAGGTCCCGCGCTCGAAGGCGGCGTCGTTGCGCTTGTACTGCTGGGCCACCAGGTCGGCCATCAGCTGCTTCTCGTCGACCCGGTCGCCCACCGTCAGGGTGAAGGTCATGGCGGTGTAGGTCTCGACCGAGCCGATGCCGTAGATGCACGACACCGAGGCCACGACGATGACGTCGTCGCGCTCCAGGATCGCCCGCGTCGCCGAGTGGCGCATGCGGTCGATCTGCTCGTTGATGGAGCTGTCCTTCTCGATATAGGTGTCGGTGCGCGGGACGTAGGCTTCGGGCTGGTAGTAGTCGTAGTAGCTGACGAAGTACTCGACCGCGTTCTCTGGGAAGAAGGCCTTCATCTCGCTGTAGAGCTGGGCCGCCAGGGTCTTGTTGGGGGCCAGGATCAGCGCCGGGCGCTGGGTGGCCTCGATGACCTTGGCCATGGTGAAGGTCTTGCCCGAGCCGGTGACGCCGAGCAGCACCTGGTCCTGGTCGTTGTTCTCGATGCCCTCGACCAGCTCCTTGATGGCGGTCGGCTGGTCGCCGGCCGGCTCGTAGGACGACACCAGCTTGAAGGTCTTGCCGCCTTCCGACTTCTCCGGCCGGGCCGGGCGGTGGGGCGTCCACAGCATCGGCATGCCCTCGGCCCCCATGGCTTCTCCCATGGCCTCTGGGGAGGCGTCGAGCACGAAGGGCGTCGAGGCGTCGGAGACGCCGGGGTTCTGGCTGCTGGGCATGGGCCAAATCTAGGGGCGCGGAGGCCTCAAGGCCAGGGGTCCTGCTGACAGGCCCTGTCAGCAGGCTGGCGGCAGGTGGCGGGAGAGGCTCAGACGCCGCCGTCGTAGGGGCCGGCCAGGGGCAGATCCAGCGTCCGGCCGTACTTGCGCAGCGTCGCCCGCACCTCGGGCCGGGCCAGCAGGGCGGCGCGCAGGGCGTTCAGCTCCTTCGAGCCCGGGCTGATCACCGGCGGCTGGCGGCCGGTGCGGAAGGCGTTGAGGGCTTCGCGGCGCATTTCCGGATCGTCCAGGCGTTCGACCATCAGGGCGGCGGCCTCGTCCTGGCGGCCCAGGCACAGCAGGGCGGTGGACAGGGCCGCGGCCTCCTGGCGGCGATCCTTGCGCAGGGCGGGCAGCTCGCGCTCGCCGGCCGCCTTGTCGCCCAGGTGGACGTTGGCGCAGGCCCGCAGCGCGCGCGCCCACTGCAGCCCGACGATGCGGGCGTTGGCCATGTCGGCGTCGGCCAGCACCTTCAGCGCCTGGGCGTCGCGGCCGGCGTCGACCAGCAGGCCGGCGCGGGCGAGGTGCTGGCTGATCCTGTCCTCGCCGACCGAGGCGACCATCTGGGCGTCGGCCGCATCGATCTGGCCCAGATCGGCCAGGATCTGGGCGTAGCTGGTCAGCAGCCAGGGGCGCTGGTCGTCTAGATCGTCGAAGCGCTCGCCGCGGGCCAGACGGGCGGCGTAGTCGGCGCCGAGGGCGCGCGCCTCCTCCCAGCGGCCGAGGACCCGCAGCGTGTCGATGCGGTCGACGACGCGGTCGAGGCGGCCGGGCTCGCGGCGGGACTGCTCCTCGCCGCGGGCCAGCTGGGCCTCGACCAGCTTGATCCAGTCGAAGCGGCCGGCGGCCTGCATGTCGGGCCAGAGCGGCGCGAAGCGCAGGTCCTGGGCGACGGCGGCCAGGACGGCGACGTCGGAGGCGCGGTCGAGCACGGCGGCGGCGCGGGTCATGTCGCCGGCGTCGGCGGCCAGCTCGGCGCGCCTCAGGGCCCAGCCGTTGTCGACCAGGCGATGGCCGTCCTCGGTGGGCCATTCCAGACCGCGCAGCAGGTCCAGCGCGCGGGCCTGGCCGGCGGGATCGGTCTTCAGGTCGGAGACCGCCTGGTTGAAGCTGTCGGGCGGGAAGGCGGCCAGGCGCGTCGGGTCGAGGGCGGCGACCCGCTGCATGGCGCGCAGCTGGCCCGCGCCGTCCTCGTGGTCGGCGGCGTCGATCATCAGCACGATGTTGGCCTGGACGACCAGCGGCGGGGCGGCGTCGTCGCGGTCGAGGAGGCGGGCGGCGGCGGTCGCCCGGGCGTCGTACCCCCGGCAGACCAGGACGTCGAACAGCAGCGCGTCGCGGCGCGGGGCGTCGAGCCTGGCGAAGTCCTTGCGGGCGACCAGGGCGTCGATCTGGTCGGCCAGGGCGGCGGGGCAACCGGCGTCGTCCGGCAGGGCGGTGATCCGGGCCAGGAGCGCATCGGCGTCGGCGGTCAGGCCGGCCGACGGGGCTTTGGCGGCCGAGGCGGGCGAAGCCGCCGCCAGCGCCATGGCGACGCCCGCGGCCAGGGCGGCCAGGTCGAATTTCCGGATCATGCGAAGCCCCCGCGTTACTGACGGCTCAGAAATCACGGCGCCGTTCGCGCCGCAACGCCGGGGACAACATTCTGGCGTGCGAGCTTGGCTTTTCGCCCTTGGCGAGCGTCGCGATATCTGATTACAAATGTAGTATTAAGCTTGGGAGCCGGTCATGCGCCGCGTCTGGATCGCCGTTTTCGCCGTCGCCTTGATCAGTGGAGGCGCCGTCCAGGCGGGGCCGGCCGCCAATCCCACGCTGACCGCGAAGATCTACAACGGCGGCGATCCGGACGCGCCGGCCAGGGCCCTGAAGCTGTCACGGCTGAAGGTGGAGGTGGTGCTGGTTGGGGGTCTGGCCAGGACCACGGTCGAGGCGCGGTTCGACAATCCGACCAAGCAGGCGCTGGAAGGCGACTTCACCCTGGCCCTGCCGGCCGGGGCCGTGGTCGACGGCTACGCCCTCGACGTCGACGGGCGGATGGTCGACGGGGTGCTGACCGGCAAGCGCCAGGCCAGGGAGGTCTACGAGAACCGCGTGCGGGCCGGGATCGACCCGGGCCTGGCCGAGGTGACCGACGACGGGGCGTTCCACACGCGGGTGTTCCCGGTTCTGCCGGGATCCGGGCGGACGATCCGCCTGTCCTATGTGGCGCCGCTGGCCGCCGATGGGTCGTTCAGCCTGCCGCTGGCCTCGGACCAGCCGGTGGGCGAGGCGGCGGTGAAGGTGACGATCGCCGGGGCGGCCGAGCGTCCGGCCGTGACCGCGCCGGCGGGCCTGGCCCTGGCCTGGAGCGACGGCCCCGAGGGCGCGACCGCCGTGGGCGAGGCCAAGGGCGTGAGCCTGGACGGCGCCCTGGCCGTGGGGGCGTGGCGCGCGGCCTCGCCGCTGGAGCTGAGCCGCCATGCGAGCGGCGAGCGCTTCTTCGAGCTGCGGCTGCCCTATGACGCCAGGGCGGCGACGGTGCGGAGCCTGCGGATCTACTGGGACCGCTCGCGCTCGCGCCGCGACGACGACCTGGCCGGCGAGATCGCGCTGCTGGCCCGCTATGTCGACGCCGCGCGGCCGGCCGGCGTCGAACTGGTGACCTTCGCCAGCGACGGGGCCAGGGCGACGCGGCTTTCGGCGCCGACGGGCGAGGCCCTGGCCGCGGCGCTGCGCGGCGTCAGCTACGGCGGGGCGACCACGCTGGAGGGGGTGTTCGCGGCCGGGCGGGAGCCGGCCGACACCTGCGTCTTCGTGTCGGACGGCCGCATGACCCTGGGCGCGTGGACGGCCAGGCCGCCGCCCTGCCGGACCTTTTCCCTGTCGAGCGCCAGGGACGCCGACCGCAACCTCCTGGGCGTGCTGGCGACGCGCGGCGGCGGCCAGCACGTGGACCTGACGGCGGTGAACCCGGAGGCGGCCCTGGCGCGGCTGACCAGCGCCGGGGCCCCGGCCTTCACCCTGGCCACGGCCGACGGCCAGGCGGTGGAGAGCCGGCTGATCGCCGGGCCGGCCGGCCGCTGGCAGATCGTCGGCAAGACGCCGGCCGGGGACCTGGTCTTCACCGGCGCCGACGGGACGCGGCGGACCTTGCCGCTGGCCGGCCTGCCGGTGCGGACTTTCGACGGCGCGGGGGCGCTGTGGGGGCGCGAGGCGATCGCTGATCTGCTGGCTGCCGACCGCCCCGACCGCGACGAGGCCCTGGCCCTGGCGCGGCGCTACAACGTGGCCAGCGGCGAGGCCAGCTTCGTGGTGCTGGAGAACGCTCAGGACTATGTCGACGCCGGGGTCGCGCCGCCCGCCTCGGCCGGCGAGGCGATCATCGCGGCCTGGCGCGAGGGCATGGCCGACAAGAAGCAGGGCGACACCCTGGCCGCCGCCGAGCGCCTGGACCGGATGGTCGCGGCCTGGGCGGCGCAGAAGACCTGGTGGGCGAGCAAGCCGAGCGGCAAGCCGAAGAAGACGTGGGCGCCGCCGGCCATGTATGTGCCGGTCCCGCCGCCGGCGATGTCGGCGCCCGCGCCGCCGCCTCCGCAGCCGGCCCACGGGTTCATGGAGGCCCGGGCGCCGGCCGCGAACGCCGAGGCGGATTCGGTCGCCGAAAGCATCGTGGTGGCCGGGACGCGGGCCGGGCCGACCATCGCCATCCAGGCGGCCGAGTGGAATCCCGACCGGCCCTATCTGAAGGCGCTGGCGGCGGCCAAGACGCCGGAGGCCTGGGCCGAGCGGTTCGCGGCGCTGGAGAAGACCGACGGCGACGCGCCGGCCTTCTATTTCGACGTCGCCGAGCAGGCGTTCCGCGCCGGCCGCCGCGAGCAGGCGATCGCCGTGGCGGTCAACGCCGTGGACCTGCCGTCTTCGGGCGTGAAGACCCTGGCCATTCTGGCCGACCGGCTGGCGCGCTACGGCGATCTCGACCGGGCGATCTGGCTGCAGGAGCGGATCCTGTTCCTGGAGCCCGACCGGCCGCAGCCGCGGCGCGACCTGGCTCTGGCCCTGATCGCGCGTGGCGAGGCCCGAAAGGGCGCGGCGCGCGAGGCCGACTGGCGGCGGGCGCTGGGCTTGCTGAACGCGGTGATCGTCAAGCCGTGGAACGGCGCCTATGACGGCATCGAGATGGCGGCGCTGATGGAGGCCAACGCCCTGGTCGCCCGCATGGCGGCCCAGGGCATGAAGCAGGACGTGCTGGATCCGCGCCTGACGGCCCTGCTCGACGTCGATATCCGCGTGGTGCTGGAGTGGAACACCGACCACAGCGACATGGACCTGTGGGTGGACGAGCCGACCGGTGAACGGGCGATCTACGACAATCCGGCGACCGGCATCGGCGGGCGGCTGTCGAACGACATGACCGCCGGCTATGGCCCCGAGGAGTATCTGCTGCGCCGGGCGCCGGCGGGCCAGTACGTGGTGCGGGCCAATGTCTTCGCCCCCGACCGGCTGGATCCCAACGGACCGACCGTGGTGCGGGTGCGGCTGTTCCGCCACTGGGGCCGGCCGGACCAGGCCGAGGAGCGGTTCGAGATCGAGCTGAAGGCTGGCCAGAACGGCGAGGCGCGGCTGGGCAGCTTCCAGGTGGGGCCGGTTGCGGGAAGGAAGAAGAAGTAGGGGGCGAAAGGGAGGTCGCCCGACGCCAGTCCCTAGATCCGTGTTCCCCGCGAAGGCGGGGATCCAAGCTGACTTTCAGGATGAGGCGCAGTCGTCGAAAGACCCGCCGGCTCGGCTTGGATCCCCGCCTTCGCGGGGATGCTCGGTGAAAAATTACTCAGGAAGCTTGCTCAAGCCTCAGCCGCAGCTCTCGCGCGGACGGTCCGAGCGGATGACGCAGAGGATCTTGTTGCCCCGGGTGTCGCCGTAGCGGGCGCGGACCTTGCCGGAGAACTGGTCCCACTTGGCGCGGGTGTCCTGGGCGGCGACGCGCATGGCCTTGTCGTAGCCGCCGCGGCTCGTGCCGGCGGTGTCCTTGTTCAGGTAGTCGTGCTTGACCCGGCCGCGGCAACTGGCCCACTCGGGAAAGCCGTAGCAGCCGGTGATCAGGCCGGCCGGGACCTGGGCGGGCAGGCTGGGGCCGAGCCAGTCTGCGGGGCCGTTGTTGTTGAGGCCTGGCGGGTTCTCGACGGTGGGCTTGGGACGCGGGGCGTCGACCCAGTTGCTGTGCGAGTAGAAGTCCTGCGAGGCGTGCAGGGCCAGGCCGAGATATTCCAGGGTCCGGCACTTGGGCGAGCCCTTCTCGCCGTCGAACGGGCAGTCCGAGCCGGTGGTGGTGTCGCCGTAGGAGAGGTCGGGACGAACCAGGTCGCCCGCGCGGAGCAGGGCCTGGTCGAGGTTGCTGTACATCAGGCTGCGACAGGCGCGCAGGGCGGCGTTGGCCTGGGACAGGCTCTGGGCGTAGCCGGGCCTGTCGAACCAGTCGCCGTCGTCGCAATGGGCCTGGGAGACGCTGATCAGGCCGCGGCCGGGACGGTCGGGGGCGCCGACGGCGCCGAAGGTTCCGTTCTTGCCGGCCAGCAGGTCGAGGGTGGCGGCGCCGAAGCCGGCGCCGCCCAGGCCCGTGCGGGTGATGCGCTCGTGCTCGGCGTTCTGGCCGAGGCTGCGGATCGTGCCGAAGGCCAGGGCCTGTGGCGCGAGGGCGAGCGTCGCGACGGCGAGTCCGGCGACGACGAGCCGCGCGGGTGTGAGTCTGTGCATGGCCAAGGCCCCCTGGTTGAACAATCAGGAGTCACAAAAGCACAGATTCGCTCTATGCGGGTGTGGCGAATGTCACAGGCGCTCCAGGGTGGCGGGATCGTCCCTGCCGCCGAAGTACTTGTCGAGGGCGGCGCGGAAGCGGGCTTCGCCGGGCGCGGCGGCGGCGAACAGGGTCAGGCTGGAGCGCAGCTTGAGGTCGTCGGGCGAGCCGAACACGGCGTGGGCGTCGTTTCCGGGCAGGGCGAGGATGGCGTCGACGACCTCGGCCAGCCGCGCGCCCAGCACCGGATGGGCGAGATAGGCGCGGGCCTCGTCGAGGCCCGCGACCGCATAGAACCGGGCCGTCGAACTGCGGCCCAGGCCTTCGACCTGCGGGAAGACGAACCACATCCAATGGCTGCGCTTGGCGCCGGCGCGCAGCTCGGCCAGGGCGGCGGCGTAGGTGCTCGCCTGGGCGTCGACGAAGCGCTGGAGGTCGTGGGCCATGGCGAGAGTTTGGGCCGGGTGAGGGCGTTTGTCTCGCGCCCGCGTGCCGCCGGACCGTCAGCCGCCGTATTCGCCGCCCAGGTCGACGGAGAGCGCGCGGCCGACCTTGTCCAGGGCCTCCTTGACCTCGGGGCGGGTCTTCAGGGCGCCCTGGCGGCGCAGGTAGGCCGGCCGGGTCGGCTCGGCGGCCTTGGCGGCGGGCGACTTCTGGCCATGGCGGAACCAGGCGAGCGCGTCGCCCCGCAAGGCCGGGTCCTGCAGCCAGCGGACGAGAACGGCGGCCGCCTCGTCGTCGCGTTCGAGGCAGGCCAGGCCTTCGATCGTCGCGCCGGGAGCGTCGCGCCAGTTCGATTGCAGCCCGGGTAGTTCGGCCTCGGCTTCCGGCCGCCGGTCGAGCATGGCCAGGGCGCACAGCTTGTTGCTGGCGACGACCATGCGGCCGTAGGCCGTGCCGTAGTCCGGAGGAACCTGCTCGATCGCCTCCAGGGCCTGGGCCGGATGTCCGAGGGTCAGCTGCAGGGCGGCGCGGTTGACGTTCTGGCTGATCTTGTCCTGCCCCTGGGCGCCTTCGGCCAGGGCCTGGTCGGCGGGCGAGCGCTCGCCCAGGGCGCTGAGCACGCCGGCGTAGGCGTAGAGCACCCAGGCCTTCTGTTCGGCCTGATCGTCGAAGGCGTCCTTGCGCCGCATGCGGGCCATGTAGTCGACCCCGACGGCGCGGGCCTCGTCATAGCGCTGGAGATTGTGCAGGGCCTGGATGCGCTGGACGACGAGCTCCAGGCGGCGCGGTTCGCGGCGGATGCGTTCGTCGATCCCGGCCAGGCGGGCGGTCTCCAGGGCGCGCCAGTCGAAGCGGCCGGCCGCGGCCATGTCCGGCCACAGGGGCTCGAAGCGGCGGTCCTGGTAGACGGCCATCAGGGTCGGCAGTTCGGTGGCCCGGGACAGGACGGCGGCGGCGCGGGTCATGTCGCCCGCGTCGGCGGCGAAGGTCGCCTCGCGCAGGGCCCAGCGGTTGTCGACGGCCTGGTGGGCGTCCTCGGTGGTCCAGGGCGCGCGGCGCAGGACCGAGACGAAGGCGCCGGCGGCGGCCGGGTCGTCGGTCAGCCCGGTCAGAGACCAGTCGAACAGTTGGACCGGCGCCCGGGTGAGCAGCTCCGGGCTGGTCTCGAGCACGATCTGGACATTGGCCGCCATGTCGGCGGGCGCGCCGCGGCGGCTGGCGTCGATCACCAGGGCCAGGGCCGCCTGAGCGCGGACCTCCGGGCGCACCGCCACCCCGAGCAGCCGTCGCGCCGTCGCGATGACGGCGGGGGGATCCTTGGCCTTTTGCTGGCAGCCGAGCTCGGCGAACAGCAGGCTCTCGCGACGGTCGGCCGCGAGGCGATCGAAGTCGGGATCGTCGATCACGGTTTGCAGGCGTTGGGCGAGGTCGCCCTCGCAGGCGCGGAGCCGGGCGCCTTGCAGTCCGGCGAGGAGCGCCTCGCTGCGCGCCCGCAGGGCCGCTTCGTCGGCCCGGGCGGCGGATCCCACAGACAGTCCCGCGGCCAAGGCCGCCCCCAGGATCGAAACGCGTCTCATCGAAAGCCCCCAACTTAAGCGGGACCTTAAGACCACGACGCCCTTCGCGCCGCAACGCCGGGCGCCGACGGTCGGGGCCGTGATCGCTCCGCTCCTCGCACATTACGAAAGATTCAGCGAACGGCGGTTGCGTGCAAATCTACTGTGTGACACACAGTGTGTATCACACACTATGTGCTGCACACCATGCGGCGCACACCAAGACAGGAAGGCTCATGCCGACCGATACCGACATCTTCGAATCCCTGCGCCAGGAGCTGCGTCGCGGGACGCTGATCCTGGCCGTGCTGGCCCAGCTGAAGGTCGAGCGCTACGGCTACAGCCTGCGCCAGGCCCTTTCGGAAGTGGGCCTGGAGATCGACGAAGGCGCGCTCTACCCGATGCTGCGCCGGCTCGAGGGCCAGGGCCTGCTGACCTCCGAATGGCGCGAGGAGGAGAAGCGCAAGAAGCGCTTCTACCGCCTGTCGCCCGAGGGCGAAGCCGTACTGACCCGCCTGGCCGCCGAGTGGCGCGCCATCAACGACACCCTGCAAAACCTGATCTGAGGGGATCCCACATGGACCTGCTCGACCGCTATCTCGGCGCCGTGGGCGCCCTGCTGCCCAAGGCGCAACGCGAGGACATCGTCGCCGAACTGCGCGACGTGCTGCTCAACCGCATCGAGGAAAAGGAGGAGGCCAAGGGCGCTCCCCTGACCGACAAGGAGCGCGAGGCGGTGCTCAAGGACTTCGGCCATCCGCTGGCCGTGGCCGGCCGCTACGGCCCGCAGCAGAGCCTGATCGGCCCGACGCTCTATCCGTTCTACGTCTTCGCCCTGAAGCTGGCGGTGGCCCTGGCGGCGATCGTCACCGTCGTGCCGGCGGTGGTGGTCGCCCTGCTGGGCCGGGGCGAGGCGCTGGACGTGACGCTGGACGCCCTGACCCACGACTTCCCGCGCTCGGCCCTGATGCTGGCGGGGCTGGTGACCCTGGTCGCCGCCGGCATCGAGCGCGGCTGGGTGCCGCTGACCGGCCTGACCGACTGGAACGTCCGCGACCTGCCGCAGCTGACCCGCAAGAAGGGGATGTTCGAGGCGCGCTTCGAGGCCCTGTTCGAGGTGGTCGCCACGGCGCTGTTCATCCTGTGGTGGACGGGGCTGTGGCGGGTGGACCTGACCGGGGCCGTGACCCTGAAAGGCGCGATCGCCCTGACGCCGTCGCCGGTGTGGGCCACCCTCTACTGGCCGATCCTGGTCTGGGCGGGCTTGAGCCTGGTCGCCTCGCTGATCGCCCTGGTCCGGCCGGGCCTGGTGCGGGCGCGGGCGGTGTTCGACCTGCTGACGGCCATCGGCGGCATGGTCCTGACCACCCTGCTGTGGAAGTCTCTGCCGCTGTTTTCCCTGACGCCGGTGACCGCTACGGCCAAGGACGTGGGCCAGCTGCAGCACATGGTCGACACCGGCTTCCACATCGGGATGTTCGTGGCCGGGATCATCTTCGCCTGCCAGATCGGCGCGGCCCTGTGGCGCCTCTACAAGGGCGCTCGCTGAAACGACCGCGCGGGGACGGATCTTCCAGGGTCTTGATGACACGGAATTAATCCGTCCCCGGTTGCCCCGCCTGACGTGGGCATTTACGCCTTCGCCCCAGCTGTTTTGGGCGCGGCATGGTCGCGCCCGGACGTAAGGATCGAGCCCGCCCTTGGGGGAGGGGCTCCAGGGAAGGGGACTCTCTCTTGCAAAACCGCCGCGAACTTCTGCTGTCGACCGTGGCCGCCGGCCTCGCCGCCGCCGCCGCGCCCTCGCTGGGCTTCGCCCAGCCGGCGTCCAACGCCGGTGAAGCCGCCAAGCTGAACGCCTTCTTCGACGACGCCATGGCCAAGCTGCTGCGCCAGGCCCCCGAACTGGCGACGGGCCTCGGTCTCGACAGCGGCGACCTGGCCTGGACCAAGGGCCTGCTGAGCGACCGCTCGTTCGAGGCGATCGCCGCCGGCTCGGCCCAGACGACGGCGCAACTGGCCCAGCTGCGCTCGATCGACCGCAAGGCGCTGAGCGGCATGGACGCCGTCAACTACGACACCGTCGAGTTCACCCTGGCGGTGCAGGACGAGGGCAATCGCAAGTTCAGCTACGCCGGCGGCGGTTCGGGCGCGCCCTACATCCTCAGCCAGCTGACCGGCGCCTACCAGTCGATGCCCGACTTCCTCGACACCCAGCACAGCATCGAGACCAAGGCCGACGCCGACGCCTACCTGCAGCGCATGGAAGGCTTCGCCCGACTGATGGATCAGGAGACCCTGATCGCCAAGAAGGACTACGCCGACGGCGTGATCCCGCCGGACTTCGTCATCGACAAGGCCCTGGTGCAGATGAAGGCCTTCGCCGACACGCCCACGGCTGACGCGCCGCTGGTCAAGTCGGTGGCCCGCCGCACCAAGGAAAAGAAGATCGACGGCGACTGGGCCGGCGAGGCTTCGAAGGTCTACGAGAACTCGGTGCTGCCGGCCCTGAAGCGCCAGATCGCCCTGCTGGAAAGCGTGCGCCCGAAGGCCACCCACGACGCCGGCGTGTGGCGCCTGAAGGACGGCGGCGACTACTACGCCGTGTCGCTGAAGAACTACACGACCGCGACCATGAGCCCGGACGACATCCACCAGCTGGGCCTGGATTTGGTGAAGTCGATCTCGGTCGAGGCCGACAAGCTGTTCAAGTCGATCGGCATGTCCAAGGGCACGGTCGGCGAGCGGATGGCCGAGCTGGGCAAGGACATCTACGAGAACACCGACGCGGCCAAGGAACAGCTGATCGCCGACCTGAACGTCAAGGCCAAGTGGATCGAGAAGCAGCTGCCGGCCTATTTCGGCGCCCTGCCGAAGGCTGAACTCGAGATCCGTCGCGTGCCCAAGGCCATCGAGGCCGGCGCGCCGGGCGGCTACTACAACTCGCCTTCGCTCGACGGCAAGCGCCCGGGGATCTACTGGATCAACCTGCGCGACACCAAGGAGCAGGCCAAGTACACCCTGACCACCCTGACGGTGCACGAAGGCGTTCCGGGCCACCACCTGCAGCTGTCGCTGTCGAACGAGGCGCAAGGCCTGCCGATGATCCGCAAGGTGATCGGCTTCTCGGGCTACGCCGAGGGCTGGGCGCTCTATTCCGAGCAGCTGGCCGTCGAGATGGGCATCTACAAGGGCGACCCGCGCGGCCACATCGGCATGCTGCACGACGCCCTGTTCCGCGCCGTCCGCCTCGTGGTCGACAGCGGCATGCACTACAAGAAGTGGAGCCGCGAACAGGCCGTCAAGTACATGTCCGAGACCATGGGCGACGAGGAAAGCGGCACGATCACCGAGATCGAACGCTACGTCGTGTGGCCGGGCCAGGCCTGCTCGTACATGCTGGGCAAGATCACCTGGCTGCGGGCCCGCGAGCGCGCCAAGAAGGAACTGGGCAAGAAGTTCGACATCAAGAAGTTCCACGACGCGGGCCTGCTGTCGGGCATGACCCCGCTGACCGTGCTGGACCGCGTGGTCGACGACTACATCGCCGCGACCAAGGCCGGGAAGTAAGGCTCGGGCTTCTTCGGAAGGTTCGAGGAGGGGGGAGCGCCTGCGAGGGCGCTACCCTTTTTCGTTGGGGGGGCTCCTGGTTCGCCACCCCACCCGTGAAATCCCCGCGAAGGCGGGGACCCAAGCTGACGTTCCGGATGTGGCGCGGCCGTGGACGACCCGCTGACTCGGCTTGGGTCCCCGCCTTCGCGGGGATGCTCGGTGAAAAAATGGCTCCCGTAACCTAGGCCTAGAAATCCGTAGACGCGCTCAAGTCCGCCCAGCGTTCCAGCTCGGCCGCGCGGCGGGCGCTGGCGGCGCGGATGGCGGCGAGGGCGTCGGAGCCGAGGGGCAGGCGCAGGGGCGGCGCGTCCATCGCGGCCAGCTGCAGGATGGCCTGGGCGGCCCGCGCCGGATCGCCGGGCTGGCGGCCGTGGTACTGGGCCTGCATCCGCGCGGCGGCGCCGACGACGGCGTCGTACTCGGCCCGGCCGGCGGCCAGGGTGGTCGAGGACCCTGCGAAGTCGGTGCGAAAGCCGCCCGGCTCGACGATCGTCACCTTCACCCCGACTTGGGCCATCTCCTGGGCCAGGACTTCGGAGAAGCCCTCGATCGCCCACTTGGCGGCCGAATAGGCCGCGCGGCCGGGGGCGCCCAGGCGTCCGCCCACCGACGACAGCTGGATGAAGTGGCCAAAGCCCTGCTCGCGCAGCAGCGGGATCGCCGCCTTGGTGACGTTGATCGCGCCGAACAGGTTGGCGTCGATCTGCTTGCGGAAGTCGTCGAGTGACGTGTCCTCCACCGAGCCGATGTCGCCGTAGCCGGCGTTGTTGACGACGACGTCGAGGCCGCCGAAGTCGCGCGCCGCCAGGGCGACGGCGCGCTCGGCCGCTTCGGGATCGGTGACGTCGAGGGCGGCCAGGCGAACGGCGTCGCCGTACTGCTCGGCGAGGTCGGCCAGGGCGGCCGGATCGCGGGCGGTGGCGACGACGCGCTGGCCGGCCTCGAGCGCGGCCTTGGCCAGGGCCCGGCCAAGGCCGCGCGAGGCGCCGGTGATCAGCCATCTGCGGGACATGGCGGTTCTCCTTTCAGGCCCGGCTCAGCGGGCCGCGGTCTCGATCAGGGCCGAGACGGCGTGCGGGTGCGAGATCATCACCACGTGCGAGGCGCCGGGCACGGTGACGACCTGGCGGGCGTGGGCGCGCTTCGCCATCCAGGCCATGGCGGCCGGCGGGATGTTGCGGTCAGCCTCGCCATAGACCCACCAGGAGGGGATGGTCTTCCAGGCCGTCGCCACGGCCTTCTCGGCGCCGGCGGCGTCGGTCAGGGGGCGCTGGGCGATCGCCATCAGCCGGGCCTTGGCCAGCGGCACGTCGGCGGCGAACTGGGCCGGGAACTTGTCTTGCTGGATGTAGAGGTCGTGGGCGCCGCCGGGCAGGTCGACCGGCTTGTCGAGGGCCTCACCCAGCGTGCCGCCCGGGAACTTGCCGGCCAGGTCGAAGGTGCTTTCGCCGACCTCGGGCGCGAAGGCGGCGACATAGACGAGGCCCTTGACGTTGGGCGCGCCGTCGGCGGCGGCCGAGATCACCGTGCCGCCGTAGGAGTGGCCGACCAGCACCACCGGGCCGGGGATCGAATTGATCACCGTGCGCACGGCGGCGGCGTCGGAGGCCGCGCCGCGCAGCGGGTTGGCGGCGGCCACCACGTGGTAGCCGTCGCGGGTCAGGTCGGCGACCACGCCGTCCCAGCTGCTGGAGTCGGCGAAGGCGCCGTGCACCAGCACGATGGTCGGCTTGGCGGCGGGCGGGGCGGCTTGGGCGGCGACGCCCGTGAGGCTGAAAGCCAGGGCGAAGGCGAGGGCGGTCTTGGACATGGGAGGTCTCCTGGAGGCGTGGGGAAGGGCGGTCAGCCGAAGGTGAAGACGTAGGCGCGGGCGCCGGGGTCGAGGAACTCGATCTGGAAGGTGCGGTCGGTGATGGAGCCGGCCTGGCGGATCAGCTGGTGCATGCGGGGGCGGTCGATCACGCCCGAGCCGTCGGCGGCGACGTCCCAGCCGTGATCCTTGCCGGGCGCGGCGCCGTCGAGCGTGACGCGGAAGCGCACCGGCCGATCGGACGGGGCCAGCACCATGTGCAGGTCGCGGGCGTGGAAGCGGTGGACGAGGCCGGCGGCCGGGGCGGCGGAGGTGGCGAACTCGCGGCCCGCCGTCCACTCGCCGGTCAGGCCCCAGCCGTTCAGCGGCAGGCGGTCGGGCGCCTTGTAGAGGTGGCTGTGGTCGGGGAGCAGGCCGCCCGGCGAGACGCAGGCCTGGGCCTGGCCATAGCCGACATAGCTTTCGCCCGAGCCGAGGTCGTTCCAGTCGGCGGCCGCCTCGGGACCGCGCCCTATGGCCGATGTCGGGCCGGTGGGAACGGCGGGGCCGGGGATCTGCGCCAGCAGCTCCTGGATCCGGCGGTCGCAGGCGTCATAGCCGCCTTCGCCGTCGATATGGCCGCGCGGGCGGCCGTCGGCGCCGATGAAGTGGAACGACGGCCAGGCGTTGTTGCCAAAGGCGCTCCAGATCCGTCGCTCGCTGTCGAGCACGACGGGGAAGTCGACGTCGAGATCAGTGAGCGCCCGGCGCACATTGGCGGTGTCGGCCTCGAAGGCGAACTCGGGGGTGTGGACGCCGACGATCGCCAGGCGCTCGCCATAGCGGGCCCGCCAGGCGCGCAGGTAAGGCAGGGCGCGCAGGCTGTTGATGCAGGAATAGGTCCAGAAGCAGACCACGACGACCTTGCCGTTCAGGGCGGCGGCGTCGAGCGGTGGGCTGTTGAGCCAGGGTCCCGACAGGCGCAGGGCATTGAGCGCCGGCGAGGGCTCCAGCGCCCGGGCCAGGGCCTGGCGGGCCGGCGGCAGGGCCAGCACGCCGCCCAGCGACAGGGCGCTAAGGCCGGCGGCCTTCAGCCAGGCGCGGCGCGACAGCGGGTTCGGATCGGCCATGGCGATGGCTCCTTCTCCGGTAAGCGTCAGGCCCAGCGGGCGACGTCGAGGACGGCCTTGGCGAAGGCCTGGGGCGCTTCCTGCGGCAGGTTGTGGCCGACGCCGCCGCCGATCAGGCGGTGCTCGTAGCGGCCCTTGAACTTGCCGGCGTAGGCGGCGGGGGCGGGGTGGGGCGCGGCGTTGGCGTCGCCTTCCATCGTGATGGTCGGGACGGTGATGACGGGGGCCTGGGCGAGTTTCGCCTCCATCGCGTCGAAGCGGGTTTCGCCCTGGGCCAAACCCAGCCGCCAGCGGTAGTTGTGGATCGTGATGGTCACGTGGTCGGGATTGGCCAGCGAGGCGGCCGAGCGGGCGAAGGTGGCGTCGTCGAAGGCCCATTTGGGCGAGGCGGTCTTCCAGATCAGCCGGGCGAAGGCGTCGGTGTTCTGGGCGTAGCCCTTCGCGCCGCGCTCGGTGGCGAAATAGAACTGGTACCACCAGGAAAGCTCGGCCTGCGGCGGCAGCGGGGCGGCGTTGGCCTGCTGGCTGCCGATCAGGTAGCCGCTGACGCTGACCAGGGCCTGGCAGCGCCCGGGCCACAGGGCCGCGACGATGTCGGCGGTGCGCGCGCCCCAGTCGAAGCCGGCGATCACGGCCTTGGGGATGTTCAGCGCGTCCATCAGGGCGATGACGTCGGCCGCCAGGGCGGCCTGCTGGCCGTTGCGGGGCGTCGCCTCCGAGCGGAAGCGGGTCGTTCCGTAGCCGCGCAGATGCGGGACGATCACCCGCTTGCCGGCCGCCGCCAGGATCGGGGCTACTTCGGCGAAGGCGTGGATGTCGTATGGCCAGCCGTGCAGCAGGATCACCGGGGCGCCGTCGGCGGGGCCCTGCTCGGCGTAGCCGACCACGAGGTCGCCAGCCTCGACCTGGCGCAGGGTCCAGCCCGGCTGGGCGGGCGCGGCGCGGGCGGAGGAGGCGGCCAGGGCGGTGAGGGCGGCGGCTCCGCCCAGGACGGCGGCGGCCTGGAACAGGCGGCGACGGCGAAGATCGATGGCGGGCTGGGCGGACATGAGGGCTCTCCGGTTGGGCGGCGAGAGTGGCGCGGACGGGCGGACGGGGATTGGCGGCGGCGATCGTGATTTGGACCGGCTGGAAGCGGCGAGGCGGGCCGATGGGGCGGGGAAGGGGATCGGCCCGCCGGCCGGATCAGATCAGGTTCAGCTCGACGTCGATGTTGCCGCGCACGGCCTTGGAGTAGGGGCAGGTCTGGTGGGCGGCCTCGACCAAGGCGCGGGCCGTCTCGGGCGCCAGGCCCGGCAGGCTGACATTGAGGCGGGCGCGCAGCACGAAGCCTTCGCCGGCCTTGGCCAGGTCGACCTCGGCGTCGATCGCCACGTCGGCGGGCAGGGCGACGCCCTGGGCGTGGGCGGCCAGGCCGAGCGCGCCGATGAAGCAGGCCGACCAGCCGGCGGCGAACAGCTGCTCGGGATTGGTCCCGGGGCCGGCGCTTCCAGGGCGCGACAGGCGCACGTCCAGCTTGCCGTCGGTGCTGCGGGCCGCGCCGTCGCGGCCGCCGGTGACGTGGGTGGCGCCGGTGTAGAGGACGGCGTCGATCGGGGTGGTCATGGCGTTTTCCTTTTCAATCGGATCCGATGTAATCGGTACCGATCTCATAAATCCGAGTTCGAGCGCGTGTCAACCTTCCGATTTAATCGGATCCGATTTATATTCGCGACGTCTGACCCGATCCCGCTTCCAGAAGGCCGCCATGACGACGCCAGAGACGCCTCCCGCCGCCGAGAAGAAGGCCCCGCGCCTCGCCGATTTCCTGTGCTTCGCGGTCTATTCGGCCAACCTGGCCTATGGCCGGGCCTACAAGCCGATCCTCGACGAACTGGGCGTGACCTACACCCAGTGGATCATCATCGTGGCGCTGTGGGAGGAGGACGGCCAGAGCGTCAAGAGCCTGGGCGACAAGCTGTTCCTGGAGTCCAACACCCTGACCCCGATCCTCAAGAAGCTGGAGAGCTTGGGCTATCTGACCCGCCGCCGCGATCCCGCCGACGAGCGCCAGGTGATCGTCAGCCTGACCGAGACGGGGCGGGCTTTGCGCGAGAAGGGCGGCCAGAAGACCCTGGTCAAGGCCACGGGCCTGGCGCCGGAGGAGTTCGCCCAGGTGCAGAAGACGATCACGCGGGTGCGCGACAACCTGATCAAGCACGCCAACGACGGGTGAGGTTTTTCGGCCTCAAAATTCCCGTCATTCCCGCCCTGGAACCGGGGACCTCCACCGCTACCGACAACCCGTCAAGAAGCGGACGGATCTTATGTCGGCAGAGGGTGGTTTGCGGTCACCGAAACCCTCTCTCTAAGAGAGAGGGCGCGCTGCATCTGATGTCCTCTTAGTTTCACACCCGTCACGGACCGTCGGAACATTCCATCGTGGACTGGCGGTCTAAGGCCGCGCTCCCCGGACAAGGCGCGGGCGGCGCGTTCAATTAAGGTTCAGCTTGACTGGCGCCTACCTGTGGTGGAACGGCCAAGCCGTTCGGGCCAGCAACGAAACGGGGGGTTTTGTGGACAGTACGAGGCGCGCGCACCTGCAAGGTCTGGCAGGCGCTATGGGGCTGGCCGCCGCCGGCCAAGCATTTGCCGCCGACCCACGCTTTTACGGAACCTGGACGGCGGTCGTCGATCCAGGGAAGGTGCCGCAGACCATGCGGCTGCTTATCGACGCAAAGGGCGCGGTCTTTCAGATCAGCAGCTTCAACCAGGGAGACGCGAGTTTTCCCGGCGGACAGGTCACTGTCGATGGCGAGAAGGTCAGGATCGGCATCGCGCCTCTCAAGCTGACCATCGAAGGCGTGCTGAAAGACGACCGCCATATGGACGCGGTGATCAACCAAGGCGCACCGGTCGAGCTGCGTTTTACCAGGGGCCAGGTCGCCGACAGCATTTCGGAGCGGAAGTGGCCGCTGCTGACCAAGGATCTTCTTGAGGCGCAGCGGGGGCTCGCGGGGGCGCCCGGCATCGGCGCGGCCTGGGCGCGCGGGGCCAGGTCGGCGATTTTGGTGGCTGGCTCTCGCTCCAGTGAGGCGCAGATTCCCATTCGGGCTCAGGATCAGTGGCACTGGGGTTCAATTGGCAAGTCGATGACCGCGACGCTCTGCGCCCGCTTGGTGGATGCCGGCGTACTGTCGTGGGACATGATGGTCGGTCAGATCCTCACCACGGAGGGTTATTCGGTTCCTCAGGCCTACAGCGACGCGACCTTGGTGCACCTGCTCAGTCACCGCGCGGGTTTGCAGCGCGACATCGGCGACACTGGCGGGGTGGTCTTCAGTCAGGACTTGGCCGACGCCCGCGCCGAGCGGTTGCAGTATGCCCGCTTCGCCCTTGCTCAAAAGCCGGTGGGGCCGCTGGGCGCCCAGCACTTCTACAGCAATACAAGCTTCGTCGTCGCCGGCGCGATGCTGGAGAAGGTCACGGGAAAGTCCTGGGAGACCCTGATCCAGAGGGAGGTCTTCCACCCGCTCGGTATTCAACGTGCGGGACAGGGCGCGCCGGGCGTGCGCGGGCGGATAATCCAGCCCATCGGCCATCTGGTGACCAACGGCAAGCGCGTGCCCCATCCACCGGGAGGTCTCGACGCCGACAATGTCGCCGCCATGGGCCCGGTCGGCCGCGTGCATATGCCGATGGCGGATATGCTGGTTTATTTGAGCGCGCACCGAGATCGCCCGACGACATTCCTCAAGGCGGCCACCTGGACCAAGCTCCACACACCTTCCTTCGGCGCCAACGACGCCCTGGGCTGGTTCACCAGCGAAGACGGCCGGCTTTTTCATACGGGCTCGAACACGCTGTGGCGGGCCGAGGTCCTGGTCGACCCGAGAGCCGGGTTCGTCTGCGCGACCTGCGCCAACGATGCGACGCCCGAGACCGCGCGGGTGGTGGAAGAGGTGCTCTTGTCGGCGCGGGCGGCCGCTCTTGCCTAAGAGAAATAGGGGCGGGCCGCCCCGGCCGTCGATGGATGTCCCCGCCACAGGGGCTGGAATGACGGGAGGCGGGGGCGTGCGCACCTGAGGCCCGCGGTGGAAGGGATCGAGGTTCGCCGGCTGGCGGTGAAGCCTCTCACCCTCCCACCGCTGCGCGGCGGGCCCCTCCCTCTCTCTCAGAGAGAGGGATTCTCCTTACTTCTTCGGCGGGCGGGCCGCCTGGACTTCGATCTCGACCAGCATGCCGTCGGCGACGAGGGCCGAGACCTGGCTGGTGATGCGGGAGGGCTTGTTGGGCTGTTCGGCGGTGCCGAAGAAGGTCTTGTAGCCTTCCATCATGCCGGCGAAGTCCATCTTGCCGTCCTTGGCCGGGTCGCCGACTAGCAGGACGCGCATCATGACCACGTCCGACAGGGTCGCGCCCTGGCTCTTGAGGGCGTCTTCCAGGCGCTTGATGACGCCGATGGTCTGGGTCTTGGTGTCGCCGAACTTGGCGACGCCGGTGGCGGCGGCGTCGACGACCGGCGGGGTCATGCCGCTGACATAGATGGTGTCGTAGCCGGCCGGCACGGTGACGACGCTGGCGATGGCCGACTTGGGGTCGCCGCCGCGGACGATCCCCTGGGCGTGCGCCGCGAGCGGAGCGGCGAAGGCGGCGGCGCCGAGCAGGGCGAGGGCGAGGCGTTTCATGGGCGTCTCCTTATCGGTTTCTGGGATCAGTGGGCCTGCAGGCCGCGGGCCTTGGCCTTGGCGTTCGACTGGGCGCGGACGCTGGAGATGTCGGCGAAGCTGACGGGCTTGCCCTTGTTGCCCCAGGCGCCGCGTACGTAGTTGAGGATGCCGGTCAGCTCGGCGTCGGACAGGTCGTCCTTGAACGAGGGCATGCCGGCCCGGCCGTTGATCACGACGGCGGCCATGAGCTTGCCGTCGCCCTGGACGATCGGCGCGCCGGCCAGGGCCGGGAAGGCGCCTTTGACCCCCTTGCCGGTGACCTGGTGGCAGGCCGAGCAGTTGTCGGCGTAGAGGCTCTGGCCGGTCGGCGGCGCGGCGAGGGCGGCGGACGCGCCCAGGGCCAGCGGAGCGGCGGCCAGGGCGGCGATGATGGCGTTGCGAAGCATCAAGTCTCCCCGAGGATCAGAAAAGCGGTGGTCAGGCGGCGCGGACGCGGGCGTGCAGCTTGCCGATCTGCTGCCAGGCCGACTCGATGGCCCCGGCCTGCCAGCCGCCAAGATAGCTGAGGTGCTCGCCGGCCAGGTAGAGGCGGCCGTCGGGTTCGCACAGCACCGGATAGGCGCTCTTGCGGCCCTCGTCGCTCCACTCGGCCCAGCCGCCGAGATTGAACTCGGCCAGGTGCCAGCAGAACGAGAAGGCGTTCTCGTAACTGTCGGCGTATTCGGGGAACACCTTCTGGCCGGCGGCCACGGCGAAGGCGGCGCGGTCGGCCGGGCTCTTGGCGCTGATCTTGGCCGCCTCGCCGCCGAACGCGTAGTAGCCCAGCAGCACGCCCTTCTGCGACTGCCAGCCGGTCGACGGCAGGCTGATCGTGCCGATGCCGGGCATGTCGTTGTAGATGTGGCCGCCGTAGATGAAGTGGTCCTCTTCCCAGAAGCGGCGCTTCATCTGCAGGCCGATCTTGTTGACCGGGGCGTAGGCCACGCCCTCCATCGCCGCCTTGAATGGCTTGGAGGCCTGCAGGTCGACGCCGCGCAGCACGCTGAGCGGGATGGTGCAGATGCAGTAGTCGGCGCTGATCTCGTCCTTCTCGCCGAAGGCGTCGCGGTAGCCGATCTTCACGCCCTTGGCGTCCTGGCGGATGGTCTCGACGACGCTGGAATAGCGGATCAGACCCCCGACCTTGCGTTCGAAAGCCTTGGCGACCTGGTCCATGCCGCCGATCGGCTGGAGCATGGTGCGCTGCTGCTCGTAGCCGGCCACCGAGGTCAGGGTGCGCCAGGCGCCCGAGTGCAGGACGTCGGCCATGCTGCGCGGGGTGGAGGGCTTGCCGGGGCCCGGCGAGACGCCGGCGCCGGGATGGACGTCGAAGCCGCGGCCGTCGGTGCCGGTGTAGGCGAAGTCCGTCGGCGAAAGCCGGCCCTCGTTGACCATGTAGGCGACGAAGAGGTCGCGGTCTTCGGCGGTCATCGCGCTGTCCAGCCCGCCCTTGGCGGCGACCTTGGCGATCAGTTCGGCGGCGTGGCCGCGGGCGTCGGCGGCGATCTCGCCCTTGCGGACCGGCTTGCCCTTCAGCGGGCCCTCGCCCTTCTCGAAATAGACGTAGGCCGCGTCGTTGTCGTTGACGAAGCTCTCCAGCGGCACGCCGAACAGCTTGGTGTAGTGCAGGGTCGAGCGGTGGTGGTACGGGATCCGCCACGGGCCGTGGTTGATGTAGAGCCCCTCGTCGAACTGGCAGGTCTGGTCGTTGCCGTTGAGGTCGACGTGGCGGAAGCCGTTGCGGGCGGTCTGGCAGCGGCCGCCGGCGAAGCCCCGGGCCTCCAGCACCTGCACCTCGTAGCCGTGCTTGGTCAGTTCATAGGCGGCGGTCAGGCCGGCCAGGCCCGCGCCCAGCACCACCACCTTGATCCCCTTGCCGCCGCCTTCCAGCGAGGGCGGGGCCGCTTGGGCCGAGGCGAAGCCGTAGCCCAGGGCGTCCATGCCGGCCATGGCCAGCGACACCCCGCCATAGGCCGCCAGGCCCTCGAAAAACCGACGACGCGTCAGAACTCCGTCCATATGCCCGCCCTGCTTTCTTGTTCCGCCGATCGATGCCGCGGCGGTGGGGTCCATCTCGAAATCACCGTCTCGCCGGGGCAATCCATTTGCCGCGCGAGGAGCCTTCGACCTGTCGAGGAACGCCGTTGTGCCGAGCCCTTGGGCGCCTGTGCGTGCGCATGAGCGAAGTCTGGGCGAAGGGCGTGCGGCGGCGGAATCGAAGGTCGAAACGAAGGGAGCCGGACACTGGGCCCGGCTCCCCATAACGCTGGATTTTCCAGTGCTTAGCCAGCGCCTAGAACGTGTAGGTCAGGCGTCCGTAGTAGTAGCCGCCGTTGATGCCGAAGGGCGAGTAGGACGGATACTGGGTGACGCAGCCGCCGCCGGAGGCGACGCAGGCCGTCTGGAAGGCGGCCGAATACTTGTCGGGATACTCGTTGAACAGGTTGTTGGCGCCGATCGCCGCGGTGACCCCGACCGGGAACTTGTAGGAGACCTCCAGGTCGGTGATCGCCGTGGCGCTGACCACGGTCATCAGCAGCGGGCCGGTGCCGGGATCGGCCAGGGCCGAGGCCTTGCCATAGAAGGTCTCGGTCAGGCTGACCGTGAGCGGGCCGAAGCTGTAGAGGCCGTTCAGCCCGATCTTGTACTTGGGCGAGGCGGTCTCGAGCAGCGAGGCGGCGTTGCCGGCGAACAGCACCTGGCCGCTCGGGAAGGCCGTGCTGGTGGTGGCCAGGGCGGACGGGGCGGCCTTGACCTTGGTGATCTTGGTCTCGTTGAAGTTGCCGCTCAGCGTCCAGTCGATGCGGCCGTAGTCGCCCAGGCTGGTCGGGTATGACAGCACCACGTCGACGCCCTGGGTGCGGGTGTCCAGGCCGTTCGAGAAGATGTTGATGCCGGTGCTGGTGACGGTGCTGTCCAGCACGTTGCCGTTGGCGGCGATCGCGGCGTTGACGTTGGCGTTGACCACCACGCCGTTGCGGATGCCGTAGATCGAGCTGGAGCCGAAGATCCGGTCTTCGAGCTTGATGCGGTAGAAGTCGATCGTGGCCGTCAGCTTGGGCAGCGGGTGGGCCACCACGCCGAGGCTGTAGTTGGTCGACTTCTCGGGCTTCAGCTTGGAGATGCCCAGCAGGGCCGCCGCCGCCGAGTTCGGCGCCAGTTGCACGAAGGCGCTGGTCGGCGAGACGTTGGTGGCCGAGTAGTAGGATTCCGCCAGGGTCGGGGCGCGGAAGCCGGTGCTGACCGTGCCGCGGACGGCGATCTTCTCGTTGAAGTCATAGCGGCTGGTCAGCTTGCCGACGGTGGTGTCGCCGAAGTCGCTGAAGTCTTCGTAGCGCAGGGCCGCGTCGATCTTCCAGGGCTCGATCGGCGAGACCGCCAGGTCGGTGTAGAGCGCCCAGCTGGTGCGGCTATGGCCGCCGGCGTCGGTCTTGGAGAAGCCGGGGTAGGACTGCGAGCCTTCCTTGTAGGTCGAGGCGGCGTCGCCGGCCCCGATGGCGTAGGTGTCGCGGCGCTGCTCGACGCCCAGGGCGACGTTCAGCGGCGTGGCCAGGCCGACCTCGAAGTCGTGGCGCAGGTCGATGTTGTTGGTCCACTGGGTGGTGCGCCAGCTGCCGGCGTGGAACGAGGTGGGGGTGAAGCCCTTGGTCGTGGTCGTCGAGGTGTCGGCATAGAGGCTGGCGTTGGCCGAGTCCTCGACCCGCACCTCGATGTCGTCGAGGCCGTAGGTGGACGACACGTCGAGATCCCAGCCCAGCACCTTGCCGCTGAGGCCCAGCGTCATGGCGTAGTCGTCCTCGATGATCCGTTCGCGCGGGCTGAAGCCGTTGGGGAACGGACGGTCGGCCGCGCCCATCTTGCCCTGCACGCGGTTGTAGCGGCGGTAGTTCTCGTAGGCCGAGGCGTCCTTGTGGCCGTAGGTGCCGAACGAATAGACCTCGAAGTCCTCGGGCAGCTCGACCCCGGCGTTGAAGGCCAGGACGTGCATCCGGTACTCGGCGTCGCCCGAGATCAGGTTCAGGTTCGGATAGCCCGAGATCTGGCTTTCGACGGCGTTGTTGGCGGTCGAATAGCTGGGGCTGGCGGGGTTGTAGACGCGCTGGTCGGGCAGGCCGCGGTTGGAGAAGCCGTGGTATTTGCTCTCGACGGTGAGGTTCAGATAGCTGTTCTCGGTCGGCGTCGTGCCGATATTGGCCGAGAACGAGGCGGTCTTGCCGCCGCCGTCGAAGTACTCGCCGCCCGTGGCCGAGACCACGCCGCCGGAATTGGCCTTCTTGAGGATGATGTTGACGACGCCGGCGATGGCGTCGGTGCCGTACTGGGCGGCGGCGCCGTCGGTCAGCACCTCGATGCGGCCGATCGACGACATCGGGATGAAGCCGAGGTCGGCGGCGGCGGCGCCCTGATAGGGGCCCGACAGCACCGCGAAATTGGCCGTGGTGTGGCGGCGCTTGCCGTTGATCAGCACCAGCGCCTGGTTGGGCGACAGGCCGCGCAGGCGGGCCGAAAGGGTGAGGTTGGCCGTGTCGCCGCCGAACGCCTGGGCGTTGAAGGACGGGACCAGATTGGCCAGGCCCAGGCGCAGGTCGACCTGGCCGGTGCGCTCGAGCGTGGCGGTGTCGACCACCTGGACGGGCGCGGGGCTGTCGGCGACCCGCAGGCCGGTCTGGCGCGTGCCGGTCACGATGACGGTGTCGAGCTCGACGGAATCCGGCACCGGGGCTGGTTCCGCGGCCAGCGCCACGGTGGTGGTGCAGAGAGCAATCGACAGGGTCGAGATCCCCGCGATCAAATTATTCTTTAGATTATTATTCATTGTAGCCCCCTCTTCGCAAAATCAACGCATGATTGATGACTCCTCCGTGGGGTTCCGCCCTAGATGTATTCTTATTGTTGAACGCGAATACAAGACTGCACAGTGGCTATGCCGAGGATGAGCGTCGGGCACGGGGGCAGGTTCGGCAATGGGCAGGCGGCTTTGCGGGGGCGTTACATGATCGCTAAGGCGCAAGCCGCCGCATTTCGTGGCGCCGAACGGCGGTTTCTCAGTCCGATTGATCGTCCGGCCGGCGCCCCGGATAACGGTGTTTGATCGAGCGCGCACGAGCGGGGGCTCGACGTTGAAGGTTATCCGACCAGCGGAGTCGGGGTGGGGGGGATCGAGATTTACCCGCTCGTCGCTCACCCAAAATCCGAGCGTCCCCGCGAAGGCGGGGATCCAAGCTGACTTTCAGGATGAGGCGCGGCCGTGGACGATCCGCGGACTCGGCTTGGGTCCCCGCCTTCGCGGGGATGCTCGATGAAAAATAGCCGAGTTCTTGCGGAGTTCGCCCCTACCGCCCCTCGCCAACCGTCCAGCCGCCGCCCAGGGCCTGATAGAGGGCGATGGCGTTCTGCAGGCGGGCTTCGCGCACCTGGGCGAGGCCGAGGTCGACGGCCAGCAGGCTGCGCTGGGCGTCCAGCTCTTCCAGGTAGGACACGTAGCCGGCCCGGTAGCGGCGGCGGGCGTGGTCGAGGGCCGAGGCGGCGGCGGCGCGCTGGCGCACGGCGGCCTCTTCCTGCTCGGCCAGCCGCCCGTTCCCTTCCAGGGCGCTCTCGACCTCGCCGAAGGCGGTGAGGGCGGCCTTGCGATAGGCGAAGGCGGCCTGGTCGCGACGAGCCGTGGCCGCGTCGGACTGGGCCCGCAGGCGGCCGCCGTCGAAGATCGGCGCCAGGACGCTGGCCCCCAGGCTCCAGATGGCGATCGAGTCGAGGGGCTCGACATGCAGCCCGCCGCCGGCCGCCGACAGCCGCACCTGGGGCAGGAAGGCGGCGCGGGCGGCGGCCAGGCTGGCGTCGGCGGCGGCCAGGGTGGCCTCGGCCTGGGCGATGTCGGGCCGGCGCGCCAGCAGGGCCGAGGGCAGGGGCGCGGCGGGCTGCGGGATGGCCAGGGCGTCGAGGCCGCCGCGCGTCACCGCGCCGGGGACGTCGCCGACCAGCAGGGTCAGGGCGTTTTCCTGCCGGCGGACGGCCAGCTCCAGGGCCGGGACGCGCTGGACGGCCGACTCCAGTTCGCCCTGCGCCTGGCGCAGTTCGAGGTCGGAGGTGACGCCCTCGCTGGCCCGGCGGCGGGCGCGGGCGGCGGCTTCCTGGCGCGAGGTCAGGGTGGCGCGGGCGGTGGCCAGCTGGGCGTCCAGCGAGACGAGGGCGACATAGGAGCGGGCGACGGCGGCGGCCACCGACAGGCGGGCGGCGTCGCGGGCGTCGCGGCTGGCCTGCAGGCTGGCGCGGCCGGCGGCGTCGCTGGCGCGGATGCGGCCCCAGAGATCGACCTCGTAGGCGATCTGGAGCTCGGACTGGACGGCGGTGCTGGTGGTCGGGACGCCGAAGGCGTTGAAGGTTCGCTCCTTCTGCGCGCCGGCCGTCAGGTTGAGCGAGGGCAGGAGGGCGGCGTGGGCCAGGCGGCTCTGGGCCTCGGCCTCGCGCACCCGGGCTTCGGCTGCGCCCAGGTCGGTGTTGCGGGCCAGGGCGGCGGCGACCAGGTCGGAGAGGCGGGGGTCGCCAAAGGCCTTCCACCAGTCGGCGGCGATCGCGTCGGCGCTGGTCTCGGCAGGGGCGCGCCAGCCGGCGGGCGGGGCGAGGCCCGTTTCAGGAGGCGGCGCGGTCTTCGGACCGGGCGTCGCGCAGGCGCTCAGCAGACCCGCCAGAGACAGACCCGCGAGGAGAAGGCGGCGCGCCATCAGCGGCGGCCCCCATTCTGCTTGGATGTGGCGATATCGACCTCGGCCTCGACCGACATGCCGGGACGCAGGCGGGCCAGGTCCGGCTGGCCCGCGTCGAGCACGATGCGCACCGGCAGGCGCTGGGCGATCTTGGTGAAGTTGCCGGTCGCGTTCTGGGCCGGGAGGATGCTGAACTCCGAGCCGGTGGCCGGCGAGACCTGCTCGACCCGGCCTGTGAAGCGCTGGTCGCCCAGGGCGTCGACGGTGACGGCGGCGGTTTGGCCCGGCCGCATGCGGCCCGACTGGCGTTCCTTGAAGTTGGCGATCACCCAGCGCTGCGGCGGCACCAGGGCCACCAGCTGGCTGCCGGCGGTGACGTACTGGCCGCGCCGCACCCCGACCTGGCCCAGCTGGCCGTCGGTGGGGGCGGCGACGATGGTGTTGGCCATATCGATCTCGGCCAGGCGCAGGGCGGCGCGGGCGGCGGCGACGGCGGCCTCCAGCCCCTGGCGCGAGACGCCGACCGAGCGGACGTCCTGGCGGGCGATCTCGTGACCGGCCTGGGCGGAAGCGAGGCTCGCCTCGGCGGCGCGCAGGGCGGCCCGGGCCTGGTCGCGCTCGCGCAGCGACACCGAGCCGTCGGTGGCGAGGTCGGCGACGCGGGCCATGTCGGCGCGAGCCCGCTCGACCTGGGCCTGGGCCGAGCGGATGTCGGCGGCGCGGCTGAGCACGGTCGCTTCGCGCGAGGCGCGGGCCTGGACGGAGTTAGCCAGATCCGCCTCGCGGGCGGCCAGGGTGGCGCGGGCCTGGTCGAGGCGCTGGGCGTAGATCCGCTGGTCGACCTCGAACAGCGGCTGGCCGGCGCGCACGGTCTGGAAGTCCTGGGCCATGACCTTGACCACGTAGCCGCTGAGCTGGGGGGCGATGGTGGTCACCTGGCCGCGGACATAGGCGTTGTCGGTGCGCTGCACCGAGCCGGCGAAGGGCGGCAGCTTCCACAGGAACAGGATCAGCAGCACGACGACGAGGGTGACCAGGGCCGTCAGCACGATGGCCCGGGCGCTGGGCGGCTTGGGCCGGGCCGGCGGCGGGGCGGCCGCGGCGGCGCGGTCCTCCGGCTGGGGCGCGGACTGGGAAGGGGGCGGCGGCGAGGGCGCGTCGGTCATGCGGTCTCTCGGGCGGGGGCGGACGGGGCGGCCGGCGCCGGCGGGGGCGGCGAGGCCGCCATGCGTCGGGCCAGGAGGAAGAACAGGAAGCCGGCGTAGGCGAACTGCAGCAGGGCGACGAGGCCGACCACCAGGAAGACGTCGTTGAAGGCCAGGACATTGGCCTGCTGGGTCAGTTGCTGGGTCAGCAGGGCGCTGGCGTCGGCGGCGCGGAAGGCCGGGTCGGCCTGGGTGGGGGCGTAGACCCCGGCATAGGCCTGCAGGGTGGCGGCGACGGTGGGGTCGGTTCCGGTCAGGCGTTCGGCCAGGCCCACGGCGTGCGACTGGGCGCGGACGGTCTGCAAGGTGCCCAGCATCGACGCGCCGAACAGGCCGCCGAGGTTCTGGGCCACGCCGAACATGACCGAGAAGGTGATGATCGACCCCAGCCCTCTCGTCAGCAGCTGGCCGATGCCGAACATGAAGGACGGGCCCAGGAACATGGCCGCGGCGAAGGCCAGCAGGGCCTGGCTGACGAAGAGGTTGGCCGGCGCGGTCTGGACGGTGGCCTGGGCGTCGAGGAACGAGCCCATGGCGATCAGCAGGATCGAGCCCAGGAACTGCGGCGCCAGGGTCTTCTGGTTGAGGGTCATGGCGCTGGTGACGATGCCGGCCGCGGTGGCGGCCAGCACCACGCCGTAGAGCAGGCGCTGCTGCTCCTGGGCCAGGCCCAGGGCCTGCATCAGGCCGGCGGCCCCGACGCTCTGCTCGGACAGGATGACCCGCACCAGGGCGACGTTGAGGCAGAAGCGCAGGAAGGCGCCGGTGGCCACCCAGCGGGTGTCGATCAGCGGGTGGGTGCGGCCGTGTTCGACCAGGGCGCCGGCGACCAGCAGGATCACGGCGGCGGCCAGGCACCAGCCCAGCCAGGGGGCTTCGAACCACCAGACGATGCGGCCCAGGCCCAGCACCGCGACCAGCAGGCCAAGGCCTCCGCCCAGCAGGCCGAAGGTGAGGATGTCCATGCCCTCGAAGACGTGGATGCGCACGCCCTGGGGCAGGCGGAACAGGGTGACGGCGGCCAGGCACGCGGCGGCCAGGCACGCTTCGAGCGCATAGAGCCCGTGCCAGTAGGCGGCGTCGAGCAGGCCGGTGGAGATCAGCCGGGCCAGCGGCGCGCCCAGCTGCGAGACGCCGACGCCCAGCACCAGCGCGCCCATCCGGAACGAGGCCGGGAAGGCCTGCAGCATGTAGAACATGGCCAGGGCCGTGAGCGCCGCCGCGCCCACCCCGCTGATCGCCCGCAGCAGCAGGGCCATGGCGAAGTTGTCGAGCAGCAGGTGGGCGAAGGCGGTGACGGTGTAGAGGGTCAGGAACACCAGGGCGAACCGGCGGATGCCGAACTGCTGGCGGTACTTCACCAGCAGCAGGTTCATCGAGATGTTGGTCATCACGTAGATGGTGGTCAGCCAGGCGCCCTGGACGGGGCTGAGGCCCAGCGAGCCCTGTATGGCTGGCAGGTTGACCGAAACCAACGCCGTGCCGAGCGAGCCGGTGATCCCGATCAGCAGGCTGATCAGGCCGTGGATGATGCGGAAGTGGGTCGGAAAGGCGGGCGTCGACGGCGAGCCGGGCATCAGCGGCCGCTCGTGCGGCAGCCAGTCCGGGACCGGTCCGATCTGTTCGCCGTGCTGGGGCATCGCGCGGCCCCGTCAGGCGGAGGGCGACACGGTCAGGCGGCGCGCGCGCGGCGCTGGCGAAGCGATCGGAAACGGAAACGACGTCATCGCGCCCTCATGTCCTGTCCAGCGATGCGACTGTGGGCCGCCTCGCGCGGTCGGTCAAATGCGGCAAGGCGCGCGGCTTGACGGTTCGGGGCGCAGCGGGGGCGGGGGTGGCCTCCTAGGCCTCCCCTCCACCGTCAAATCCCCGCGAAGGCGGGGACCCAAGCCGAGTCCGACAGCGACCCGCGGTCGTGCCGATCCCCGAGAGTCAGCTTGGATCCCCGCCTTCGCGGGGAAGGACGGAGGATGGGGGCGTCCAGGAACGTCAGGCAGATCCTAGAACCGGCTGGCCAACCCGATGCGGACCATGCGGCCGATCGGGTCGCGGTCGTCGCGGCCGTAGCCGGGGGCGGGGCGGCCGTCGCCCAGGCGGGCGCGGGGGCGGGCGTCGAGCAGGTTGTCGACATCGAGCGCGAGGGTGAAGCCGCGGTTGCGGCGGGCGGCGGCGGCGAGGGGGCTGTCGCCGGCCGCAGGCGGGGCGACCTTGCGGTTGACCAGATAGGCGAGCCGGACGTTCACCGTGCCGAAGGCGTCCACCTTCAGGTCGCCGTCGCCGTCCTGGCCGCTCTGGTTGCGGATGCGGTAGGCGCTGCGCCAGGCGCCGCCGGCGTTGAGGCTCCACGGGCCGCGGCGGGCGCTGACGCTGAGGCCGAAGTCCTGGCGCGACAGGCCGCCGCCGTCGCCGGCCAGGCGGTCCATGCTGGGCAGGCCGGCGCGGATTACCGTGGCGTCCTCGAGCCGAACCGTGTGGTTCAGGGAGACCTGCACCGTGCCGCCGCCGCCCGCGAGCATCGGATGGCCGAGCGGGATGGTGAAGTTGAAGTTCGAGGTCAGCGAACTGGAGGTCGACGAGGCGATGTTGATCGGCCGCTGGTCGATGCTGGTCAGCCGGCCGTCGGCGTCGCGCTGGAAGCGCTCGGGGAAGGCGGCCTCGATGTCGGCGGTGGGCGTGGGCAGCGAGCCGATGCCGTCGGTCGCCTCGCCGCGCTGGTAGTTCACCCCGCCGTTCAGGGACCAGCGGGTGTAGGGGCCGGCCGAGGCCGCGACCGTCACGGAGTCGCGCTTGGCCGCCCGCAGGTCGGGATTACCGCCGGTCAGGGGCGTGATCTCCACCGACTGGCCGGTGCGGAAGTCGAACACCACCGTCGGGCTGCCGTAGAGGGCCGGGGCGAAGCGCTGGTCCTCGGTGGGGACGTCGGTGGCCCGCGACCACGAGGTGGAGAGGTTCAGCTTGCGGATCGGCGTCCAGAAGAGGTTGGCGCCCAGGTTGTCGCCGCGGCCGGCGTCGGCGCGGCGCAGGCCGGCCGACAGCCGCAGGGTGACGTCGCCGAGCTTGGGGCCGCGCCAGTCCTGCGCCAGGGCCGAGCTCAGCAGCGGAACCGACAGCGAGGCGTCGAGGTCCTGGCCGCTGCTGGAGACCGAGCGGTTCAGGGCCTGCCCCTGCGTTTGCGAGCGCGAGACGGTGGCGCGGCCGGAGAGGTCGGTCATCACCAGCCCGGTCGGCAGGGTCAGCAGGGTGCGATTGGCGCCCAGGATGAGATTGGCCGAGCGGTTGTCGGTCGTCGCGTCGTTGAGGCCGGAGGACTGCGTGCGCGAGAGCAGGCCGGTCAGGGTGGAGCGCACCTGCCAGCCCGCCGCCTGGCCGCCCAGGCCGCCGGTGAGGTTGGCGTTGCGGCTTTCGCTGCGGCTCACCACGGGCGCTCCGCCGGTGTCGGAGGTGAAGCTGCTTTCGCTGGCCTGGAGCATGGCGCGCACCGAGCCGCGCCATTGGCCGACGCCGCCCGTGCGGGCCATGTCGACGCCGACCCGCCGCGACTCCGGTCGCAGGGTGGCCTCGACGCTGTCGGGGTGGCTTTCCAGATAGTCCGGCCGCTCGGCGGCGCGCAGCGCGGTGTCGGTCGAGACCCGCAGGCCGATGCGGCTGGTGTTGAGGTCCTGGATGCGCGAGCGGCGCAGGTCGCCCGACAGGCTGACGGTTCCGCCCGCCGTCGGCCCCGCGGCGCTGGCCAGGCCGTCGCGGGCGGCGAACGACTTCTGCAGCACGATGTTGACCACCCGGCGGGTGGGATCGCCGCCGACGCCGTAGGCCGTGGCGGCCGAGGGCGGCAGCACCTCGACCCGCACCAGGGCGTCCGGCGGAAAGCCGGTGAAGGCGTCGGCGTCCGACACCCGCTGGCCGTTGACGATGATCACCGGCGCCGGGCCGCCGCCGAAGCGCTTGTTCACCTCGTTGACGACCTGGCTGATGTCGTCGAGGGCCATGGCGTCGATCTGGTCGGGACCCAGCTCGTACTCGGGCGGCATCAGGGCCGCGCCCCGGCGGGCGGTGACCTCGACGCCGTCCAGGGCGACCGGCGCCTCGTCGGTCGCCTGCGGCCGCGCCGCCTCGGCCTGGGCCTGAGCCTGGGCCGAGGCGGCGGGGTCGGCGAGGACGCACAGCAGCCACAGCATCGGCCTAGCGTCCGGCTGCTGGCGACGTCGCGCTCACGGTTACTTGCCCTTGGCAGGGGTCTGGGTCAGGGTCGGGCTGTCGAGATCGAGCTTGTCGATCGGGATGGCGAGCGCCTTGGGCGCGGCGGTCCTGATCGCCTCGCCCATGGCCTTGGCGTCGCCGACCACGATGACGCTGGCCTTGGCGGGATCCAGCTCGGCCTTCGAGAAGGCCTGGACGTCGCCGGCGCTGACCGCCGAGACCTTGTCGGTATAGGCCTGGATCTCGTTCAGCGGCACGCCGTAGACGGCCAGGCTTCCGAGGATGTCGGCCAGGCCCCCGGAGGTGCCCAGATCGCGGCCGAAGTCGCCGATCAGCACCGACTTGCGGGCCTGCAGCTCGGCCGGCGAGGCCGGCTCGGTCCCCAGGCGGGTCAGTTCGCCCTTGATCAGCTCGACCACCTGGCCGGCGGACTCGTTCTTGGTCTGCACCGTGGCCGAGAAGCCGCCCGAGGCCGCGCGCGGCGTCAGGCTGGAGCCGGCGCCGTAGGAGAGGCCGCGCTTGATGCGGATCTCCTGGTTCAGGCGGGCCGAATAGCCGCCGCCCAGCACGCCGTTGGCCACGAGGCCGGCGTAGTAGCGGGGATCCGAGCGCAGGATGGCCGGCTTGGCCACGACCACGGCCGCCTGGCCCGTGCCCGGCAGGTCGATGACCACCTCGCGCGGCGTATAGCCGGTCGGGCCGGGGGCCGGCGTCGGCGGCGGACCGGCCGGCTTGGCCCAGCCGCCGAACGCCTTTTCCGCCAGGGCGAAGCCCTGCTCGGGCGTCAGGTCGCCGGTCAGCACCAGCACCGCGTTGTCGGGACGCCAGTAGGCGGCGTGGGTGCGCACCAGGGCCTCGCGGGTGATCTTGGGCAGCGAGCCCGGCGTGCCGCCGGCCACGTGGCCATAGGCCGAGCCGGCGTAGATCACCGGGGCGACGGCGAAGCCCGCCACGCCGCCGGGGCGCTGGTAGGTCACCGACAGGCCGTCCAGCGCCTCGGCCCGCACGCGGTCGAGCTCCTCGGCCTTGAAGGCCGGCTTCTCGGCGACGTCGGCCATGATCGCCAGGCCCTCGGCGGCCTTGTCGGAGATGACGCTGAGGGTCAGGGACGAGCTTTCCCAGCCCGAACCGGCCGAGAGGTCGGCGCCCAGGGCCTCGGTGGCCTGGGCGATCTGGGTGGCCGTGCGGGCGCCGGCGCCTTCGGTCAGCAGCTCGGCGGTCAGGGCCGAGACGCCGGCGAGGCCCTTGGGATCGGCGCTGGAGCCGCCCTTGACGGTGAGGTCGGCGGTGACCAGCGGCAGGTCGCTGGACTTGGCGACGATCACGCGCAGGCCGTTGGCCAGCACCTTTTCGACCGGGGTCGGCAGGACCGGCGAGACCGGCTGGCCGGGGGCGGGCGGGGCGATCCGCTCGGCCTCGGGGGCCAGGGTGGTGACCGGGCCGTCATAGCCGACCGAGGCCACCTTGGGCGGAGCGGGGAAGGGATCGGCCTCGCCCTTGGGCTTGGCGCTTTCCGGCAGGTAGCGGATGACGGTGCGGCGGTCGGCGGCGAGATACTTCTTCGCGACCCGCTGGACGTCGGCGGTGGTTACCGCCTGCAGGGCGGAAAGGTCGGTGTTGGCGCGGCCGGCGTCGCCTTCGGTGCGCAGGGCGTAGCCGAGCGCCGAGGCCCGGCCGTCGATGGTCTCGCGCTCGCGCACGGCGCCGGCCAGCAGGCCTGCCTTGGCCTCGGCCAGTTCGGCGGCGGTGGGCGGGGCGTCGCGCAGGCGGGCGACCTGGGCCAGCAGCGAGGCTTCGCCCTGCTGGGCGGTCTTGCCGCCGGCCATGATCGCGCCGACGTAGAACAGGCCCTGCTGGGCGCTGTCGGGCGCGGCCGAGAAGGTCGATTGGGCGATCTTCTGGTCATAGACCAGGGCGTCGTAGAGCCGCGAGGACTTGCCGGCCGACAGGATGGCGTCGAGCACGGCCAGGGCCGGCACGTCGGGATCGGCGGCCGGCGGGGCCAGCCAGGTGATCGCCACCGCGGGCAGCGGCACGTTGGGGCCGTAGGTGGTGACGGTCCTGGGGCCGGCGCGCGGCGGCTCGACCGCGGTGACCGCCTTGATCGGCGCGGCCGGGGTCTTCAGCGGGCCGAAATACTGGTCGATCCAGGCGTCGAGCTGCGCGTCGTCGAAATTGCCGACCACGATCAGGGCGGCGTTGTCGGGCCGGTAGTAGGCGGCGTGGAAGGCGCGCACGTCGTCGACCGTGGCCGCGTCCAGTTCCTCGATCGAGCCGATGCCCGGGCGCTGGTAGGGGTGCACCGAATACGAGGCGCGCGGGATGTTGATGAAGAACCGGCCGTAGGGATTGGCCAGCACGCGCTGGCGCAGCTCTTCCTTGACCACGTCGCGCTCGGACTTGAACACCGCCTCGTCGATGACCAGCGAGCCCAGGCGGTCGGCCTCGGCCCACAGCAGGCGCTGCAGGTGGTTGGCCGGCACGACCTCGAAATAGTTGGTGAAGTCGTCGGCGGTGGAGGCGTTGTTGAAGCCGCCCACGTCCTCGGTCAGGCGGTCGAGCATCTCGTTGGGCATGTTGCGCGTCGACTTGAACATCAGGTGTTCGAAGAGGTGCGCGAAGCCGGAGCGGCCGATCGGATCGTCCTTGCTGCCGACGCCGTACCAGACCTGGACCGTGACGTTGGGAGTGGTCACGTCGCGCGAGGCGTAGACCTTCAGGCCGTTGGCCAGGGTGCGCTCGCGATAGACGATCGGCGGAACGGCGATCGACGCTTTCGGCGCTGAAGCGGCGGCAGGCTCAGCGGCCTGGGCGGCCCAGGCGGCCGAAATCGGGGTCAGGGCGGTGGTGGCGACGGCCAGGGCCGCGAAGGCGGACACGGCGGCGGGGCGGATCATTCTCGAATACTCCGAAGCTGACCGCCTAGGCATAGGCGCCCGAGCGCCCATAGGCAATTTACAGTTGTGTCACTTGTCGCGGTTTCCCTCGCAGGAAGTCAAGAAGCGGGTCGGAACGGTGGTGCCCCAGTTTCATAAAGGGCGTTGCTAAGCCCGAGGGTGGGCGGCTGCGTGGGGTGGCGTAACAACGGAGACGCCACCATGTTCTACCGCACCGACACCATCCACCTGCGCAAGGGTGCGCAGCACCTCTCCATCAGCAGCGAAGTCGAGGACGGAGCGCTCCGCTTCGTGGGTTCGATCGACGGCAACCGCTGCGTCACTTCCATCACCCGCGAGGGCGCGGTCTCCGCACTCCTCCGCCACGCCGTCTCCAGCGCGATCCACGCGGGGACCATTTGCTAGCGCGTGCTATAATGCGCTGGCCTGTCGCTTGCAGGCTGGGATCGATGATGCCGAAACGAACTCACTCCGATCCAGAAGATGCCGCGTGGATCATCCGCGCGGCAAAACTCCACGTCGGGGACACCGAACCTGAAACCGCCGAAGAGGCGCGCCTGATCGAAGAGGCGCGGCGTGAGCTTCCACGCGCCGATCTCAATCACCTGCTAGACCAAGTGAGCGCGGCCGCCAAGGGTAGGAAGAATAAGGCGTAGATTAATATTCATTATTTTTATAAGCAAACGTTCGGCCATTAGTTGTATTTTTGACACGACCACATGTGTCGATGCGGTCGATTTTTAGTTAATTTTCGGTTTTTGGTTGAATATTCGTTAGCCTAATGGCTTCTCCGGCTCGCCCGATTGGCGGGCATATCTCGGAGAACGACCATGACTCAATTCAGCATCTTTGGGACTGACCGGCGCCGGCCAGCGATGGCGCTTGGCGAATAAACTCAACGCACAACTCCGTACCTACATCCTGCACTCCCTGTGCGAGGGAATGTCGCAACGCTCGTGCGCTCGCATCTTCGGTGTGAGCCTCACCACGGTCGCCAAGCTCTTCGAAGACGCCGGCGATATGGCGATCAGCTACATCGCCTCGCTGAGCGATCTCACGATCACAAAAATCCAGGCTGACGAACTCCATTCGTATGTCGCCGCGCGTAGCTTCAACGTCGCGCGGATGGAGACCGAGGTCGAGGGCGCTGGAACCGTCTGGACCTATCTCGCGGTCTGCGCCGACACCAAATTCATCCTCACCTATCACCTCGGCTCCCAGAGCTACGCCGACGCGACGGCGTTTGCGCGGAAAGTCGCCGCGAAGCTCAAGCGCAATGAGGATGGTGATTTCTCTATACGCCCAACTCTCGTGACCGACGGTCTAAAAGCCTACCCCCAGGCGATGGAGCGCGCGTTCGCGGGCGATGTGAACTTTGGGGTTCTCTACAAGCGCTATACGAAGGCCGACGAGAACGGCAATCGACTCCAGGGCTCTCGATATGAAGGCGCCACCCGGACGGTTGTTCAGGGGGAGATCGATGAGGCCGATATCCACACCAGCTTTGTGGAGCGGCAGAACCTCAACGTCAGAATGGCCGTTCGCCGCTACGGCCGGAGGACGAACGCGTTCTCGAAGCGCTTCCTCAACCACGAACGCCATATCGCGCTCTGGATTCTCTACCACAACTACATCTGGATACGCCGCTCGGCGCGACCGGCAGAGAAGTTCGACAAGAACGGCAAGCCGAACCCCTGGATCAAATTCTCCACGGCGGCGATGCAGGCCGGGATCGCCGACGGGCTGTGGGGGATCGAGCATCTCCTGGCGATGACCGACAGGTTACTCTCGGACCGAAAGACTTGGAAAATTGATCCCGTCGAAGCTGCCAGCGAGACGGTTGAAGTCGATCCAGGTGACGTCGAACTCGCCCCTTCGCATTGGGTCTACCGGAGCTTCGTCCACCACACGACGAAGGTCCACGCGGCCGGTTGCTCGAACTGCCGCGACGGCGCCGGCAAGAAGGGCGCCTGCGGGACGAAGTCTGGCGAGTGGCTGCCGTTCTATCGGCTGGAAGACGCGAGGGGGGCGGCTGAACGGCTGGAGCCGGACGCTTCGTCGGTCTGCTCAATGTGCCTGGGCGAATACCGGAAACTCGGCACCGGGCGATGAGTTTCGATTTAGCTCCGCGCCAACAGCGTAGAGGGCTCCACGCCTAGCGCGTCAGCGATCTTCACTAGGAATTTTAGAGAGGGGTTCTCTTCGCCGCGCTCCACGCCAGCGACGTAGCGCATCGCCACCTCGGATTCATGCGCAAGTTGCTCCTGCGTAAGGCCCTTCGCCTTCCGCAATCGGCGGATGTTTGCCCCAACGATCGCCGCCCAATCCATGCCGGAATGTGGCGGCGGCAGGCAGTTTGGCTCCAGGAGCCATTCTGCCTATTTTGGTAACCCTTGATAGGCAAAATAGACCCTTCTGAACTTCAAGAGGGTCACTCATGCGCTTCGGTCGGCTGGCAACGATCACCCTTCTGTTCGTCTACCCTGGTGCCGCTCTGGCGGCGCCATGCCCGCTCGGTGGTAACTGCCTTGACGATCCCAAGGCGTGGGCGACAGCCCTGAATGAAGCGCCTCCGGCCACCTCAAACGGACTCTCGATCCGCCGCTGGCAGCCAGACGATAGTACCTCTTGCATTGAAACGGGCGACGGCTCGACCGTGAAGCGCACCGTCATCTTCGTCGATGCGAATGGCTCCAGCCTGACTGAGAACCCCAGCACTGCGTTCTGGAACGCCATGGGGTGCAACAACCGCGCGTCGGCCGCCCCAGCGACCTGGGACTCTCTGCATTCCACCATCGACCAAGCCAACGCTATTGAGGCACGACGGAAGGCCAAGGCGGCGGCGAAAGGCATCCGGCTGTGTGATGCGATAGAATTCCGCGCCACACCTTCGGACTGTATGCGGCGGGCGCGGCAGGCGGACGCGCCTTAACGGTCCGCAGAGTCCCGCCACCGCGTAATCGGCGAAGGGCGTAACGTCACGGTTGAGTTTGCCTGCGTTGTAAGCTTGAGTACAGCAATGAGCGAACTCGCTATCGATGATGCCAACTTACTGATCGCCCAGGCTTGGTGCGCCAGCAAGGGACCGGAATGGGCAGTGCTAGACACCGCTGGGCGAGGCGGCACCGCCCCCGTCTTCACCGTACGCTCCCCTCACGGGAATCTTGCGCTCAAAATTCTTGATGCCGCTTTCTCCGAGGGGGAGATGGGGCGTTTAGGCGAGATACGAGTAGACCAGCAGGTTGCTCTTGGCGTCCACGATTGCCCCCAAGTAGTTAAAATCTACGACGGCGGACGATTTGATGGGCGCCTATTTCTAGTGATGAATAAGGCGAGCGGGCGCGAACTCGAAAAATGCCTAAAGGAAGTTCCCAGAAGCAAAATACGACACATAGTTGATCAGGTGGCTAGGGCGTGCATTTTTCTTAGGGAAAGAGGCCTGTGTCACAGGGATATAAAGTCAGCAAACATTTTCATATCGGAAGACTTTGAGAGTGTAACTCTACTAGATTTATCCGTTATGAGGGATGTACACGATCCTGTAGGCATCGGCACTGATCACGGTGGTCAACTACCTGTTGTCGCAACTTCTAGATACTCTCCGCCTGAGTACCTCTTCAGGCTAGCGGAGCCTAGTGCGGAACTGTGGCACGCCCTGGATGTGTATCAAATGGGCGGCCTGCTGCACGACCTGATTATGCAGGAGCCCATGTATGAAGAGCAATACTCCTTATCAAAAGAGAATAGATATAGGTTTGCCTGGGTAGTCGCCACCAAAGACCCCGTCGTGGAGGCATCGGATGTCGATCAAGACCTAGTGGCTCTGGCAAGGAGGTCGCTAGATAAAGATTGGCACAGAAGGAAATCCATTAGGCTCGAAGATTTTCTTATGGATCATGAAAATGTTCGAGCGCTATCGCTGGAGGCGCTGGGCCTCGGCATTCGCCCGCGTGTATCTTCGCCTACAATCGAAACGCCATACAAGAGAAGCATGGATTTAGCTCGCGCCGTGGAAAATGGCGTGTCTCAAATTCTCGCGAGGCAAGGCGTGACCGCCACACACGAGGTGAAGTCCGGGTCGAAAGATGCTGAAAAGCAAATAACTTTTGAATGGGAACCGTCAATTATTTCAACAAGCTCTCCATTGTCAGCTGTATCTTTAGATTACAAGATATCTATAGAAGATTTAACGCTGGGAGCAAATTATAAACTGGAAGCAAAAATCAGTGCTGACGTAAATGGAGTGTCAAAAAGCGCCTCTATATCCTTACCAGATGTAAAAGAGTCCGAAGGTGCAGCCAGCATTATATGTGAAGCTGCAATATCTTGCGTGGCCGATCTTGCAAAATCCATCATGCAAGCAAATGAAGAATCGATGAGGTAGTATTCATGTCTCTATGGTGGACCAGCAAATTAAGCCTCGATCCAGCGCAGATATCCCTCATAGAGGAACTTCCCCTCTCCGAAAGCCATCTCGTGCTGGGGCCGCCGGGGTCAGGAAAGACGAACGTTTTGCTTCGAAGGGCTCAATTCGTTCGAACTCAAGAAATGCCCAATGTTATGGTCCTAACCTTCACGCGCTCCTTGACCGAGTTCGTGAAAACAGGATGCTACGACGACCAGAAGCGCGAAATCTTTCCGCGCTCATGCGTTTCCACGATCGATAGCTGGCTTCGGGGTCTTCACCGCCAGCATGGCAAGGCCCTCCCTGTCGGCACCAACGGCATTGTGGAGTGGAAGGCGGCGCTGGCGCTCAGTGGCGCTGAGTTGGCGAGCGCAGGCAAAATCCCGAAGTACGACGCACTATTTATCGATGAAGCCCAAGACCTGATGAAGGAGGAAGTTGCCGCACTGCAAGCTTGGAGCCCCGTACTATTTTTCGTAGGGGACGATCGGCAGAAAATTTTCGAGCACGCAGCCGGGCTGGCGGCCCTGAGGGCGCTGCCTCCGCCGCCTCACGAACACACTCTGCCGTTTCACTACCGCTTGGCGCCCGAACTGTGCGAAGTCGCGGATCGCATCCTTCAAACAGAAAGCGGTGCCTCGCTTCGCAAAACCTCCCACTACAAAGGCCCCACTCCTGGCCGCATTGATCCCCATCATGCCCAATCGAAAGCGGCGCAAATTGCGCTTGCGGCGGCAAGCTTGCGAGATCAGCTTCGCGCCTACAGCGGCCTGTTGCAGCAAGGGGACCTTCTCGGCGTGATCGTGCCGCGCACTGAAGATCGCGAGTTGGTGCTCCAGGCCCTTGAGGCCGATCCGCAACTGTCCGGAAAAGCGCAGATTGTCCGCGCAAAAAGCGGAGGGGTGGATGACAAGGACTTCAATGTCGCAATCGACCCTGCAAAGCCAATAACAATTGTAACGGAGCAGGGCTGTAAAGGTTTAGAATTTAGAGCCGTTCACTGGCTGTTCGTCGACGAACTAGCACACAGGCGCTCGAATGAAAGTTACTACACAGTAATCACGAGAGCCAAGACGAGCTTGGACATATATTACAGTAGCGATTTACCTCAAGCTTTGGCTAGGGCCTATTCGCCGCCAACTACGGACCTGTGGTCATCCTGATGAACGACACCTTTCTATACGCGCCGGCGAGCGAGTTGGAGCTGAACAAGCTGCTCGAAGGCCATTCGGCGGGCTATCCCGTTACATGGCAAGGGCGCCATCATGGCCAGAGGCTAGGTTCTGGGCAAATCGGCGTGCTGTGGCGCGAGCCTCGCTCTGGCGCAGAGCCTGCGCGACCGTTGGCACTTGTGGCTGCGCCAGAAGAGTTACGGCGCCTCTACGGTCGCATCGGTCAGCTTCGGCCTGATCTGTCGCCAATCACCTCGTGGTGTCATGTTCTACCGCCAGCCAGATTTGATCCGCTTGATGGACCCATTCGGCACGCCGACCTGATTGGCCTCGAAGCTGCCTGGACTGGGTTGGCAATTGCTGAAGCGCTGCTGCTAGCGGAGCGCTCCGTTGGGAAGCTCAGGCTGGCGACTTGCTTGGCCACCCAGACCTACGCCATCGCTCGGACCCTGGCCCTGTGGGAGCAGACGCCCATTAGCGAGGTGCTCGACCGATACGATACAGCGCACAAGGTTATGCGCTCATCGGGTAGTGGGGCGTCCCGGCTGAAAGCGGGGCTCCAGCCCGTCTGGACGGCGCTTGCCGCAGCAACAGCATTTGGCGCGCCGGGCACTACTGAGCATAGGAATATCGTTGAGGCCATACAGGCGCTGGTTGAAGCCAGGGCGGAACGTCCCGATGAGGATGAAGCCGAGGCGCTATATCGGGCGCTTAGGTCACTGCCTGAAGCGGAGATATTGCGCGACCTTCCTAGATTGACGCCTGAAGCGAGAGTCAGAGAGTTTGATAAAATCATCCAAGCTCTCTCCCGAACCGAAAGTGATCACACCGCGCAACGCAATGAGTTGAGCTTTCTCGCGGGCTACCTCGCGACGGTCGCCGCTGGCGGGGCTCCGAGTTTAGCGTTGGCTGAAGACCTATCTCAAGCTTGGCCTGCGGTGACCGCTTGGGCCTACACAATCGGAGGCCTTGGCGAGCGCCGCACCTGGACTGCAAGTTTTGATGGCCTCGGTCGACTTGTGGCGAGGGAACTGGGCCGTCCATTCCGCCTTGACGAAGCGCCGACGGTGGATTTCTCGCTGGAGGAGGCTGTTGTTCTGGCCGACCAGCAACTAGCCGACCCACTCGTTCACCTGCGCATCAAGCAGATGCGCGTCGTCACCGTCAGTCTGCTACCCGGTGTCAATGTCTCGATCCCGGTCAATGAGCCAGCAGAGGCTCGCCGACCGCCTTCAACTGATGATGCGCGGAGATCCAGCCCCAGTCAGGGTATCTCTCCTGATGCCTTCTCTTCCCTTGCTGAGGCGCTGTGGCCCCATTTCCGGGGGCGCATAGTGGAGCTTTTGAGGGACAATCGGATAGATAGCGGCGGGACAAAAAAGCCATATCGCGCAAAGCCGAAAAAATCTGGTGAGCTCCCGCTCGATTAGGCTGGAAAGTAGCCGTAAATTTCGCGCGATAATTTCGAGGTTTTTTGCCGGCAGAAATATACGCGAAATCTATTTCGCGAACCATTTCATTGGTCGAGGGAGCCAAAGAAGACATCTCGAATCTTGAAGCGAGCGTTCGATTTATTATCCAAAATGTCCACCTCAAACCTCCATACATTCATATGGATGGGGGCAAAGTCTTGGACCTCTTGGTCGATCGGTTGTGCATCAGTGATGTCGGGGCGCTGGTTGACAGCATCGTGCGGAAGTTATGGCAGGCTCTCTGTGGCATCATCGAAGCGACCACGGAGGGTGCGTCCTGCGGGGAAATCAGATTCCCGACCTCTCGAAGTAAATCTGAAACGCCCGGTTTCCGGCGAATAATAGACGGACTGCCATACGGTTAGCGTGCATGACGCTGTCATGCCACCCAGGGTGTTAACTTGTGGGTAGCGGCTCGTCGGATAAAAGGTCGCTTATCAGGAGCACACTTATGTTCGTCGAAAAGATTCAAGCAGGTGACATCCGGGGTTCCGGTATATCAGACATCGTTCTTCACTTGCTTGAGAATACGGATGGAACGTTCTTCCTGTCCGTCGTTCAGGCAAAGGAAGTGATCGACAAATTGCAGAGCGTGTTGTCCGAAATCGAGAGCAACCCAGTTGTCACTCCGCCCGACCTCACTGCGCAATCTCATCATACTTGATAATCCATCCTGCAAGCGTCTCCCCACTCGGAGGGACCCCCTCGCCGAACATGGTCACGATGCTCGTTTGCGGCTCGTGACCTGGCCGGATTACCGTCATTCGGTACTTGCGCTTGTATTGCGACGCTTCATGTGCGGGCGCAGGAGCAGTGCTCATTTCTCACCTTTGTTGAATAGAGAAATCCGTCTCGTGGCGGCGGCCTGATAGGCCTGTATCAATTCGCGATATCAGCCAGTCGGGCCGACAAGCTCGCAGCTAGGCCCGCTCAATTGGCCGGGCTTACTAACCCCAGATTCAAACTGGGGCACCACCGTCGGAACGGCGGTCGCGGAGCGCCTCAGTTGATCGCGGCGGACGGCGGGCTGTAGCCGGCCAGGCGGACCAGCACGCCCTCGGCGTTCTTGCGGTAGTAGCCGCCGGGCGAGCTGAGGGCGCCGCCGCAGGCCGGGCAGGGCTTGTTCACGGAGACCTTGCTGCTGAGCAGGTCGAGCACGTCCTGCTTGAGGGTCAGCACGGCGGGGCCGCCGCAGGCCTCGCACTTCAGGGCCAGTCGGGTCGACATCAAACGCTCTCCATCGTCGCCAGCTTGCGGACTGGGGCGCCGCCGGCGGGCGTGGGGGAGGGGGCTCCGGGGGCGCGAGCACTGCAAGAAAACCCCTCGAGATGGCGTGCTCATGACCAAGTCTTGCAAGGATCGGCCGATCCTTGCAGAGAACGCGGTTATCGTAGCTTCGCCGCAAATCCGGGGCCATCGTCTCGCTGCACACGGTCCCTATCGACGCGCTCATACAGGAGACGCGTCATGAAGAGACTGACCTTGATCGCGACCGTGGCGACCGCGCCACTGCTTGCGATCGGCCCCGTGGCGCACGCCGAGAAGACGATCACCAGCGACTCCCGAACGACGCCCATCGCCACCTCGACGGCGAGCGACGGCACGGCCGACGACGTCAAGATCACGACCGCCGGCGCCATCACCCTGTCGATCTCCGGCGCGATCGTCACGCTCGACAGCAGCAACACCGTCACCAACAACGGCACGCTGAGCTCGGAAGACGTCTCCGACTCCATCGGCATCCTCGTGCTGGGCGGCAACACCGGCACGGTGACCAACGACGGCACGATCTCGCTGACCGAGGACTATTCGGCCACGACCACCTCCAGCATCGTCCACGGCGCCTTCGCCGAGGGCTCGGGCCGGTACGGCATCTATCTGAAGGGAACCGACGCCTTCACCGGCGACGTCACTAACAGCGGCACGATCACCATCGAGGGCAACGACTCCTACGGGATCCTGCTGGAATCCCCGCTGATCGGGAACCTGATCAACAGCGGCTCGATCTCGATCGTCGGCGACGACAGCACCGGCATCAAGATCGCGGGCGGGGTGACGGGCAACGTCACCCAGTCGGGCTCGATCAGCGTGCAGGGCGAGAACTCGGTAGGCCTGTCGGTGGATTCCGCCGTCTCGGGCGCGCTGTCGATCGAGGGCAGCGTCAACGCCACCGGCTATCGCTACACCAGCCGGGCCAGCGCGACCTCGACCCTGGCCAAGATCACCTCCTACGCCGACAACCTGCTGCAGGGCGGCTCGGCCGTGGTGGTCTCGGCCGACGTGGCCGGCGGCATCATCCTGACCGGCTCCGACAGCACCGTCACCGTCGACGGCACCACGACCACCACGGTCACCACCAGCTATTCCTCGACCGGCACGGGCTCGATCTCGGTGCAGGGCGAGGCGCCGGCCCTGCTGATCGGTTCGGACACCCAGGACGTCACCATCGGGGCGGTCGGCACGGACGCCGACGCCTACGCCCTGATCATCAAGGGCTCGATCTCGGCGGCGGGCATCTATGACGGGGTGACGTCCACGGCCCTGCAGATCGGCGGCGACGCCGGTTACACCACTACGCTTACCGGCGGGATCCGCCTGGACGGCTCGATCTCGGCCTCGTCCTACGAGGCCGACTCGACGGCGATCCACCTGAAGTCCGGGGCCGACGTCGACACGCTGTTCAATCGCGGCACGATCAGCGCCAGTTCCTATTCCTACGCGGAGTCCGGCACGACGGCGACCGCCTACGGCCTGGTCATCGATTCCGGCGCGACGCTCAGCAGCCTCAACAACACCGGCACGATCGCGGTGACCCGCACCGGCGAGAGCGGCGATGCGGTGGCGGTGCTCGACGAGTCGGGGACCCTGACCTCGATCACCAACAGCGGCCACATCTACGCCGCGGTGGTGGCCCCGACCGTGACCACGGCGGGCGACACGGTGACGACCACGGCCACCGGCTCGGCCATCGCCTTCGACCTGACGGCCAACACCACGGGCGTGACCCTGACCCAGACGGCCGCCACCTCGAACAGCGGCTCGGTGGCCGGCACCACCTCGGTGACCCTGACGACGAGCACGGCCACCACGATCACGCCCTACATCTATGGCGACGTGCTGTTCGGCTCGGGCGACGACACCCTCAACATCTACGCCGGCTACCTGATCGGGGCGATGTCGTTCGGCGAGGGCGACGACGTCCTCAACATCGACGGCGGGGCCACCGCCTATGGCGACCTGATCGACCCGGACGGCCTGGGCTCGCTGACCATCGGCGACGGCCGCCTGACGGTGACCAACACCGACACCATCGCGGTCAAGAGCCTGAACCTGGGCTCGGAGTCCGAACTCTACATCACCGCCAACCCGACGACCGGGGAGAACACCTCGTTCACGGTGGGCACGGCGACCATCGCCAGCGGCGCGACGATCGGCGTGCGCCTGACCAGCCTGCTGACCGCGCCGACCACCTATACGGTGCTAACCGCCGACACCCTGACGGCGGGAACCCTGGCCAGCACCGTCTCGCAGGCGCCCTATCTCTATGTCGCCAGCGCCTATGCCGAAGACAACAGCGTCTATCTGGACGTGCGCCGCCGGACGGCGGCGGAGGCGGGAATGAGCAGCGGCCAGGCCTTGGCCTATGACGCGGTGTTCGGCGCCCTGGGGGCGGATTCGACCATCGCCGACGCCTTCCTCGTGCAGTACACGCGCGACGGATTCTACAATCTCTACAACCAGATGCTGCCGGACACCGGGGTAGGGGCGTTCCGGGCCCTGACCTCGATCAACCAGCAGATCGGCGAGGCCACGGCCGACCGGCCCGACGCCGGCGACCGCTATGGTCCCGACAGCGTCTGGGTGCAGGAGGTCAACGCCCTGGTGCGCATCGACGACGGCGACACCCTGGGCTCTGACACCTATGCGGTGGGCTTCGTGGCCGGCTACGAGGCCATGGGCGACGCGGGCGGGGCGCTGGGCGTCACCCTGTCGCTGGTCAATCTGCAGTCCAAGGACACCGCCGCCAAGGTGGGCGAGCAGAACAGCGGCATGTTCGGCCAGACCGGCGTCTACTGGCGCCGCTCGGTCGGCGGCTGGCGGTTCAATCTCGGCGGCGGGGGCGGCGGCGGCCGCTTCAAGGGCCGGCGGGTGTTCATCTCCGAGGACGTCGACAGCGACGGCGAGGCCGACGTCTATCTCAAGAACCGTTCGGCCTGGTACGGCCTGACCGGCTACGCCTTCGGCGGCGTCGCCTACCGCCAGGACTTCGGCAAGGCCTATCTGCGGCCCGAGGCGCGGATGGACTACACCTATCTCTACGAGAGCAAGCAGGAGCAGTACGGCGGCGGCGACGGCTTCGACCAGGTCATCCAGGCGCGCTCGTTCAGCAACCTGTCGGCCAATCTCGGCGTGGCCTACGGCAAGCGCTACGAGAACGCCGACGGGGTGTGGTTCGAGCCGGAGGTGCGGGTCGGCTATCGCCAGACCGTGGCGGGCGACATCGGCGAGACGGTGGCGGCTTTCACCGGCGGCGGCTCCAGCTTCACGATCAGCTCGATCGACAACCGCCAGGGCGCGCTGACGCTCGACTTCGGGGTCAAGGCGGGTTCGGCCCTGTCCTATTTCGCGGTGAAGGGCGGGGTGGAGGCCACGCGCCACCAGAAGGCCTACAAACTGAGCTTCAGCGGGCGGGCGATGTTCTAGGGGCCGTTCCTGGGTTTCGGGTGCGCCCGCGCCGGGTTCGTGAAGGCCTGGGGGGCGATGTTCCCGAGGCAGAATGCATTTAAACCAACGTTACGTGAAAAACCTGTTTGACATCTCCGTAGGGTAGTCTAGATAGCCGCCTCCGCCGCAGCGCAACGCACCGGCGGGGGCCGCTCCCGGGACTTCCGAGGCGGTCTAGGGCTCCGGCCCA